>CAXTMX010000084.1:0-9315 GCA_964245585.1 uncultured Sphingomonadaceae bacterium | reverse complement strand
GAAGGGGAGGGGCTTCCGGATCAGGACATCATCCCCGTCCCTACGGCATGGCCACAGCGCCGCAGTCCCCTTCGCGGTCAGCCATTTCTCGGCGACGATCGTGTCGAGCATCGCCTGCGCGTCGGCGAACAAGGCACGCGCACTTTCGCCGACGACCGCGTCGTCGAGGATCGCGGGATAATTGCCGGCGAGCTCCCACGCGCGGAAGAACGGCGTCCAGTCGATGCACTCCCGCAGGTCCTCGAGCGGCCAATCGTCGAACACATGCACGCCCGGCTGGTTCGGCGCGGGCGGGACCGCGGCAAGATCGAGCGGGAAGGCGTTGGCGCGCGCCTCCGCCAGCGACGCCAGCTCGCTCTGGCCCTTGCCGGCGCGCGCCTGGCGCAGCGCCTCATATTCACCCGCGGTCTTCTCGACAAAGGCGTCGCGCTGCGTGTCCGACATCAGCGTCGAGGCGACGCCGACCGCGCGGCTAGCGTCGAGGACATGGACGACCGGGCCCTTGTAGGCCGGCTCGATGCGCAGCGCAGTATGCGCCTTGCTCGTCGTCGCGCCGCCGATCAGCAGCGGCATCGTCATCTCGAGCCGCTGCATTTCGGACGCGACCGTGACCATCTCGTCGAGCGACGGCGTGATCAGCCCCGACAGGCCGATCATGTCGACGTCGTTGTCCGCCGCCGACTGGAGGATCGTCGTCCACGGCACCATCACGCCGAGATCGATCACCTCATAGCCGTTGCACTGGAGCACGACGCCGACGATGTTCTTGCCGATGTCGTGGACGTCGCCCTTGACCGTCGCCATGACGATCCGGCCCTTGGCGCGCTGCCCCTCGATCTTCTGCGCCTCGATATAGGGCAGCAGATGCGCCACCGCCTTCTTCATCACGCGCGCGGACTTGACCACCTGCGGCAGGAACATCTTGCCCGATCCGAACAGGTCGCCGACGACGTTCATCCCGTCCATCAGCGGGCCCTCGATCACCTCGATCGGGCGTTCGTAGAGCTGACGCGCTTCTTCCGTGTCCTCGACCACGAACGCGTCGAGACCTTTCACCAGCGCATGCTCGAGCCGCTTGACCACCGGCCAGCCGCGCCATTCCTCGGCAGCCTTCTCGGCGACCGCGTCGGTGCCGCGGTAGCGCTCGGCGAGCGCGATCATCCGCTCCGTCGCATCGTCGCGACGGTCCCAGATGACGTCCTCGCACGCCTCGCGCAGCTCGGGTTCGATCTGGTCGTAGACGTCGAGCTGGCCGGCGTTGACGATGCCCATGTCCATCCCCGCCTGGATCGCGTGGTAGAGGAACACGCTGTGCATCGCGCGGCGCACCGGCTCGTTGCCGCGGAACGAGAAGCTGAGGTTCGAGACCCCGCCCGAGATATGGACGTGGGGGCAGCGCTCCCGGATCTCTCGGGTCGCCTCGATGAAGTCGATCGCGTAGCGGCGATGCTCGTCGATCCCCGTGGCGATCGCGAAGATGTTGGGATCGAAGATAATATCTTCGGGCGGGAAGCCGATCCCGACGAGCAGCTCATAGGCGCGCGCGCAGATCTCGACCTTCCGCGCGCGCGTGTCCGCCTGGCCGACTTCGTCGAACGCCATGACGACGACCGCGGCGCCATAGGCCATGACCCGGCGGGCATATTTGAGGAATTCGGCCTCGCCTTCCTTCATGCTGATCGAATTGACGATCGGTTTGCCCGAGACGCATTTGAGGCCGGCTTCGATCACGCTCCATTTCGAGCTGTCGACCATGATCGGCACGCGCGCGATGTCGGGCTCGGCGGCGATCAGCTTGAGGAAGGTGGTCATCGCCGCTTCGGCGTCGAGCAGGCCCTCGTCCATGTTGACGTCGATGATCTGCGCGCCGTTGTCGACCTGCTGGCGCGCGACCTCGACTGCGCGGGTATAATCGCCCGCCAAGATCAGTTTCTTGAACGCCGCCGATCCGGTGACGTTGGTCCGCTCGCCGATATTGACGAAGCTGGCGCGCTGCGGCGCGGGATCGTCGGGAATGATCGGTGCGGTGGCCATTACATTTCCATTCGTTCGTCCCGAGCGAAGTCGAGGGGCATATTCAAGCGCAACGTGTCTCGACTTCGCTCGACACAACGGGTTCAGGACTTCAAGCCGCGATCACCATCGGCTCCAGGCCGGCAAGCACCATGTTCGCCCGCGGCGCGGGGACGACGCGCGGCGCATGTCCCGCGACCGCCTGCGCCATCGCCGCGATATGCGCCGGCGTGGTGCCGCAGCAGCCGCCAACGACGTTGATCAGCCCGGTCACCGCCCATTCGGCGATGAAGCCTGCGGTGGTATCCGCCTGCTCGTCATATTCGCCGAGATCGTTGGGCAAACCGGCATTGGGATAGACCATGATCAGCGTGTCCGCGATCGCCGCGAGCGCGAGCACATGCGGCCGCAGCTGGGGCGCGCCGAACGAGCAATTGAGCCCGACGGTAAGCGGCCTGGCGTGGCGGATCGCGGCCCAGAAGGCCTCGACGCCGTGGCCCGAGAGATTGCGCCCCGACATGTCGGTGATCGTCATCGAGATCATCAGCGGCACGGCCGCGCCCCGCGCCTCGCCCGCTTCGAGCGCCGCCATGATCCCCGCCTTGGCATTGAGCGTGTCGAAGATCGTCTCGATCAGGATGAAGTCGCAGCCGCCGTCGAGCAGCGCTTCCGCCTGCTCGCGATAGACGGTCTTGAGCTCGTCGAAATCGATCGCGCGATAGCCCGGATCGTTGACGTCGGGCGACAGCGACAGCGTCTTGTTGGTCGGCCCGATCGCGCCCGCGACGAAGCGCGGGCGCCCGTCCTGCGCCATGAAATCGTCGGCCGCCCTGCGTGCGATCCCGGCAGCGGCGAGGTTGAGCGCGCGCACCAGATGCTCGGCGCCGTAATCGGCCTGGCTGATGCGATTGGCGTTGAACGTGTTGGTCGAGACGACGTCCGAGCCGGCGGTGAGATAGGCGCGCGTGATCTCGTCGATGATCGTCGGCTGGGTCAGCACGAGCAGGTCGTTGTTGCCCTTCTGATCGAAGCCGGTGTCGTAGGCGCCGCGATACGCCGCCTCGTCGAGCTTGTAGTTCTGGATCATCGTCCCGAAGGCGCCGTCGGTGACGAGGATGCGCTTGGCGGCTTCGGCGCGGAAGCTGTCGGCTGGGGTCATGCGAAGCCACCAACTAGAAACCGTTCGTCCTGAGCCTGTCGAAGGGCTCTCCCTCTTTCTCCGCTTAAAAGAAAGGAGAGGGCTTCGACAAGCTCAGCTCGAACGGTTGAGGGGATCGGGATGGAATTCACGCCGCTCGCTTCCGCGCCGCCGCCTTCGGCCGCAACCCGAGCAAATGGCAGATCGCGTAAGCCAGCTCGGCGCGGTTGAGCGTGTAGAAGTGAAAATGGCGTACGCCGCCGGCATAGAGCCGCCGGCACAGCTCGGCCGAGACAGTCGCCGCGACCAATTGACGCGCCGCTGGGTGATCGTCGAGTCCCTCGAACAGCCGGTCCATCCACGGCGGGATCGCCGCGCCGCACATCGCGGCGAACTTGCGCGTCTGCGCGACGTTCGACACCGGCAGGATGCCCGGCACGATCTCGGCATCGATCCCGGCGGCGGCGGCATGATCGCGAAAGCGGAAGAAGGCCTCGGGCGAGAAGAAGAATTGGCTGATCGCGCGGTCGGCGCCCGCGTCGATCTTGGTCTTGAGATTGTCGAGATCAGCCTGCAGGCTGAGCGAATCCGGGTGGCTTTCGGGATAGGCCGCGACCGAGATCTCGAACGGCGCGATCGCCTTCAGCCCGGCGACCAGCGCCGCGGCATTGGCATAGCCGCCGGGATGCGGCGCGAACGATTCACCGGCGCGTGGAGGATCGCCGCGCAGCGCGACGATGTGGCGCACGCCTGCGGCCCAATAATCGCGCGCGACCTGATCGATCTCCTCGCGCGTCGCATCGACGCAGGTGAGATGCGCGGCGGCGAGAATGTCGGTCTCGCGCGCGATCCGCTCGACCGTCGCGTGGGTGCGCTCGCGGGTCGAGCCGCCGGCGCCGTAGGTGACCGAGACGAAGCGCGGGGCGAGCGGCGCGAGCGTCTCGATCGACGCCCACAAGGTCTCTTCCATCTTCTCGGTCTTGGGCGGGAAGAATTCGAACGACACGTCTGCGTCGCCGGCGAGATCGGCGAACAGCGGCGCATCGAGCGCGCGGCGCGCCTCCTCGAGCTGCGACAGCGACGGCGGCGTCATGATGCCTGCGCCCGTACGGCTGCGGCGGCGGGACGCGTGCCGAGCCACAGCTTGACGGTCAGCGCGCCGCCGTCGAGCGTGGCGCAGACCGAGCCTTCCAGGCCCGCCGCCGCCAGCCAGCCGAGCAGCTGATCGTCGGCGAAGCCCAGCCTGGCGTGCGCATCGCGCGCGCGCAGCTCCTCGCGCTCGTGCGCGGCGAAGTCGACGATCAGCAGGCGCCCGCCGGGCACGAGCAGCCGCGCCGCCTCGGCCACCGCCGCCGCCGGCTGCTGCGCGTAATGGAGCACCTGGTGGAGCGTGACGACGTCGGCCGAGGCGCTCGGCAGCGGCAGGCCGTAGATGTCGCCCTGGCGCAGCTCGGCGCCCGCAGGCAGCACGGCCTGCGCGAGCTTGGCACGCGCCAGCCGCAGCATCTCCGGGCTGCGATCGATCCCGACGGCGCCGCTGGCGCGGGGGCCGAGCAGCTCGATCATCCGCCCGGTGCCGGTGCCGATGTCGACCAGCCGGCCGAGCGCGCCCCCGCCGAGCGCCGCGACCACCGCCGCCTCGACCTCGCTCTCGGCGACATAGAGCGAGCGGATCGCGTCCCAATGCTCGGCATGCGCATCGAAATAACGCTCGGCGGCGGCGACTCGATCGGCGCGCACCGCGGCAAGGCGCGCGATGTCCGCGACCGCCCAATGATCGCCGGCCTCCCCGCCCGCCCAGGCGTCAAGCGCGACGAGCAGCGGCTCGACGCGCGCAGGCCGGCCGAGCGCGAGAAACACCCAGCTGCCTTCCTTGCGCCGCTCGGTCAGGCCCGCGTCGGCGAGGATCTTGACGTGACGCGAGACGCGCGGCTGGCTCTGGCCGAGCACCTGCGCCAGCTCGCCGACCGACAGCTCCATCGCGCGCAGCAGCGCGAGGATTCGCAGCCGCGTCGGATCGGCCAAGGCACGGAAGATATCGAGCACTTGAGTCATGATATAAGGATATAAGGATGTCTTTATATCTCTGTCAATCGCGCTTGTGCGCCGCAGCAGTTTATGGCACGGAGCGCGCGGGGCTTTGTAACAGGAATGTCATGATAATACGCCGATTCGCCTGCGCGGGTCTGATCGCCTTGCTCGCCGGTTGCGCGACCACGAAGACCGCGACGCCGGGCGATCCGCTCGAAGGGTTCAACCGCGGTGTGTGGGGCTTCAACCGCGCGGTCGACAAGGTCGCGCTGAAACCAGTGGCGTCGGTTTACCGCACGATCACGCCGCGGCCGGCACGCCGCGGGCTCTCGCGCGTGCTGTCCAACCTATCCGAGCCCTTCTCCGCGATCAACGCGCTGCTCCAGGGCAAGCCCGACCGCGCGGGCAATTCGCTCAAGCGGTTCCTGATAAACACCACAATCGGCGTCGGCGGGCTCGCCGACCATGCCACCGGCATGGGCTACAAGCCGACGCCCGAGGATTTCGGCCAGACGCTCGCGGTGTGGGGCTTCAAGAAAAGCGATTATCTGGTGCTGCCGATCCTCGGGCCGTCGACGCTGCGCGACGGCATCGGCACCGGCGTCGCGCAATATGCTGATCCCTATCGCATCGGCCTGCGCGAATCCGGCCTGACGCGAACGCAGCGCTATGGCGTGGTCGGGTTCGAGGCGGTCAGCGCGCGCGCCGACCTGACCGACGCCGGGGCCGACGCTTTGCTCGATTCGAGCGCCGATTCCTATGCCACCGCGCGCTCAGCCTATCTGCAGCGCCGTGCCGCGCTGATCGCCGACGAGGATGGGGGCGCGCCGGCCGCCAGCGCCGGATCGAGCGATGCCGCGCTCGACGCCGCGCTCAAGGATATCGATGCCGACGCCCCCGACCCCGCCGGCCCGGCGACGCCCGACGCGACCAAGCTCGACACACCGACTCCCGCTTCGCCGCAGTAGCCTATTGATCAACTGGGGATTTGCATTCGTGGCGGCGCTCGGCTACGGCTCGCCACGGATCCCGGGGGCCAGACGCGCGCTGTGCGTCGCCGCAGGGCCGCCATCGACCACAACAAGGGTATATTTGATGACCAAGACGATCGCTCTGCCGCTCATTCTCGCTGCCACGCTTGGCCTCGCCGCCTGCAGCCCCAAGACCGACGCCGCAGCCGAGAACACCGCCGATTCCGCCGTCGCCGACATCAATGTCGCGACCGACGAAGCCGTCGCCGACGTCAACGCCGCTACCGCCGACGCCGCCTCGGCGACCGGCAATGCGGTCGACGCGACCGCCGCCGGCATGACCGGCACCTCGGACACGTCCGTCGATGCGGCTGGCACGTCCAGCACCTCGGGCACGTCTGGCGCGAACGTCAACACGACGGTCGAGAACGCGACGCACGACAAGGAATAATATATTCCTTTTCGGGGAAAATCGGGGCTGCGTTCGATCGCGAACGCAGCCCTTTTCTTTTGGCGATGCGTGCGTCACATTCCGCGCCGAACGAAGGAGCGAGACGATGACGCGATCGATCGGACTGGCGGCGGCGCTCGCGCTCGCGCTTCTGGGGGGATGCAGCGACGACAAGCCGGTCGGCGGCGTCTCGGCCGACGAGGCCGCCGCGCTCAACAATGCCGCCGAGATGCTCGACGCCTCGCCCGACGGCCTTGCCGCGCCGACGGACATGCAGCCGGCGAATGGCGCGGAGAGTGAGAGCGGAGGGGGCAATGAGATGGGGAATGGGGCTTAGCGCGTGAATATTGTGACGACGCCCGAAACGATCAGCTTGCTCAGGCTGGAATTCGCGGATCGCGGTCGGTCAGCTTTGCGGCAGGACGCGCGCAGGTGCGGACATTGATAAAAGCCCCGATCACCGCTTCTTACCGCGGGCAAACCTGATGATGGCCGCGCGGGTCGCCAAACCGATCAGAGTAGCCGCTGCCGCCGCGAGGCCAATCGTCACCCACGCCGCACTATCGCCGGACCTGCACGGCTGGGGTCGGCCTTCGCCGGGGAACAATCCAGCGAAAGTCGAGCGGCACTACAAACCGCCACCCACCACATAAAGAAGGGCCGGGATCGCTCCCGGCCCTTCCTGTTTCGGTGAGCCTGGTTGGCCGGACCTAGAAGTCCATGCCGCCCATGCCGCCCATGCCGCCGCCGGGCATGCCGCCCATCGCCGGCTTGTCGTCGGCGGGCAGCTCGCTCACCGCCGCTTCGGTGGTGATCAGCAGGCCGGCGACCGAAGCCGCGTCCTGGAGCGCGGTGCGCACGACCTTGGTCGGATCGATCACGCCCGAGGTAACGAGGTTCTCGTACTTCTCGGTCTGGGCATTGAAGCCCTGCGTGGGATCGTTGCCCTCGAGCAGCTTGCCCGAGATCACCGCGCCGTCATGACCGGCGTTCTGCGCGATCTGGCGGACCGGCGCGTAGAGCGCCTTGCGGACGATGTCGATGCCGCGGGTCTGGTCGTCGTTGCTGCCCTTGAGGCCCTCGAGCGCCTTGGTGGCATAGAGCAATGCCGTGCCGCCGCCGGGGACGATGCCTTCCTCGACCGCGGCGCGGGTCGCGTGCAGCGCGTCGTCGACGCGGTCCTTGCGCTCCTTCACCTCGACCTCGGTCGAGCCGCCGACCTTGATCACCGCGACGCCGCCGGCGAGCTTGGCGAGGCGCTCCTGGAGCTTCTCCTTGTCATAGTCGCTGGTGGTGTTCTCGATCTGCTGGCGGATCGCCTCGACGCGGCCCTTGATCGCATCGGCTTCGCCGGCGCCATCGACGATGGTGGTGTTGTCCTTGTCGATCGAGACGCGCTTGGCGGTGCCGAGCATGCCGACGGTGACGTTCTCGAGCTTAATGCCGAGATCCTCGGAGATCATCTCGCCCTTGGTCAGGATCGCAATGTCCTCGAGCATCGCCTTGCGGCGATCGCCGAAGCCCGGCGCCTTGACGGCCGCGACCTTGAGGCCGCCGCGCAGCTTGTTGACGACGAGCGTGGCGAGCGCCTCGCCCTCGATATCCTCGGCGATGATGAGGAGCGGACGGCCGCTCTGCACCACGGCCTCGAGGATCGGCAGCATCGCCTGGAGGTTGCTGAGCTTTTTCTCGTGGATCAGGATGTAAGGGTCCTGAAGCTCGACCTGCATCTTCTCGGGGTTGGTGATGAAGTAGGGCGAGAGATAGCCGCGATCGAACTGCATGCCCTCGACGACGTCGAGTTCGAACTCGAGGCCCTTGGCCTCCTCGACGGTGATCACGCCTTCCTTGCCGACCTTCTCCATCGCTTCGGCGATCTTGGTGCCGACGATCTCGTCGCCGTTGGCCGAGATGATCCCAACCTGGGCGATCTCGTTCGAGCCGGACACCGGCTTCGAGCGCGACTTGAGATCCTCGACGACCTTGGTCACGGCGATGTCGATGCCGCGCTTCAAGTCCATCGGATTGACGCCGGCGGCGACCGACTTCATGCCCTCGCGGACGATCGCCTGGGCGAGCACGGTCGCGGTGGTGGTGCCGTCGCCGGCGACGTCGTTGGTCTTCGAGGCGACCTCGCGCAGCATCTGCGCGCCCATGTTCTCGAACTTGTCCTTGAGCTCGATCTCCTTGGCGACGGTGACGCCGTCCTTGGTGATGCGGGGCGCGCCGAAGCTCTTGTCGATGACGACGTTGCGGCCCTTGGGACCAAGCGTGACCTTGACCGCGTCGGCGAGGATGTCGACGCCGCGCAGGATGCGCTCGCGGGCGTCACGCGAAAACTTCACGTCTTTCGCTGCCATGATTCAAATTCCTTCCAATTGATGTGCTCCCGCGAAGGCGGGAGCCCAGAGCTTTATTTCGCTGGATCCCCGCCTGCGCGGGGATACGGCAAGGTCAGCCAACGATGCCCAAGATGTCGCTTTCCTTCATGATCAGCAGGTCTTCGCCGTTGAGCTTGACCTCGGTGCCCGACCATTTGCCGAACAGGATCTTGTCGCCGGCCTTGACGTCGAGCGGCGTCACCTTGCCGGCCTCGTCCTTGGTGCCGGTGCCGACGGCGACGACCTCGCCCTCCTGCGGCTTCTCCTTGGCGGTGTCGGGGATGATGATCCCGCCGGCGGTCTTCTCCTCGGCGTCGACGCGCTTGACGA
>CAXTMX010000083.1:0-9554 GCA_964245585.1 uncultured Sphingomonadaceae bacterium | reverse complement strand
CGATCGGCATGCCCTCGCGCAGCTTGAACTGCGCGATCGACTTCTTCGCCTTGGTCACCACCGGCTTCTGCCCGGCGATCAGCTCCATCTCGGCCGCCGCGTTGGTGACGTGCTTCTTGTCCTGAGTCGCCTCGCCGACGCCCATGTTGAGCACGATCTTGTCGAGCCGCGGGACCTGCAGCGCGTTCTTGTAACCGAACTTGTCGGTCATCGCCTTGACGATGCGGTCCTCATATTGCTGCCGCAAGCGCGGCTTGTAGCCATCAGCCACCGATCGTCTCCCCGGACTTCACCGCGACGCGGACCTTCTTGCCGTCCTTGACCTCGAAGCGGACGCGCGTCGGCTTGCCCGTCTTGGGATCCTCGATCGCGACCTTCGACACATGCATCGGCGCCTCGAGGCGGACGAGCCCGCCCTGCGGCTCGGCCTGCGTCGGCTTGCGGTGGCGCGTGGCGATGTTGACGCCGGACACGACGACCTTGCTCAGCTTCGGAAAGGTCTTAGTGACCTCGCCGTGGCGGCCCTTGTCCTTGCCGGACAGGACGACGACCTTGTCGCCCTTCTTGATCTTGAGCGCCGACATCACAGCACCTCGGGCGCGAGCGAAATGATCTTCATATGGTTCTTGGCGCGCAGCTCGCGCACCACCGGCCCGAAGATGCGCGTGCCAATCGGCTCCTCGTTCTTGTTGACCAGCACCGCGGCATTGCCATCGAAGCGGATCGTCGAGCCGTCGGCGCGGTGGATGTCCTTGCGGGTGCGGACGATCACGGCACGGTGGACGTCGCCCTTCTTGACCTTGCCGCGCGGCGCCGCTTCCTTGATCGACACGACGATCACGTCGCCGACCGTCGCGGTGCGGCGCTTCGAGCCGCCGAGCACCTTGATGCACTGGACGCGCTTGGCGCCGCTGTTGTCGGCCACGTCGAGGTTGGACTGCATCTGGATCATGGTTCAGCCTCCTCTTCAGGCGTTGTCGGTGGGAACGGGGGTCGCGATCTCGGCGCCGACGCGGCCGATCGCGGTCCAGGTCTTGAGCTTCGAGATCGGCTTGCACTCCTCGATGCGGACCGTCTCGCCAGTGTGATACTGGTTGGTCTCGTCATGGGCGTGATACTTCTTCGACCGCTTGATGATCTTGCCGTACACCGGGTGCGCGACCCGGCGCTCGACCGAGACCACCACCGTCTTGTCCGTCTTGTCGGAGACCACCGTTCCGGTCAGCACGCGCTTCGGCATGGTACTTCCTTAAGCCTTGGCCGCAGCGGCGCGGACGCGCTGCGTCTGGAGTGTCTTGATCCGCGCGATCGTGCGGCGCACCTCGCGCACGCGGCTCGGCTTCTCGAGCTGGTTGGTTGCCGCCTGGAAGCGCAGGTTGAACGCCTCGCGCTTGAGCTCGCCGAGCTGGCCCGACAGCTGGTCGTCGGTCGCGGTCTTGAGGTCATCGATCTTGGCCATGCTCAGCTCTCCCCGACGAGGTGGCTGACGTCGCCGAGGCGCGCGACCACCTTCACCTTGATCGGCAGCTTCTCGGCCGCCCGCTCGAACGCGGTCTTGGCGATCGGGCCGGGCACGCCTTCGAGCTCGAAGATGATCCGGCCGGGCTTGACCCGCGCGACCCAGAATTCGGGCGAGCCCTTGCCCGAGCCCATGCGGACCTCGGCGGGCTTCGACGACACCGGCACGTCCGGGAAGATGCGGATGTGGAGCCGACCCTGGCGTTTGATGTGGCGCGTGATCGCACGGCGCGCGGCCTCGATCTGGCGCGCGGTGATCCGATCGGGCTCCATCGCTTTCAGGCCATAGGCGCCCTGGTTGAGCGTGGTGCCGCTCTTCGCGTCGCCGTGGATGCGGCCCTTGTGGGCCTTGCGGAACTTGGTGCGCTTCGGTTGCAGCATGTCAGCGGGCCCCTTCGCGCGCCGGGCGGACGCCGGAGGTCTGCGCTTCCATCATCAGCCGCTCCTGGCTCAGCGGATCGTGGCCGAGGATCTCGCCCTTGAAGATCCACACCTTGACCCCGCACACGCCGTAAGCGGTATGCGCCTCGGCCTCGGCATAATCGACGTGCGCGCGCAGCGTGTGGAGCGGCACGCGGCCCTCGCGATACCATTCGGTCCGCGCGATCTCGGCGCCGCCGAGACGGCCGGCGCAGGTGATCCGGATGCCCTCGGCACCGAGCCTGAGCGCCGACTGCACCGCGCGCTTCATCGCCCGGCGGAACGCGATGCGCCGCTCGAGCTGGTCGGCGACCGACTGCGCGACGAGCCGCGCGTCGATCTCGGGCTTCCTGATCTCGACGATGTTGAGGCTGACGTCGCTCGCGGTCATCTTGCCGAGCTGGCGGCGCAGCTTCTCGATGTCGGCGCCCTTCTTGCCGATGATCACGCCGGGGCGCGCGGCATAGATAGAGACGCGGCACAGCTTGGCGGGACGCTCGATCACCACCTTCGAGATCGCGGCCTGCGGCAGCGACTTGAAGATCAGCTTGCGGATCTTGAGGTCCTCGAGCAGCAGGCGGCCGTAATCGGCGCCGTCGGCGTACCAGCGGCTGTCCCACGTGCGGTTGATCTGCAGGCGCAGACCGACGGGATTGGATTTCTGGCCCATCAGTTAATTACCTCAATAAATCCGTTCGGGCTGAGCTTGTCGAAGCCCTTTCCTTCTTCAACCCCCGGATCGAGAGTAGAAGAGCCCTTCGACAGGCTCGGGACGATCGGGTAAAGAGAGTTGCTCTTCTGACCCATCATGCTTCTTCCTGCTCGAGCACGACGACGCGCAGACGGCTGAACGGCTTCTCGATCCGGCTCGAGCGGCCCCGCGCGCGCGCGGCGAAGCGCTTCATCACCAGCCCGCGGCCGACCGAGGCTTCCTTGACGACGAGCGCGTCGACATCGAGGTTGTGATTGTTCTCGGCGTTGGCGATCGCGCTGGCGAGGCATTTGCGCACGTCGACCGCCATCGCCTTCTTCGAGAAAGCGAGGATGTTGAGCGCGTCGCTGGCCTTCTTGCCGCGGATCAGGCCCGCGACGAGATTGAGCTTCTGCGCCGAGCCGCGCACCGAGGTGTCGACCGCGAGCGCTTCCTTCTCGCCGACCTTGCGCGGGGATGCGGGCTTGCTCATCAGCGCTTGCCCTTCTTGTCCGCGGCGTGGCCGGGGAAGTAGCGCGTCGGCGCGAACTCGCCGAGCTTCATGCCGACCATGTCCTCGTTGACCGAGATCGGCACGAACTTGCGGCCGTTGTAGAGGCTGAACGTCAGGCCGACGAACTGCGGCAGGATCGTCGAGCGGCGCGACCAGGTCTTGATCGGCGTGCGCGTGCCCGCCTCCTGCGCGGTCTCGGCCTTCTTGAGAAGGTGGAGATCGACGAACGGACCTTTCCAGACGGAGCGGGCCATCTTTACCTCTTCTTCTTCGCGTGACGCGAACGGATGATCATATTGTCGGTCGACTTGTTGTGGCGGGTGCGCGCACCCTTGGTCGGCTTGCCCCACGGGGTGACCGGATGGCGGCCGCCCGAGGTGCGGCCCTCGCCGCCGCCGTGCGGATGGTCGACCGGGTTCTTGGCGACGCCGCGGGTCAGCGGACGCTTGCCGAGCCAGCGGTTGCGGCCGGCCTTGGCGAGGTTCTGGTTGGCGTTGTCGGGGTTCGACACCGCGCCGACCGTCGCCATGCAATCCGAGCGGATGTAGCGCTGCTCGCCCGAGTTGAGGCGGACCATCACCATGCCCTTGTCGCGCCCGACGATCTGCACATAGGTGCCCGCCGCGCGCGCGATCTGGCCGCCCTTGCCGGGCTTCATCTCGACATTGTGGACGATCGTGCCGACCGGCGCCTGGCCGATCTCCATCGCATTGCCCGGCTTCACGTCGGTCTTCTTGCCTGCGACCACGCTCTCGCCGACGCCGAGGCGCTGCGGCGCGAGGATATAGGCGAGCTCGCCGTCGGCATATTTGACCAGCGCGATGAACGCCGAGCGGTTGGGATCATATTCGAGCCGCTCGACCGTCGCGGCCAAGTCCCACTTGCGCCGCTTGAAGTCGACGTAGCGATATTTCTGCTTGTGGCCGCCGGCGATGCCGCGCGCGGTCGCGTGGCCCTGGTTGTTGCGGCCGCCCGACTTGCGCTTGCCTTCGACCAGCGCCTTGACCGGCTTGCCCTTCCACAGCGACGATTTGTCGACGAGGATCAGGCCGCGGCGCGCCGGGCTGGTCGGGTTGTAATGCTTGAGCGCCATCGCCTCAAATCCCTGTCGTGACGTCGATGGACTGGCCCGGAGCCAGCGTCACGATCGCCTTCTTGAAATCGGAGCGCGTGTAGGGCTTGCCCTTCCAGCGCTTGGTCTTGCCCTTCTGGACGATCGTGTTGACCGCGGTCACCGTGACGCTGAACAGCGCCTCGACCGCCGCCTTGATCTCGGGCTTCGACGCATCGCCCGCGACCTTGAACACGACCGCGTTCTGCTCTGACAGCAGCGTCGATTTCTCGGTGATGTGGGGGCTGAGCACCACGTCGTAGTGGCGCGTATCGACCGCCTTGGTGTCTTTCTTAGCCATTGAAGCGCGCCTCCAATTTCTCGATCGCGGCGCGCGTCAGCACCAGCGTGTCGTGCTTCAATATGTCGTAGACATTGGCGCCGACCGCGGGGAGCAGATTGACCCCGACGAGATTGCTCGACGCCCGCGCGAAGCTGACGTTGAGCGCGTCGCCGTCGATCACCAGCGCCTTCTTGCCGAAGCCGAGCTGCGCGAGCTGACCGGCGAGAACCTTGGTCTTGCCCTCAGCGACGTCGAGCGCATCAAGCACGATCAGATTGCCGTCCTTCGCCTTGGCCGACAGCGCCATGCGCAGCCCGAGCGCGCGGACCTTTTTGTTGAGCGACGGATTGAAGTCGCGGACGCGCGGACCGTGCGCCTTGCCGCCCCCGACGAAGATCGGCGCGCGCCGATCGCCGTGCCGCGCCGTGCCGCCGCCCTTCTGGCGACCGAACTTCTTGCCGGTGCGCGCCACGTCCGAACGCTCGCGCGCCCCGCGCGCGGTGCCGCGGCGCTTCTCGAGCTGCCAGGTGACGACGCGATGGAGGATGTCCGCGCGCGGCTCGACGCCGAACACGTCGTCGTTGAGCTCGATGTCCGCGCCCGATTGCCCGTCGAGGGTCTGAACCTTGACCTTCATGATCAGCCCTCCTGCTTGTCGTCGGGTGCGCCGATGGCGTCGGTCGGATCGGGAGCGGGCGCATCGGGATCGACCTGGCCCGCACCCTGCGCGTCCGCCGCAGCGACGCCCGCCGCGACTTCCTCGGCGCTCGGATCGTGCGGGATCTCGTGGACCGCGGCGGCCTCGACCATCCCGGCCGGCGCTTCCTCGTGCACGATGTGATCGGCCTTGAGCCCGGCGGGGTACGGCGCATCGGCGTGGCGCGCGACCTTGACCGCATCCTTGACCGTCAGCCACGCGCCCTTGTGGCCAGGGACCGAGCCCTTGACGAACAGCAGCCCGCGCTCGGAGTCGGTGCGGACGATCTCCAGGTTCTGCTGGGTGCGCTGGCGGTCGCCCATATGGCCCGCCATCTTCTTGTTCTTGAACACGCGGCCTGGATCCTGGCGCGCGCCGGTCGAGCCGTGCGAGCGATGCGACACCGACACGCCATGGGTCGCGCGCAGACCGCCGAAGTTCCAGCGCTTCATCGCGCCGGCGAAACCCTTGCCCTGCGTCTGGCCCGAGATGTCGACCAGCTGGCCGGCGACGAAATGGTCGGCGGAAATCTCCGCGCCGACATCGAGC
The DNA here is from genome assembly GCA_964245585.1 of uncultured Sphingomonadaceae bacterium. Taxonomy (GTDB): domain Bacteria; phylum Pseudomonadota; class Alphaproteobacteria; order Sphingomonadales; family Sphingomonadaceae; genus Solisphingomonas. The sequence goes on along the minus strand of CAXTMX010000083.1, from coordinate 3,771 downwards.
AGCCCGTCCTCGTCGACGCGGAACTCGGCGACATAGGCCTTGGGCTCGACCTCGGCCTTGCCGAAGTGGCCGCGCTGCGGCTTGGCGACGTTCTTCGCCTTGGCGGTGCCGGCGCCGAGCTGGACCGCGACATAGCCGTCGCGATCGGCCTCGCGGCGCGCGACCACCTGGACGTTCTCGAGCGCCAGGACGGTGACGGGCACATGGCGGCCGTCTTCCTGGAACAGGCGGGTCATCCCCATCTTCTTCGCGATCACGCCGGTGCGCATGATCTGGTCCTTCCACTTCAGAGGCTCCGCAAAGGAGCATGACAAACAAAAAGGCCCCGGTTTTGCCGGAGCCCAGCCCAAACGAAACGCGCCCCCGCCAGGGCTGGATAGTCACTTATCGGTGACAGCGGGGACTCGGTCAGCGGCAAGCCGCTCGGTATCCCTCGTTCCTCATGTGCTCCCGCGAAGGCGGGAGCCCAGTTCTGGATCCCCGCCTTCGCGGGGATACAAAGAATCGAAGCGCGCTCCTACGCCAGCTTGATCTCAACATCAACACCCGCGGCAAGATCGAGCTTCATCAGCGCGTCGACCGTCTGCGGGGTCGGCTGCACGATGTCGAGCATCCGCTTGTAGGTGCGCACCTCGAACTGCTCGCGCGACTTCTTGTCGATGTGCGGGCCGCGGTTGACGGTGAACTTCTCGATGCGCGTCGGCAGCGGGATCGGCCCGCGGATCATCGCGCCGGTGCGGCGCGCGGTATCCGCGATGTCGCCGGTCGCCTGGTCGAGGACCCGGTGATCGAACGCCTTCAGGCGAATACGTATATTCTGCGTTTCCATGTCCGTACCGATGCGAAAGAGCCGTTAAAAACAAGATCGCCCGGCTCGGAGGAGCCGGGCGATCGCAGTGCCTGTATTACTTCGAGATCGAGCTGACAACCCCGGCGCCGACGGTGCGGCCGCCCTCGCGGATCGAGAAGCGCAGCCCCTCCTCCATCGCGATCGGCGCGATCAGCTTGACGCCGAGCGCGACATTGTCGCCCGGCATGACCATCTCGGTGCCCTCGGGAAGGACGACCTCGCCGGTCACGTCTGTCGTGCGGAAATAGAACTGCGGGCGGTAGTTGGCGAAGAACGGCGTGTGGCGGCCGCCCTCCTCCTTCGACAGCACATAGACTTCCGACTGGAACTCGGTGTGCGGCTTGATCGAGCCGGGCTTGCACAGCACCTGGCCGCGCTCGACCTCCTCGCGGCCGACGCCGCGCAGCAGCGCGCCGATATTGTCGCCCGCCTGGCCCTGGTCGAGCAGCTTGCGGAACATCTCGACGCCGGTGACGACGGTCTTCTTGGTGTCGATCAGGCCGACGATCTCGACTTCCTCGCCGACCTTGACGATACCGGTCTCGACGCGGCCGGTGACGACCGTGCCGCGGCCCGAGATCGAGAACACGTCCTCGATCGGCATCAGGAACGGCTTGTCGAGCGGACGCTCGGGCTGCGGGATGTAATCGTCCACCGCCTGCATCAGCTTGAGCACGGCCTGCTTGCCGATCTCGTCGTTGGTGCCGTCGAGCGCCTTGACCGCCGAACCCTGGATGACGGGGATGTCGTCGCCGGGGAAGTCGTAAGACGAGAGCAGCTCGCGAATCTCGAGCTCGACCAGCTCGAGGATCTCGGCGTCGTCGACCAGGTCGACCTTATTCATAAACACGACCAGCGCCGGCACGCCGACCTGGCGCGCGAGCAGGATGTGCTCGCGGGTCTGCGGCATCGGGCCGTCGGTCGCCGAGACGACGAGGATGCCGCCGTCCATCTGCGCCGCGCCGGTGATCATGTTCTTCACATAATCGGCGTGGCCCGGGCAATCGACGTGGGCGTAGTGGCGCGCCTCGGTTTCATACTCGACGTGCGCGGTCGAGATGGTGATGCCGCGCTCGCGCTCTTCGGGGGCCTTGTCGATATTGGCATAGTCGACGAAGGTCGCGCCGCCGGTTTCGGCCAGCACCTTGGTGATCGCCGCAGTCAGCGAGGTCTTGCCATGGTCGACGTGACCGATGGTGCCGATGTTGCAGTGCGGCTTGGTCCGCTCGAACTTAGCTTTCGCCATGATTTCCTACCTTCTTGTCTGATGACTGCCGCGCGGCCGCCGGTGCGGACGCGCCCATAACCACAATTTTCCGCTTACGCCAGCTTCGCCTTGACCTCGTCGGCCACGTTCGCCGGAACCTCGTCGTAATGCGAGAATTGCATGCTGTACTGCGCGCGCCCCTGCGTGAACGAGCGCAGCTGGTTGACGTAGCCGAACATGTTGGCGAGCGGGACCATCGCCTCCACCACCTGGGCGTTGCCGCGGCTGTCGGTGCCCTGGATCTGCCCGCGGCGGCTGTTCATGTCGCCGATGACGTCGCCGAGATAATCCTCGGGGGTGACGACCTCGACCTTCATGATCGGCTCGAGCAGCTTGATGCCCGCCTTCTGCGCCGCTTCGCGCATCGCGCCGCGCCCGGTGATCTCGAACGCCAGCGCCGACGAATCGACGTCGTGATAGGCGCCGTCGGTCAGCGTCGCGGTGAAATCGATGATCGGGAAGCCGATCAGCGATCCGGTCGCGGCGATCTCGCGGATGCCCTTCTCGACCGACGGGATATATTCGCGCGGGATGTTGCCGCCCTTGACCTCGTCGACGAACACCACGCCCTGGCCGCGCTCGCCCGGCTCGACCGTGAACTTGACGCGGCCGAACTGGCCCGAGCCGCCCGACTGCTTCTTGTGCGTGTAGTCGACCTCGACCTTCTTGGCCAAGCTCTCGCGATAGGCCACCTGCGGCGCGCCGATATTGGCCTCGACCTTGAACTCGCGCTTCATGCGATCGACGAGGATCTCGAGGTGGAGCTCGCCCATCCCCTTGATGATCGTCTGGCCGCTCTCATTGTCCGACGACACGCGGAACGACGGATCCTCGCGCGCGAGGCGGTTGAGCGCGACGCCCATCTTCTCCTGGTCCGCCTTGGTCTTGGGCTCGACCGACAGCTCGATCACCGGCTCGGGGAACTCCATCCGCTCGAGGATGATCGGCGCGTTCTGCGCGCACAGCGTATCGCCGGTCGTCGTATCCTTGAGCCCCGCCAGCGCGACGATGTCGCCGGCATAGGCGACCTGGATGTCCTCGCGGTCGTTGGCATGCATCAGCAGCATGCGGCCGACCTTCTCCTTCTTGTCCTTGACCGAATTGGTCACCTGCGACGCCGTCTCGAGCGTTCCCGAATAGATGCGCGCGAAGGTCAGTGTGCCGACGAACGGATCGTTCATGATCTTGAACGCCAGCGCCGAGAACGGCGCGTCGTCCGACGGCGGACGCGAATCGGGGGTCTCGCCGTCGAGCTTGAGGCCCTCGACCGGCGGGATGTCGAGCGGGCTCGGCAGATAGTCGACGACCGCGTCGAGCAGCGGCTGGACGCCCTTGTTCTTGAACGCCGAGCCGCACACCACCGGCACGAACGCGAACTCGAGCGTGCCCTTGCGGATCAGCCGCTTGAGCGTCGCGGTGTCCGGCTCGTTGCCCTCGAGATAGGCCTCCATGACCTCGTCGTCCTGCTCGACCGCCATTTCGATCAGCTCGCTGCGCGCGGTCGCCGCGGCGTCGGCGAGATCGGCGGGAACGTCCTCGACCACGAACTTCGCGCCGAGGCTCTCTTCGAGCCAGATGATCGCATTGTTGTTGACGAGATCGACCAGGCCCTTGAACCCGCCCTCGATCCCGATCGGGAGATAGAGCACCGCCG
>CAXTMX010000082.1:0-10184 GCA_964245585.1 uncultured Sphingomonadaceae bacterium | reverse complement strand
GCGGTGGGGGTGCTGATGGTCGTCGCGTCGGCGGGGACGTTGCTCGCGATGGGCGGGAAGCATCCGGACAAGGGGCCGGTCGGCGAGGCGTTCGCCGAGAAGGCGAAGGGGCTGCCCGGCGTGATCGATTCGCCCGGGCGGGTGGCGGGGCGGGGCCGCGGGGGCGCCCCCGACACCGGGCCGGGGGCGGCCGACGCTGCTCTGTTGCCGCTCGCGTTCGCCGCTGCGGCCCCTATTCCGCTCTATGGTCGAGCGCCGGACGCGAGGCTGCCGACGCGATGAACTCCCTCGTCTCCTTGCAGCCGGGCACCGCAGCCGATCTTCCCGAAGTGATGGCGACGATGAACGAAGCGTTCGACCGCCGCTTCGGCGAGGCCTGGACCAATAGCCAATGTAGCGGAATTCTGCTGCTCGCGGGCGTCTGGCTCACGCTCGCCCGGATCGGCGGCGCACCCGCCGGCTTCGCCCTCAACCGGATCATCGTCGACGAAGCGGAACTGCTGCTGCTCGCGGTCCGGCCAGGCTATCGCCGCACGGGCGTCGGACAGGCGTTGTTGGCCAATTCCGTGGCGGTATCGGCAAGCCGGGGGGCTGCACGCATCCATTTGGAGGTGCGCGACGGGAATCCCGCAATTGCCTTATACAATCGCGCCGACTTCCTCCAGTCAGGCCGCAGGAGGCAATATTATAGCGGCAGCGACGGGCGGTCATTCGATGCATTAACTCTCTCTCGCGACTTGCGAGAACTTGCTGACAGATGAAATTCTCCCCAATTCGGTTGCAATTCCAGACGAAACAGGACATGCGGCTCGCAATCCGGGAAACCTTTTCCCGAAACTGTCGAATAGAAAAGGACCGATCGCGATGGCCGATGAAAATGAGATGGCGGAAACCCTCGTAACGCTGACCGCCGACATCGTTTCGGCACATGTGAGCAACAACAGCGTCGCAGTGTCCGACCTGTCGGCATTGATCCAGAACGTCCATGGCGCGCTTTCCGGCCTCGGCACGACCGCGGCCGTGCCGGAGGCCAAGCAGGAACCGGCTGTTTCGGTGCGTTCTTCGATCAAGCCCGATTACATCGTCTGTCTCGAAGACGGCAAGAAGCTGAAGATGCTTAAGCGGCACCTGATGACCCATTATCAGATGACCCCCGAGCAATATCGCGCCAAGTGGAGCCTTGCTGCCGACTATCCGATGGTCGCGCCCAACTATGCCGAACAGCGCCGCACGCTGGCCAAGAAGATCGGCTTGGGCACGAAGCGTCGCAAGCGTTGAGCCCGATGACCTACGGCGTTTCGCTTTCCCCGCGGAGCAAAACGCCGTAAGGCGCGGCTGGGTGCATCAACGGGCAAGGCCATATGGCGCGGAAGATCGATATCGAGGCGCTGTGCGCTGAAAAAGGCCTGCGGATCACCGAACAGCGGCGGGTCATCGCGCGCGTATTGTCCGATGCCGAAGACCATCCCGATGTCGAGGCGGTGCACGCCCGCGCCTCGGCGATCGATCCCGGCATCTCGATCGCCACGGTCTACCGCACGGTGCGGCTGTTCGAGGAAGCGGCGATCCTCGAACGCCATGATTTCGGCAGCGGCCGCGCGCGTTACGAGGCCGCGGCGGACGCGCATCACGATCATCTGATCGACGTCGAGACGGGCAACGTCACCGAGTTCGTCGATCCCGAGCTCGAGGCGCTCCAGAAGCGGATCGCCGAGAAGCTCGGCTTCCGCCTGGTCGACCATCGCATGGAGCTCTACGGCGTCTCGCTCGACCGCAAGAGCTGACACAAGCCGGGTCCGCGCCTTCGGCCGTATCGCGCTGCTCGTCGGCGCGCTGCTGCTGTGCCTGCCGCTGCATGGGCTGAGCCGGCTCGCGCGGCGGCCGTCGCGCTGGCCGCGCCGTTTCCTCGGCCTCGCCGCGCGCGCCGCAGGAGTCGACACGCGCATTTCCGGAAGGGCGCTGTCGCACGACGTGCTGTTCGTCGCCAATCACACGAGCTGGCTCGACATCCTCGTGCTCGCCGGCGCGAGCGGAACGGCGTTCGTATCGAAGGACGATGTCGCGCGCTGGCCGGCGATCGGCTGGCTCGCCTCGCTCAACCACACGATCTTCATCGCCCGCGCCGCGCGGGGGCAGGTCCGCGCGCAGGCCGATACGCTGGCCGCGGCGCTCGCGCGCGGGCAGCCGGTGGCGCTGTTTCCCGAAGGCACGACCGGCGATGGCGCGACGCTGCTGCCGTTCCGCGCAGCGCTGTTCGCCGCGGTCGCGCCGCCGCCCGCCGGGATCAGCGTCCAGCCGGTGCTGATCGATTACGGATCCGCCGCCACGGATATCGCCTGGGCCGATCCCGAGGGCGCGGCGGACAATGCGCTGCGCATCTTCGGCCGGCGCGGAAGGATCGCGGCGACGGTCCGCTTCCTCGCGCCGCTCGATCCGGCCCAGCTCGGCGACCGCAAGTCGATCGCAGCGGCGTCACGCGGCGCGATCGAGCGAGCGCTTGGCGAAGCCCGCGGCCATCCCCTATAGCGGCCGCCAGATGACTCGCGCCCAGCCCACCAGCTTCCACGTCAAGTCGTTCGGCTGCCAGATGAATGTCTATGACGGCGCGCGCATGGCCGACTTGCTCGCCGCCGAGGGCATGGCCGAGACGAGCGCGGACGAGGCCGAGCTGGTCGTGCTCAACACCTGCCACATCCGCGAGAAAGCGGTGCAGAAGGTTTATTCGGACGTCGGGCGGCTGATCCGGCGCGCCGGCGCCGAGCGGCCGATGATCGCGGTCGCCGGCTGTGTCGCGCAGGCGGAAGGGGCGGAGATGCCGCGCCGCGCGCCGGCGATCGACGTGGTGGTCGGCCCGCAGGCGTATCACCGCCTGCCCGCGCTGGTGGCGCAGGCGGCGCGCGGCGAGAAGGCGCTCGACACCGACATGCCGCGCATCTCGAAGTTCGACACGCTGCCGGCGCGCCGCCGCCAGGGGCCGAGCGCGTTCCTGACGGTGCAGGAGGGCTGCGACAAGTTCTGCACCTATTGCGTCGTGCCCTATACGCGCGGCGCCGAGATCTCGCGGCCGTGGCGCGCGATCCTCGACGAGGCGCAGGCGCTGGTCGATGCGGGCGCACGCGAGATCGTGCTGCTCGGGCAGAACGTCAACGGGTGGAGCGGCGAGGACGAGGCCGGCCGCCGCCACGGGCTCGACGGGCTGATCCGCGCGCTCGACGGGCTGCCGGGACTCGCGCGCATCCGCTACACCACCTCGCATCCCAACGACATGACGCAGGGCTTGATCGACGCGCACGCGGAGGTCGAGAAGCTGATGCCGTTCCTGCATCTGCCGGTGCAGGCGGGCAGCGACCGCATCCTCAAGGCGATGAACCGCAGCCACAGCGTGGACAGCTATCTCAGGATCATCGAGCGGGTCCGCGCCGGCCGGCGCGACATCGCCATCTCGGGCGACTTCATCGTCGGCTTTCCGGGCGAAACGGAGGCGGACTTCGCGCAGACGCTCGCGCTGATCGAGGCGGTCGGGCACGCCCAGGCCTATTCGTTCAAATATTCGCCGCGCCCGGGCACGCCCGCGGCCGACATGGCGGATCAGGTGCCCGAGGCGGTGATGGACGAGCGATTGCAACGGCTTCAGGCGCTGCTCAACGCGCAGCAGCATGGCTTCAACCGCGCGAGCGTCGGCCGGCGCACCGGCGTGCTGATCGAGCGCGCGGGCAAGCTGCCGGGGCAGAAGCTCGGCAAATCGCCGTGGCTGCAGTCGGTGCATCTGGCGAGCGACGCCGCGATCGGCGAGATCGTCGCGGTCGAGATCGTCAGCGCCGGGCCGAATTCGGTCGGCGGGGCGGCGCCGGCGCGTGAAGCAGCATGATCACTCGTCCCGTCATTCCGGCGAAAGCCGGAATCCACGGACAGGGCACCTCGCAATCTTGAACGTTCCGCCATCCATGGATCCCGGTTTGCGCCGGGATGACGACAAGGAGAATGGCCTTTGAGCCGCAAGCCCGTCACCGCGCAGGCCGGCGAGCGCGCCCGGCTCGAGCTCGCGTTCGACAAGCCGCAGCTGCTCGGCCGCCTGTTCGGGCAATATGACCAGAACCTCGTCGCGATCGAGAATCGGCTCGGCGTCTATATCTCGGCGCGCGGCAACAAGGTGGTGGTCGAGGGCGTCGCCGAGCAGGCGGCGCGCGCGCGCGACGTGCTGACCGGCCTCTACAACCGCCTCGTCCAGGGGCAGGAGATCGACGCGGGCGCGGTCGACGGGGTGATCGCGATGTCGGCCGAGCCGGTGCTCGACGGGATCATCCGCCAGGACGTCAGCCAGCCGCCGGCGGTGATGATCCGCACGCGCAAGAAGACGATCGTGCCGCGTTCGGCGACGCAGATCCGCTACATGGAGGCGCTCGGCCGCGACGATATCATCTTCGCGCTTGGGCCCGCGGGCACGGGCAAGACCTATCTCGCGGTGGCGCAGGCGGTGCAGCAGCTGATCCAGGGATCGGTCGACCGGCTGATCCTGTCGCGCCCCGCGGTCGAGGCGGGCGAGCGGCTCGGCTTTCTGCCCGGCGACATGAAGGAGAAGGTCGATCCCTATCTGCGCCCGCTGTACGACGCGCTCTACGACATGCTGCCCAACGAGCAGGTCGAGCGGCGCATCGCCTCGGGCGAGATCGAGATCGCGCCGATCGCGTTCATGCGCGGGCGCACGCTCGGCGACGCGTTCATCATCCTCGACGAGGCGCAGAACACCACGCCGGCGCAGATGAAGATGTTCCTGACCCGCTTCGGCCAGAACAGCCGGATGGTGGTGTGCGGCGATCCCCGGCAGATCGACCTGCCCGACATCGGCCGCTCGGGACTGGCCGACGCGGTCGGGCGGCTCGAGGGCGTCGAGGGCATGTCGATGATCCGCTTCGGCGCAGGCGACGTCGTGCGTCACCCGATCGTCGGACGGATCGTCGAAGCCTATGAGGGGCCGGATTGACAAGCGGTATATCCTGGATTATTTTAGGATATACTGGAGGCGTCGTGACTTCGCTCTATATCAAGGACCCTGATACGGCCGGGTTGGTGGCGCGTGTCGCCCGGCGGCTGGGCATGACCAAGACGGCGCTGGTGCGGGAGCTTGCGGCCGCGCGGGAAGTCGAGCTCGATCGGGGCGAACGTTCCTCGTCGCCCGAAAGGCTTCGCAAGTTCTGGCGGGACCATCCATTGCCTCCGCCCACCGGCCTAGCGGTCGACAAGTCCTTCTACGACGAGCTTTCAGGCAACCTGTGAGCCTCTTCGTTGACGCTTCGGCGATTGTCGCGATGCTCGCGCAGGAGCCCGATGCGATCGATATCGCCGAACGGCTCGACGAGCCGGGCGAGCTCCTCTGGTCGCCGATCGTTCGCTGGGAAGCAGCTGCCGCTTTGGCGCGCGCCCGTGCGCTCGATCCCCGGGACGCGCGCTGGAACGTGCTTGAGTTCGGCCGGGAGTGGGCGTTCACGCTGGTGCCGATCGGCGAACGGGAGGACAATATCGCGTTCGAGGCCTTCCGCCTCTATGGCAAGCGAAGCGGCCATCCTGCACAGCTCAACATGGGCGATTGCTTCACCTACGCCTGCACGAAGACGAACAATGCCCGGCTGCTCTACAAAGGCGAGGACTTTTCCGCCACTGATCTCGCTCGATGATCGAGATTGCAGTCCTTTCCGACGAGCGGTGGCCCGCCGGCACCGACTGGTCTGCGATCGCCGACAAGGCGGTGCGCGCGGCGATCGCGCACAGCCCGGCGCGGCTGTTGCTCGACAAGAGCGTGATCGTCGAGGTCTCGGTCAAGTTCGGCGAGGACGACGAGGTCCAGACGCTCAACGCGGCCTATCGCGGCAAGGACCAGCCGACCAACGTGCTCAGCTTCCCGATGGTCCAGCCCGACCTGATCGAGGGGCTGGCGAACAGCGACGACGGCGAGGTGCTGCTCGGCGACGTCATCCTCGCGCGTGCGACGTGCGAGCGCGAGGCGCGCGAGAAGGGCGTCTCGTTCGAAAACCACGCGACGCATCTCGTCGTCCATGGGACCTTCCATTTGCTCGGCTTCGAGCATGACAATGACGTCGAGGCCGAAGAACTCGAGGAGCTCGAGCGCGACACGCTCGCGGCGTTGGGCATCGCCGACCCTTATGCGGCGGTGGACGATTAATCCCACGGCCGTTCGTGTCGAGCGGAGTTCGAGCCTGTCGAGAACGTCGTCGAGACATGATGATGATGTCTCGACCGGCGCATCTCGACGAGCTCGATGCTGCTCGACACGAACGGTGAGTGGTATATTTGTGAGGGCATAACAGGGGACGCTTCACTCCATCATGCCAGACGATTCCAGTAGCCGCCCCGCCGAGAGCGGCGGGCGATTGTGGCGGGGGCTGCGCGGGCTCCTGTTCGGCGATGACAGCGAGCCGACATTGCGCGACCAGATCGAGGAAGCGATCGAGGAACGCGAAGGCGACGCGCCCAACGCGGGCGATCTCTCCGGGATCGAGCGGCAGATGCTGCGCAATTTGCTGCATTTCGGCGAGCGCACGGTGCGCGACGTCGCGGTGCCGCGCGGCGACATCCTCGCGGTGCCCGAGACGATCAGCTTCGACGATCTCGTCGCGCGCTTCGCCGAGGCGGGACACAGCCGCATGCCGGTGTATCGCGACGACCTCGACAGCGTGATCGGCATGGTCCACGTGAAGGACGTGTTCGCGATCCTCGCCACCGGCGCGGCGCCGCCCGGCACGATCGCGCCGCTGATGCGCGAGCCGCGCTACGTACCCGAATCGATGGGGGTGCTCGATCTGCTTGCCGAGATGCGCGCGACCCGCACCCACCTAGCGATCGTCGTTGATGAATATTCCGGTACCGAGGGGCTGGTGACGATCGAGGACCTCGTCGAGGAGATCGTCGGCGACATCGAGGACGAGCATGACGAGGAGCTGCCCGAGATGCTCGTGCCCCTCGGCGGCGGCGCCTGGGATGCCGATGCGCGCGCCGAGCTCGAGGACGTCGCCGAGACGATCGATCCGCGCCTCGGCGCCGAGGAGGCCGGGGTTGACACGCTCGGCGGGCTCGCCGGGCTGCTCGCGGGGCATATCCCGCGCGTGGGCGAAACATTGTCGCATGACAGCGGCTGGAAACTCGAGGTGACCGCCGCCGACGCGCGGCGCATCACGCGCCTGCGGCTCTACCCGCCGCCCCCCGCGCCAGTGGAACCGGAAGGCGCGGATTGAGGTTGAAAGGGTGCCGCGGTCGGCCCGATCGCGCGGAGACCCTGCATGCGTCAAACCTCGATCGTCGTCCTCGCGCTCCTCCTCGCCGGGTGCGGCGAGAAGGCCAAGCTCGACGTCGCCGCCGGCATCGGGCCGAACCCGACGCTGCCCGAGCCGAACAAGACCTGGCTGCCGACGGTCAACACCGCCAAGGCGGTCGGCTGGCCGGCGGGCGCGGTGCCGGTCGCCGCACCAGGGCTCGCGGTCAACGCGTTTGCCGCCGGCTTTGCGCACCCGCGCTGGCTGGCGGTGCTGCCCAACGGCGACGTGCTCGTCGCCGAGACCAACGCTCCCCCCAAGCCCGACGACGGCAAGGGCATCCGAGGCTGGGTCATGAAGCTGGTGATGGGCCATGCCGGCGCCAATGCGCCCTCGGCCAACCGCATCACGCTGCTGCGCGACGCCGACGGCGACGGCAGAGCGGAGGTCCGCTCGACCTTCCTGTCCGGGCTCAATTCGCCGTTCGGGATGGCGCTCGCCGGCGACCAGCTGTACGTCGCCGACACCGACAAATTGCTGCGCTTTCCGTACACCGTCGGCGCGACCAGGATCACCGCGCTGGGGGTGAAGGTGGTCGACCTGCCGGCCGGCACGATCAACCACCACTGGACCAAGAACGTCATCGCCAGCGCCGACGGGGCGAAGCTCTACGTCACCGTTGGATCGAACAGCAATGTCGGCGAGAACGGCATCGCCGCCGAGGAAGGCCGCGCGGCGATCTGGGAGGTCGACGCCAGGACCGGCGCGCACCGCATTTACGCCGCCGGGCTGCGCAATCCCAACGGCATGGCGTGGGAGCCGACGAGCAAGATGCTGTGGACCGTGGTCAACGAGCGCGACGAGATCGGCTCTGATCTCGTCCCCGATTATCTGACGAGCGTCCAGTTCGGCGGTTTCTACGGGTGGCCGTGGAATTATTGGGGCGACAATGTCGACGCGCGCGTCAAGGAGCCGAAGCCCGACGCGCTCGAGGTGGTCAACCGGCCGGACTACGGGCTCGGCCCGCACACCGCCTCGCTCGGCCTGACCTTCGCCGAAGGCGCCAGGCTCGGCCCGGTGCTGGCGCAGGGCGCGTTCATCGGCCAGCACGGCTCGTGGAACCGCAAGCCGCGCTCGGGCTACAAGGTGATCTTCGTGCCGTTCGCCGGCGGCAAGCCCGCGGGCAAGCCGCGCGACATCCTGACCGGCTTCCTCAATAACGACGGCGAGGCGCAGGGTCGCCCGGTCGGCGTGGTGATCGACAAGGCCGGCGACCTGCTCGTCGCGGACGACGTCGGCAATACGGTATGGCGGGTCAGCGCGGCGGCGGCTCGGCGATAGAACGGTCCATCTGAATCACCCCCGTCTCCGTTCGGGCTGAGCCTGTCGAAGCGCCGGTCTTCTCGTTTTGCGAAGAAAGGAAAGCCCTTCGACAGGCTCAGGGCGAACGGTCCCTGGGGGTGGGTCGATTCGCGCTTCCGCCGCGATGCCGCTTCGGCTAGCGGGCGGCGTGCCGCTTCTTCTCGCCTTCCTGCTCGGCCTCGCCTCGGCGTGCGGTTTCGCGCCGCTCCATCTGTGGCCGCTGACGATCCTCGCCTTTGCCGGCCTGCTCGCTTCGCTCGAGCGCGCGCCTACCCTGCGCCGTGCGCTCGCGCTCGGCTGGTGGTTCGGGCTCGGCCAGTTCGTCCTCGGGCTCAACTGGATCGCGACCGCTTTCACCTTTCAGGCGGCGATGCCGGCCTGGCTCGGCTGGATCGCGGTGGTGCTGCTGTCGCTTTATCTGGCGGTCTATCCCGCGATCGCGACCGGGCTCGCGTGGCGGTGGGGCGCGCGCGATCGGCTGCGCCTTGCGCTGCTGCTCGCCGCGGCGTGGATCGTCAGCGAGTGGCTGCGCGCGACGATGTTCACCGGCTTTGCATGGAACCCCGTGGGCGTGGTCTGGGCCGGCGACCCGCTCGCCGCGCGCTGGATCGGCACCTACGGCCTGTCGGGGCTCACCGTGCTCGCCGGCGGCGCGCTGCGGCTTATGATCGCGCGGCGCTGGCGCGACAGCCTGTTTGCCGCCGCCCCGGTCGCCGTCGCGCTCGCTCATGGCGCGCTCGCTTTGCTGACCGCCGACGCCGAACCGGGCGCGCTGATCCGCATCGTCCAGCCCAACATCGGCCAGGACCAGAAATGGCGCAAAGACTTCGCCCGCGCCAATTTCCTGCGCCTTGCGCGACTCTCCGGCACGCCCGGCGCCGAGCCGCGGCTGCTGCTGTGGCCCGAGGCCGCGACTCCCGACTTCCTCGAGGAACAGCCGCTGGCCCGCGCGCGCCTCACCGCGCTGTTGGGTCCCCGCGACATGCTGCTGCTCGGCGGGATCGCGCTGATCGGGGACAAGGCGGGCAATGTCGTCGCGGCGCGCAACAGCCTGTTCGCCCTCGATCCCACGGGCAATCTGCGCGGCCGCTACGACAAGGCGCATCTCGTCCCCTACGGCGAATATCTGCCGATGCGGCCGATCCTGTCGGCGATCGGGCTGTCGCGGCTTGCGCCCGGCGATCTCGATTTCGAGCCCGGGCCGGGGCCGCGCACGCTCACCCTGCCCGGCTTCGGCAAGATCGGCGTCCAGATCTGCTACGAGATCATCTTCTCGGGCCAGGTGATCCACCGCCGCTATCGGCCGAGCTTCCTGTTCAATCCCTCGAACGATGCCTGGTTCGGCGCATGGGGCCCGCCGCAGCATCTCGCCCAGGCGCGGCTGCGCGCCGCCGAGGAAGGCCTGCCCGTGATCCGCGCGACGCCCACCGGCATATCGGCGGTGATCGATGCGCGCGGGCGCCTGCACGACAGCCTGCGCTGGCGCACCGCCGGGTTCATCGAGACGCGCCTGCCCGCCCCCGCCCCGCCCACGCCGTTCGCACGGTTCGGCAATAC
>CAXTMX010000081.1:527-10231 GCA_964245585.1 uncultured Sphingomonadaceae bacterium | reverse complement strand
CGCCGACATCGTCCGAAAGCAGCGTCTGATGGATCACCACGAGCGTGTCGAAGAAGCTGCGCTGTCCGTCGCGCATCGTCCTCAGCACATTGCCTGCACCGTCGATCCGCACGCTCTCTTCGCCAGAGCTGCTCGCGACTGTCACGTCGTAACGGTCGCGCGCGCCGGCGGTCGTCCACACCGAATCGATCGATCGGCCCGAGCCCGGCGGCGCCAGCGCATCCAGCCGGCGCGCGATCGCGCCGAGATCGGTAGGATGGTGCGTCCCGGCGATCGTCGCGTCGTCGAGCTCCCAGTGATATACGATCATGACGCCGGTCAGCGCCTGCACCATCCAAAACAGCGCCGCGGCGAGCCCCAACCAGCGATGCACCCGCGTGGCCGCGATACGTGGCGTCATCGACTCGCTCCCTCGCGCGCTTTCACAGCCTGTTTCTCACCACCACATCGATCGCGCCACGATGCGGCACGACGAAGGCCCGTGATAACCGCAACGGGCCACACTCGTCACGCTTCGGGCCAAAGGGCGCGTGTCCGGTCGGCTGATTGCGCCGCCTCACAGGTTGAGCAACGCCGGATCGCCACCCTGCGCGGTGATGTTCACGGAGACAGCGCGTTCGGTGGCGTAGCGCAGAAGCGCGTGCGGCCCGCCGGCCTTGGGGCCGGTGCCGGACAGGCCCTCGCCGCCGAACGGCTGCACCCCCACCACCGCGCCGATGATCGACCGGTTCACATAGAGATTGCCGACCGGCACGCGCGTGCGGACCTCCTCGGCGAAGCGCTCGATCCGGCTGTGAACGCCGAGCGTCAGGCCATAGCCGCGCGCGGCGAGGCCGGCGGCGATCGCCTCGAACTCGTCGGCCCGATAGCGGTAGACGTGCAGGATCGGCCCGAATACCTCCTGCTCGAGAAAATCGGCCGACGGTATCTCGGCGATGGTGGGCGCGAAGAAGCAGCCGCGCTCCGCCCACACGCCGGGATCGAGCCTGCACAGTATCTTGGCCTCGCGCTCCAGTCGCGCGAGATGGCGCTCGAGCGTCGTCCGGGCCTCGTCGTCGATCACCGGGCCGATATCGGTGGCGGGGCTGGCGGGATCGCCGATCACCTGCGCCTCGAGCGCACCGACCAGCATTGCGATCAGCTCGTCTGCGGTTTCCTCGGGCACGAACAGCAGCCGCAGCGCCGAACAGCGCTGGCCGGCCGAGCCCACTGCCGAGACGATCGCATCGTCCACCACCTGTTCCTTGAGCGCGGTGGTATCGACGAACATGGCGTTGAGCCCGCCGGTCTCGGCGATGAACGGCAGGATCGGGCCGCGCCGCGCGGCGAGCTGACGGTTGATTGTCCAGGCGGTATCGGTGCCGCCGGTGAAGGCGACGCCGTCGATGAGAGGATGTCCGATGAGCGCCGCGCCGACCGACGCGCCGTCCCCCGGCAGCAGCGCGAGCAGATCGGCATCGAGCCCTGCCGCGTGAAACAGGCGCACCGCCTCGGCCGCGATCAGCGGCGTCTGCTCGGCCGGCTTCGCCAGCACGGCGTTGCCGGCGGCGAGCGCGGCCGCGATCTGGCCGGTGAAGATCGCGAGCGGGAAGTTCCATGGGCTGATGCAGACGAACGTGCCGCGACCGCGCAGCTCGAGCCCGTTCGTCTCGCCGACCGGCCCCGGCAGCATTTCCAGTCCGCAAAATTGGCGCTCGGCGAGCTGCGCGTAATAACGGCAGAAGTCGATCGCCTCGCGCACCTCGGCGACGCCGTCGTTCAGCGTCTTGCCCGCCTCGCGCGCGAGCAGCGCGATCAGCCGGTCCATCTCGCGTTCGAGCGCGTCGGCCATGCGCCGCAGGATCGGCGCGCGGTCGCGGCCGCTGCGCCGGTCCCAAGCGGGCTGCGCCGACCGCGCGGCGCGGGCGGCGGCGTCGATTTCGTCTGGCGTAGCCTCGCTCACCGCGCCGATCAGGCGGCTGCGGTCCACCGGACTGTAGATCGGCTGCGGCCCCCTGCCGGGCAACAGCGCGCCGCGCACGATCGGGCCGGAGGCGAGCATGTCGCCTTGGCCGAGGTCCGCCGCGCGGCGTGCTGTCTCGGCTTCCTCGCGAATGCTGTAGTCGCGTCCTGGCGAGTTGCGTCGCGCGGCACCGAAGACATCTGCGGGCAGCGGGATCTTCGGGTGTCGGTTAGGTTGCAGCGACACTGCCTCGAACGGATCGCCCACCACCTGATCCGCCGGCACTCGCTCGTCGAGCAGCGCGTGAACAAAGCTGGTGTTCGCGCCATTCTCGAGCAGGCGACGGACCAGATAGGGGAGCAGCTCTTCATGTCCGCCAACCGGCGCATAGGCCCGCAGCGAGACGTTGCCGCCGGCGGCCGCATACAGCGCTTCGCCCATGCCGTGCAGGCGCTGGTGCTCGATGCGCACGCCGCGCCGCGCCGCCATCAGTCGGACGGTAGCGACGGTATGGGCATTGTGCGTGGCGAATTGCGGATAGAGATGTGGCGCGGCCGCGATCAGCATATCCGCGCAGACGATGTAGCTGAGATCGGTCGCGGGCTTGGTGGTGAACACCGGATAGTCGGGCCGCCCGGCAATTTGCGCGCGCTTGATCTCGCTGTCCCAATAGGCGCCCTTGACGAGGCGCACCATCAGGCGGCGTCCGCTTGAGCGCGCTAGCGACTGCAGCTCGGCGATGACGCCGCGGGCGCGCTTCTGATAGGCTTGAACGACGCAGCCGAGGCCGGTCCAGTCGCCGAGCTCGGGTTCGCGCGCCAGCCGGTCGATCAGCTTGAGTGAGATGACGAGGCGGTCAGCCTCCTCGGCGTCGATCGCGAGATTGAGCTCGTGCCGCGCCGCGATCAGCGCGAGCCGTTTGAGGCGCGGATACAGCTCGGCCCACACGCGCTCCTCCTGCACGGCTTCATAGCGAGGGCACAGCGCGGAAAGCTTCACCGAGATGCCGTGACCGTCTTCGGGCGCCTGGCCGGGCGCGCGCGTTTTGCCGACCGCCTCGATCGCATCGGCATAGATGCGTTCGTAGCGCGCGGCATCGGCGGCGGTGCGCGCGCCTTCGCCCAGCATGTCGAACGAACATAGATACCCCTCCCGCTTCGCGCGGGCGAGCGCGCTGCCGATATTGCGACCCAGCACGAACTGTTCGCCCATCATCCTCACGGCGGCGGCGACTGCCTGGCGGATCACCGGCTCTCCGACCCGCGCGGTGAGGCGCCTCAGCCAGCCGCCGAGATCGCGCCTTGCCTCTTCTTCCACGTCGATAATGCGGCCGGTCAGCATCAGGCCCCAGGTCGAGGCGTTGACGAACAGGCTGTCGGACTTGCCGAGATGGGTCGCCCAGTCAGCCGAGCCGATCTTCTCCGCGATCAGTCGATCGCGCGTTTCGGCATCGGGCGTGCGCAGCAACGCTTCGGCGAGGCACATCAGCGCGAGGCCCTCGCGCGTCCCCAGCGAGAATTCCTGGAGGAAGCTTTCCACCACGCCCTGCCGCTTCGCCGACCCGCGCGCCGATACGACCAAGCGAACGGCTTCGTCGCGGATCCGGCGTCGTTCCTCGAGCGAAAGCGGATTCACCGCCAGCAGCGCGCGGACGGCCGCTGCTTCGTCCTGATATTTGCAATCGTCGAGCCGGTCCCAGCTCGTCGCGGCCAGAGAGGTCACGGCACGACTCCTTCGATGAACGAATACGAACTTACGCGACCACAAGCCGAAAGTGCTTCGTTATAAAGACGATCTGGCCGAAGAGATACGACATGACCAAGGCATCCGGCGAAGAACCAGCCATAGACACGATGGATCGAAAGCTCCTCCGCGTGCTCCAGGAAGACGGGCGAATCACCAATCAGGCGCTCGCCCAGCGCTGTGGCCTCTCGCCCGCCGCCTGCTTCGACCGGGTGAAGCGCTTGCGCGCGTCGGGCGTGATTGCCGGCTATACGGCGCTGCTCGACCCCGGCAGCATCGGCCGGGCGCTGATGATATTCGTCGAGGTGCTGCTCGACCGCACCACCGACGATGCGTTCGCGGCTTTCTCGGCGCACGTGCTGCGGCTGCCCGAAGTGCTCGAATGCCACATGGTGGCAGGGGGGTTCGATTATCTGCTGAAGGTGCGGGTGGCCGATATGGCTGCCTACCGCGCCTTTCTCGGCGACACACTCGTTGCGCTGCCGGGCATAAGGGAAACGCGGACCTACGCGGTGCTCGAAGAAGTCAAGGCAACGACGCGTCTCCCGCTCTGAGCTGCGCGTACGGCGGATGCAGCGGCTGAATGGCTCCAGCTGTCCGGCATGGGACTGGCTCGCAAGACCGGATCCCGTCGCTGACTTGCTTGCGCCGGTTGTAGGAGCGCGGCCCCAGGTCGAGGCTGACGATCTCACGCGCGGGCGCATAGCCCCCCGAGATATACTCGCGCGCGGTGCGCTGCCGGCGGATGCCGCCCGCTAAATTGGCGCTGCGGATGCCGCGATGGGGGAAAGGGCATCACCCAATCGTCGGTTGATTGGATGCCGTCCCGCTATCGTCGCCTTATTCCGTGTCGCCGGCGGCCGCGATCAGCAGGGCGCTCTTCTCCGGATCGGCGGCGCGGGCCGCGGCTGACCAGGCCGCGCGGCCAAGCAGGACGAACGCGATCGTCGACGCGATCACCCCGGCGACGCCTGCGCCGATCGCGCCGTAGAAAGGCAGCAGCGTCAGCATCAGGCCGAGCAGCAGCAGGGTCGAGATCGCCCGCAAGCGGAAGGCAAGGCCGGCGCGGCCGGTCGAGAACAAGGCCGGCTCGAAGCCTACGCCCACAAGATCGAGCACCGCCGCGGTCCCGATCAGCACGAGCAAAGGATAGGAATCGACATAGGCGGGCCCGGCGATCAGCCCCAGCATCGGCTTGCCGATCGTCACGACGGCAATCAGGATGATGCCGCCGACCAGCGCGCTCAGCAGCGTCGTCTGGCGGAAGATCCGGCTGAGCTCGACCCCCTCGGTCCCGGTGTGCGCGCGCACCAGTTCGGGAAACAGCGCGCGCGACATCATCTGCGACGCCTTGGTCAGCGCCTGCGCCAGCTGATAGCACAGGCGATAGGCGCCGGCGGCCGCGGGGCTCACGAACAGTCCGACGAGCAGCACGGCGATCTGCTTGCCGCTGACGCCCAGCGACGAGATCAGGTTGGTTGCTGTCGAATAACGCCACAGCCCGGGGTTTTCCCCGGCGACGCCGGCGAGACTGCGCCACCGTCCGGGGCGCCAGGGAAAATCCGCGTGCGTCGCGGCGAACAGCCAGTAGCAGCCGGCGGAGACGATTTCGGCCACGGCCCAGGCGGCAAGGAAGCCTTCCACGCTGGCGCCGCGGTGGATCACGGCCAGCGCGCCGATCAGCCGCATCATCGGCATCATCGAATCCGCCAGCGCGGCCAGCGCGAAGCGGTCGTGCAGCCGCAGCACGCCGGTTGGAGTCGATTTGAGCGAGAACAGCAGCACCAGGCAGAACAGCAGCGCGCGCCGCGACAGTTCGGGCGACCAGCCGAACGCGGGCGCAAGCAGCCACACCGCGAGCGCGGCGAGCAAGCCACCGGCCAGCGCGCTGGCTGCATCGAGCGCGCTGCAGAACAGGATCAGGCGATCGAGCCGGCTGCGGTTCCCGTCGCGCAGATGGGTCATGCCGTAAAGCACGACGATCTGCCAGGTCTGGAAGGTCGCGATGGCGGCGATTGCCTGGCCCATGCCGAGGATCAGCATGAATTGCCCGAAGCCGGTTTCGCCCAAGGTGCGCGTGGCCATGCCGAGATAGATCAGGCTGAGCAGCGCGCCCGCCCCTTTGCCGCCCAGCAGCCAGCCGGCGTTGCGGAAGATGCTGACGATGCTGCTTGGTCGCGTGCGGCGGTCTGCGACAGGAGTCGAACGTCTATCCGGCACGATCGGCTCTGTCGCGCGGCGCGCGATGCTTGTCCAGCGTCAAGCGTTTCACAAGGTCCCGCTGCGTCGCCTCTTTACCCGGCAGCGGTCAGCCGGCATGGCGACGGCACAGCAGCGGCGGGGACGAAATGACCGGATTGATCGACAAGGCAGGGCTGCAGGTCGCGCCGCTGCTCGCGCGCTTCATCGAGGAGCAGGCCTTGCCCGGAACCGGGCTGGACGCGGACGCGCTCTGGGCCGGGGTCGCTGCGATCTACGCGCGCTTCGCCCCGGAAAACCGCACGCTGCTGGCGACGCGCGACGCGATTCAGGCGAAGATCGACGCTTGGCATGGCGCGCACGGCGGAGGGCCGATCGATCCGGCGGCCTATCAGGCGTTCCTGCGCGAGATCGGCTATCTGGTCGACGAGCCGGCGCCGTTCGCGATCGGGTCCACCAACGTCGATGATGAAGTAGCGCGGACGGCGGGGCCGCAGCTGGTGGTGCCGGTGCTCAACGCGCGCTTCGTGCTCAACGCCGCCAACGCGCGCTGGGGCAGCCTCTACGACGCGCTGTACGGCACCGATGCGATCGCCGGCGCGCCGGCCGGCAAGGGCTACGATCCGGCCCGCGGTGCCCAGGTCGTCGCCCGGGCCAAGGCGTTCCTCGACCAGGCCGTGCCGCTCGCCGGCGGATCGTGGACCACGTTTGCCGGCGGCGACCCTGTCCTCGCCGATCCCGCCCAGCTTGTCGGCCGCGCCGGCGACAATCTGCTGTTCCGCCACAACGGGCTGCACATCGAGCTCGTGATCGATCCGACCAGCGCGATCGGCGGCGCCGATCCCGCCGACATCTCCGACGTCCTCCTCGAATCCGCGCTGACGACGATCGTCGATCTCGAGGATTCGATCGCGGCGGTCGACGCCGAGGACAAGGTCGCCGCTTATGCCAATTGGCTCGGGCTGATGAAAGGCGATCTCTCGGCCAGCTTCGCCAAGGGCGGGCAGACGCTGGTCCGAACGCTCGCGGAAGACCGTGTCTACGCCGCGCCGGACGGATCGGCCTTGACGCTGCCCGGCCGCAGTCTGCTGTTCGTCCGCAACGTCGGCCATCTGATGACGACGCCCGCGATCCTGCTACCCGACGGCGGCGAGGCGCCCGAGGGCATTCTCGACGCGATCGTCACCAGCCTGATCGCGCTGCACGATCTCCAGCGCCGGGGCCGCTTCGTCAACAGCCGCGCCGGATCGATCTATATCGTCAAGCCCAAGATGCACGGGCCAGACGAGGTCGCATTCACCGATCGGCTGTTCGACGCGGTCGAGGACCTGCTCGGCCTCGCGCGCCACACGATCAAGGTCGGCGTGATGGACGAGGAACGGCGCACCTCGGCCAATCTCGCCGCCTGCATCGCGGCGGTGAAGGGCCGCATCGTGTTCATCAACACCGGCTTCCTCGATCGCACCGGCGACGAGATGCACACCTCGATGCGCGCCGGGCCGATGGTGCCCAAGGCGCAGATGAAGGCGTCCGCCTGGATCAAGGCCTATGAGGCGCGCAACGTCCAGATCGGGCTTGCCTGCGGCCTGTCGGGCAAGGCGCAGATCGGCAAGGGGATGTGGGCCGCGCCCGATCGCATGGCCGAGATGCTCGAGCAGAAGATCGGCCATCCGCAATCGGGCGCCAACACCGCCTGGGTGCCGAGCCCGACCGCGGCGACGCTCCACGCCACCCATTACCACGCGGTCGACGTGTTCGCGCGGCAGGAGGAGCTGAATTCGCAGCCGACGCCTGAGCTCGCCGATCTGCTGACGATCCCGCTCGCGGCCGGCCGCAACTGGACGCCGCAGGAAATCCGCGACGAGCTCGACAACAATGCCCAAGGGATCCTCGGCTATGTCGTGCGCTGGATCGACCAGGGCGTCGGCTGCTCGAAGGTGCCCGACATCCACGACGTCGGCCTGATGGAGGACCGCGCGACGCTGCGCATCTCGTCGCAGCATATGGCCAATTGGCTGCTCCACGGCGTCTGCACCGCCGACGAGGTCGATGCCGCGCTGCGCCGGATGGCGGCGAAGGTCGACGCGCAGAACGCCGGCGATCCGCTCTACCGCCCGATGGCCGGCAACGAGACGACCAGCCTCGCCTTCCAGGCGGCGCGCGCGCTGGTGTTCGAAGGGGTCGCGCAGCCCAACGGCTATACCGAGCCCTTGCTCCACGCCTATCGCGCATGGCTCAAGCAGGAGACGTCCGGCTGACCGAGCTTCGCTTCTGGCAGGTCGACGCCTTCGCCGATCGTCCGTTCACCGGCAATCCGGCGGCGGTGATCCCGCTCAACTCGTGGCTCGACGACGCCGTGCTCCAGGCGATCGCCGAGGAGAATAATCTCGCCGAGACGGCCTTCACGGTGCGAGGCGACGGCACGGCCGCCGACTATGAGCTGCGCTGGTTCACCCCGACGACCGAGGTCGCGCTGTGCGGGCATGCCACGCTCGCGTCCGGCCATGTGCTGCTCGGCGATCGCGCCAGCCTGCGTTTCGCGACGCGCAAGTCCGGCGTGCTCGAAGTGCGCCGCGACGGTGGGGGCTACGCGCTCGATCTGCCGGCGACGGAAGTCGCGCCGGCGGATCACGGCGCTCTGCGCGCGGCGCTCGGTCTTCCGAACGCCCCGCTCTTCCTCTCCGCGAGCGGCGACACCGCGATCGTGCTGGCCGACGACGCCGCGGCGGTGCGTGCCTGCGCGCCGGACATGCGCGCGCTCGCCGCCGTCCCCGTGCTGGCGATCGTGACGGCCCCGGGCGACGGCGGGTTCGACGTCGTCAGCCGCGTGTTCGTCCCCGCCTGGGGGGTGCCCGAGGACCCGGTCACCGGCGCCGCGCATGCCGCGCTGACGCCGTTCTGGGCCCGGCGGCTCGGCCGCGACAGCTTCTCCGCGTTCCAGGCGAGCAGGCGCGGCGGCCGGCTGCGCTGCACGCTTGTCGGACAGCGGGCCGTGCTCGGCGGCAGCTGCGTCACCGTGATCGAGGGAAAGCTCCGGTTGCGCTGAGCGAAGAAAGCACAGCTTTTTCTCGGCGCCCCTTGTCCCTAGCAGCATCGCATGACGTCGCTGACCCATCTCGAGCGGCTCGAGGCCGAGTCGATCCACATATTGCGCGAGGTGGTGGCGGAGGCGGAGCATCCGGTGATGCTCTATTCGGTCGGCAAGGATTCGGCGGTGATGCTGCATCTCGCGCGCAAGGCCTTCTTTCCGTCGCCCCCGCCCTTCCCGCTGCTGCACGTCGACACGACGTGGAAGTTCAAGGAGATGTACGCGTTGCGCGACCGGATGGCGCGGGAAAGCGGGATGGAATTGCTTGTCCACCGCAATGCCGAGGCAGAGGCGCGCGGGATCAATCCGTTCGATCATGGCCCGCTGCACACCGACATGTGGAAGACCGAGGGGCTGAAGCAGGCACTCGACCAATACGGTTTCGATGTGGCGTTCGGCGGCGCCAGGCGCGACGAGGAGAAGAGCCGCGCCAAGGAGCGCATCTTTTCGTTCCGCACCGCGCGGCATGGGTGGGACCCGAAGAACCAGCGGCCGGAGCTCTGGAACCTCTACAACGCGCGGAAGGCGAAGGGGGAGAGCATCCGCGTCTTCCCGATCAGCAACTGGACCGAGCTCGACATCTGGCAATATATCCAGCTGAACGACATTCCGATCGTGCCGCTGTATTTCAGCGCGAAGCGGCCGACCTACGAGCGGGACGGGCAGCTGTTCATGGCCGACGATATCGAGCGGCTGGAACGCGTGCTCGGCCACCGCCCGGAGATCGTCGAG
>CAXTMX010000081.1:0-517 GCA_964245585.1 uncultured Sphingomonadaceae bacterium | reverse complement strand
CGCTCGGCTGCTTCCCGCTGACCGGCGCGGTGGAAAGCGAGGCGGCGACCTTGTCCGAAGTTATCCAGGAGATGCTGCTGACGACCACGTCCGAACGGCAGGGGCGC
This sequence comes from uncultured Sphingomonadaceae bacterium, assembly GCA_964245585.1. GTDB lineage: Bacteria > Pseudomonadota > Alphaproteobacteria > Sphingomonadales > Sphingomonadaceae > Solisphingomonas. The sequence goes on along the minus strand of CAXTMX010000081.1, from coordinate 410 downwards.
GTGATCGACAAGGACGGTGGCGACGCGAGCATGGAGAAGAAGAAGCAGGAGGGGTATTTCTGACATGAAGGGCACATTTCATGTCACCCCGGTGCAGGTAAAACCTCTGCAAAACTCTTCGTCACCCCGGACGTGTTCCGGGGTCCACCCTGCCGCAAATTCTCAAGCCGTTGATCTTGCGGCACGGTTGGCCCCGGAACATGTCCGGGGTGACGGAATGCTCTTATGACTGACGTTCTCTATCAAACCGACGCGCTGATCGCCGAGGATATCGACGCGTATCTCGCGCAGCACCGGCACAAGTCGCTGCTGCGCTTCATCACCTGCGGGTCGGTCGACGACGGCAAGTCGACGCTGATCGGGCGGCTGCTGTACGATTCGAAGATGATCTTCGAGGATCAGCTGGCCGC
>CAXTMX010000080.1:0-10534 GCA_964245585.1 uncultured Sphingomonadaceae bacterium | reverse complement strand
CCTGCATATAGTGGTCGTTGATCATGTAAATCAGGCCGAAGACGATGAACGGCAGCGCGCCGATGATATAGGCCGATGCCTTCGATTCCGACGACATCGCCTTGATCTTGAGCTTCATCTGCGAACGCTTGCGCAGCACGTCGGCCAGGTTCGACAAGGTCTCCGCGAGGTTGCCGCCGGTCTCGCGCTGGATCGCGAGCGTGATCACGAAGAACTGGAATTCGGGCGTGCCGAGTCGATCGGCGGTCTCCTGGAGCGCCGCGTCCATCGTCCGCCCGATCTTGATCTTGTCGCTGATCGCGCGGAATTCGAGGCCGACGGGCCCGGGCACCTCGTGGCCGACCACCGTCAGCGTCTCGGAGATCGGCAGGCCGGAGCGCAGTCCGCGCACGAGCAGTTCGATCGCGTCAGGAAATTTGGCGGTGAACTTCCCGACGCGGCGCTTGATCAGCATCGAGACGATCTTGTGCGGCAGCCCGAGCCCGATCACCAATCCGATCAGGACGGACAGCGCCACCGGCAGCGCCCACAGCCACAACAGCAGCGCGACGACGACCGCGAGCCCGAACGAGACCATGCCGTACTGGCCCAGCGTCCACGTCCGGCCGGTCTGATCGAGCCGCTGACGCAGCAGCGCCGGCTTGGGCAGCAGCCGGGTGAAATAGCTGTCGAGCTTGGTATCGCCCTGCATCGCGATCCGCCGCTGCTGCGCCACGACCTCGCCGGAGGTGGTGTGGCGCAGGCGCAGCGTGGCGAGACGCCGGTCCTGCGCCTTGCCGGCCGACGGACCCGAAAAGGCAAGCAGCAGCAGCACGCCGACACCGGCGACCCCCGCTACGAAGACGATGATGGGCAGCATCTGCATGATACGGTTTCGGCGCCTTTAGGATACCAATGCTGTCGCGGGAGTGCGCGTCACTGCGGCGGGCGTCACGGCTTCGGCTTGCCCTTGGCCGGCAGCATCGAGCGGAAATCGCCAAGCTTGCCCAACAGCGATTTCTTGCCGCCCTGGGCTTCCTCTCCGCCCGCGCCGCTGTCGAGGGTCCGGATCAGCCGTTCGATCAGCTCGTTCAGCGTCTGGCCGATCTTGCCGCCCTTGGCGATCTCCGCAAGCGGCTTGCCGAGCTTCGCCGCCTGCGCCGCGATCTTTGAGTCGTAAGGCAGGACGAAATCGATCTTCCGCTCGATCGAGTTCTCGAAATCCTTGCGGCTGATCTCGGGGGCGCTGCCGGCGGCAACCTTGTTGGCCACCACGGTGATGCGCGACTGGGGCGCATTAGACTTGAGCCACGAGAGGATGCGGATCGCATCGCGCGCCGCCGCCAGCGTGAACTCGGTCACCACCACGGCGGAATGCACGTCCTGCATCAGATCGGGATGCTGGACGACCATCGCGCGCGGCAGATCGATCACGGTGCATTCGAACGCGACGCGCATCTCTTCCTGGAGCTGGCGGAAGGCGGAGCCGTCGCTGATCAACGCCTGGTGGATCGGCGCCTCGGCCGACAGCACCGACAGCTTGTCCCCCGCCTTGACCATGGCGCGTTCGATGAACAGCCCGTCGATCCGGCTCGGGTTCTCGATGGCGTCGGTCAAGCCGCGGCCCGGCTCCAGGTCGAGCGACAGCGCGCCGGTGCCGAAATGGACATCGAGGTCGAGCAGTGCGGTCGAGCGGCCGTGCTGGTTGCCGAACAGCCAGGCGAGAGAGCTCGCCAGCGTCGATGCGCCGACGCCCCCGCGCACGCCGATCACCGCGGTCATCAGATGCGGCCGATCGATCGCCACGTCGGCCATTTTCGGGCCGGACAGCGTCATTTGCGCGTGCGTGAGCGCATCGCGCAGCTGATCGGGGCTGAAGGGCTTGAGCAGATAATCCTGGATCCCGCTGGACACGAGATCGCGATAGAGGCGCACGTCGTTGACCTGGCCCGCGGCGATCACCACCGTGCCGGGCTCGCACACCTCGGCCAGCGCATTGATGTCGTTGAGCGGATCGCCCGATTCGGACAGGTCGACGAACAGGATGTTGGGGCTGGCCGAGACCGACAAGGTCTGTACTGCATTGCGCAGGCCGCCCTTGTGAATCTTCTCGGGCGCCCAGCCGAGCTCGATCGCGACCGAGCGCATCACCTCGGCCATGGCATCGTCGCAGACGAAGGCGGTGAACGGATCGCGCACCGTGGCCGTGCGCGGATTGAAAGGTGCGTTCATTATTGGGCCCCCGTCGATTCGGTCTTCAGGTTCTTCCCGGCCGGCGCGGCGTCGCGGTAGCTCTTGATCGCCTTGGCGGTGGTCAGCGGGTCGCCGGTGCCTTCGGCGGTCTGGCCGCGGACCAGATCCTCGGGATTGGCGACCATCGCGGCGAGATTGATGTTGGTCGCGCAGCCATAATTCGACATCGTCGAGCTCGCGAATTCGGGCTGCGACTTGCGGCTCCAGTCCGGGCATTTCGGGACCTCGGCGGTCGACCGGCTGACGACGACGCGGACCTGGCCGGGCCCGGGGGTGCCGGTCGTGACCGGGACTTCGCGCGTCAGCAGCAGGCCGTAGCGCCCCGCGACCCTGGCGATCGCCGCGCGGCTGTCGTCATGGCCGTAAGAGGGATCGTCGACCGAGATCCGGTCGCCATAGCCGAGGCGCAGCGAATCGAACCAGCCGGTGAGGCGCTGTTCCTCGCCGCCCGCCAGCCCCGATCCGCCGGCGGCGAGGTCGAGCACATAGTCGGCGCGGCTGACAACCGGCTGGTTGACCGAATCGAGCCCGCGGTTGACCGGGCCGCAGCCGGACAGCGCGAGGCCGAGCGCGACCGCGGCGAGCGGCGCGGAGGAAGCGATACGACGCATGATGCGGGTTTCCATGAGCGCGATCCTCAATTGAACGAGAAGCCGGGCGCGGCCGAGGCCTCCGCCGTCTTCGGCTGGGGCTTGGCGGCACTGCTGCGGGGCGGCGCCGCCAATGCGGCGGGCGGCAGCGCTCCGGTGTCGGGTTGCACCGGCGCGGCTGGCGCGCGCGGCGAGAAGCGCGGCTTGGGCCGCTCGGCGCCGCTCCTGCCGTCGAACGCCTGGTTGCCGATGATCCGCTGGAAGTCGGTCGGCGCGCGATAGCCGTCGGTCGGCAGCGCGATCTGGCCGGCCGAGACCGGCTTGACCAGATAGGGCGTGACGATGATCATCAGCTCGGTTTCGTTGCGACGAAAGCTGTTCGAACGGAACAGCGCGCCGAGCACCGGGATATCGCCCAGGCCGGGGGCCTTGTCGGTGCTGTTGTTGTGGCTGTTGCTGAGCAGTCCGCCGATCATGAAGCTCTGACCTGAGCCAAGCTCGACGGTTGTTTCCGCGCGCCGCGTAGTCAGCCCCGAGATCGTGAAGCCGTTGAGGATCACCGAACCGGCGTCCGACAATTGCGAGACTTCGGGACGGACGCGCAGCGAGATGCGGCCATCGGACAGCACTACGGGAGTGAAAGACAAGCTCACGCCATACTGCTTGTACTCGACCGAAACCGCTCCGAGCCCCTGCGACTGCGGCACGGGGATTTCGCCGCCAGCGAGGAAGCTCGCGGTTTCGCCCGACAAGGCTGTCAGGTTAGGCTCGGCCAGCGTCGTGACGAGACCGTCGGTCTCCGCGAGATCGAGCGTCGACAGCAGATCGAGCCCGAGGAAGCGTCCGGCGAAGCCGAGCGTGCTGCCTCGTCCGATGGCGGTCGCGAGTGATGCGTTGGTTGGCCCCTGGGTGACGCCGGTGCCTAACGGACCGCCGGGAACAAATTGAGGAATGTTGCCCCGTCCTTGGCCGATACCGAACTTGAAGCCGCCGGTGGAGTCTACTGAGGCAAGGTTGACCCCGATGTTCTTGATGAAGCTGCGGCTGACCTCGGCGATCTTGACCTGGAGGTTGACCTGCATCGGCGTCGCCGTCTTGAGCCGGCTGAGCACCTGCATATCCTTGCCGACGAACGCCTGGACCAGGCGGCTGGCTTCCTCGACATCGTCGGGCGTGGCGACCGTGCCGGTCAGCAGCACGAGGCCGTTCATCGGCGTCGCGGTGATCGCCGCATCGGGCATGGCGAGCCGCAGCATCGACTGGACGTTGTCGAGGTTCGTGCCGACCCGCACGGTCGCGGCGTAGACCACCGCGCCCGACTTGGAGGTGGCCGAGATGGTCGTCTCGCCCGCCGCCTTGCCGAACACGTAGAGCTGGGTCGGCGAGCGCACCTGGACGTCGGCGACGGTGTCCTGGGCGACGAACAGATCGCTCATCGGTGATTTGAGCTGGATCAGCTGGCCGCGGCCGACCGACAGCGTCAGCGTCGCTATCGGACGCGCGCCGCTGGCGGGCGTGGCGGCCGAGATCGATTGCGCGCTGCCGGCGGCGAGGCCGAGAGCGATGACCGAGGCGAGCGCCATGCCGAGCACGGACTTCGGCGTTCCTTGACGGATGATGGACTGGATCGTCATCTTACTTACCCCCCACCGGAACTGCGGTGATACTGTTGCCGCGGGCGACGCGGACGACCGGACCGCTCATGTCGACCGGTGCCGCGCTGCCGACCGGCCCGCCTACCGGTGCGGTCGCGGCCTTCGCCGGCACGGTGCGGCGCTGGAAGCGCGAGACATCGGCGCCGACGGTGTAGGTCGTGTTGGAGTCGACCGGGCGCGAGGCGATGGCGAGCAGCATCTTCTTCTCGGCCTTCGGATCCTGGCCGTCGGGCACCGTGACCTCGCCGGCGGCGATCGCGCGCTCGAGCTCGGCGGTGTTCTCGGCGATCGGGCGCAGCGCCAGCGAGAGCTGGCCGATCGTCTGCGCCACGGCGATCTTCTCGGCGATCTTCGGCGTCGCCTCGATCGTCACCGTCGAGAAGGTGCGGACGTCGGTCTTGCCCTCCTCGTTCTTCTCGTTGGTCGTGCGCTGGTCGGTGGCGAGCACGCGCAGGTTGCGGATGATCGTCTCGGTCGCCTTGAGCGGATCGCCGTCGCCGCCGCCGGTGACCGTCTGGGTGAGCATCAGATCGACGCGGTCGCCCGGGAAAACGAAGCCTGCGACGCTCGACTGCGCCGAAACCGACACGGTCACCGCGCGCATGCCCGGCCCGAGCGCCGCGGCGAGGAAGCCGCGATCCTCGGGCTGAACCAGCGCGCCTTGGGTGATCGGCTGGCCGGCGGTGATCGCGTAGCGCACCACCGCGCCGGTCAGCTTGGCGGGATCGACGCCGTCGCCGCGGATGTAATAGGCCTGCTCGACCAGATCCTTGGGCCACGGCTGGTAGCGGAAGCTGGTCGGCGAGATGATCGTGCCGACGGGCAGCGGCTGAGTCGCGACGAGCACTTCGGGCCCGGTGACCGTGGTCTGGGTGGCCGAAGCCGTGGTCACCGGCGCGCTGCTGAAGATATTCTTGGCCATCACCGCAGTGATCGCCGCGATCACCAATGCGCCGACCAGCAGCGCTATCTTTTTCCCGTCCATGTCGCCGATCGCCCCTTTGGCCGATTTTCCAGTTCCAGCGACACTTCACCCAAAATGGTAAAGATATCGTTCGTGAATCACCCACAGTCCGGCGAAAGCGATCGCGACCCCGTAAGGGATCTCCGGCTGGCCCGCCGTCCGCCGCAGGCGGTGGACGGCGAGCGTCGCGAGCGTCACCACGCCCCCTGCCAGCGCCATCACGAACAGCAGCTGCATCAGCGGACCGAGCGGCAGCCATAGCGACAGCGCCGCGAGCAGCTTGACGTCCCCGCCGCCCATCATGCCGATTGCGAACATCCCGAGAAAAATCGTGAACACGCCCGCGAACAGCGCCAGCTGGATCGCCACGTCGGGCCACAAGGCGAGGCCGTTCGCCCACCACCAGCACGGCGCGAGCAGCGCGACCGCCGCGTTGAGCGGGTTGGAGATGGTGCGGTCGCGCAGATCGGTCCATGCCGCGACGCAGAGCAGAATCGCCAGCGAGGCGAGTAGGGCGGGAATGAGCATGACGACGACACTAGACGGCGCCGCTTAGCAAAAAGTAACCATCATCGATGCCTGCCGCCGATTGCCCCGCCAACCCCTCGCGCCGCCGCCGGTGATCACCGCGGATATCGCGATCGTCGGCGCGGGGATGGCCGGCGCGAGCCTGGCCGCCGAGCTTGCGCCGTTCGCTACGATCGCGCTGATCGAGGCGGAGCCGCAGCCGGGCTACCACGCCACCGGGCGTTCGGCGGCGTTCTGGACCGAGAGCTACGGCGGCCCGGGCGTGCGGCCGCTGACCAGCGCCTCCGGGACCTGGCTGGCGCGTCCGCCGGCCGACTTCGCGGAACGCGGCTTCCTGCGCCCGCGCGGCGCGATCCACCTCGCCGATGCCAGGGCGCTGGCGGCGCTCGCGGCGCTGGCGCGCGACTTCGTCCCGACCGGCCCCGCCCTCGACCCGCTCGACCGGGCCGCGCTCGCGGCGCGCATCCCCGGGCTGCGCCCCGAATGGCGCGACGGGCTGGCCGAGCCGAGCACCGCGGACATCGATGTCGCCGCGCTGCATCAGGCCTATCTCGGCGCCGCGCGGCGCCATGGCGCCCTCATGGTGGCCGACGCTCCGGTCGGTGCGACGGTGCGCGTCGGCGACCGCTGGCGGATTTCAGCGGGGCGCAATTCGATCGATGCCGGGCTGCTGGTGGACGCCGCTGGGGCATGGGCGGACGATGTGGCGCGGCTCGCCGGCGCGCGCCCGATCGGTATCCGGCCGTATCGCCGCACGATGCTCCAGCTGCGCGTCGACCCTGCCGTCGCCGATTCGCTGCCGCTCGTGCTCGACGCGGCCGGCCGCGTCTATTTCAAGCCGGCGGCGGGGGGGCGTATCTGGCTCAGCCCGCACGACGAGACCGCCGTGCCGGCGGGCGACGCCGCGCCCGACGAGATCGATGTCGCGCTGGCGATCGATCGGCTGGCGCATGTCGTCGACTGGCGGGTCGAACGGGTCGAGCGCGCCTGGGCGGGTCTGCGCAGCTTCGCGCCCGATCGGTTGCCGGTCTACGGCTTCGACCCGCGCGTCCGGGGCTTTTTCTGGTTCGCGGGGCAGGGCGGGTTCGGCATCCAGACCGCGCCCGCAGCCGCGAAGCTCGCGGCCGCGGCGCTGCTCGGCCAGGCGCCCGATGTGCTGGTGTCCGGGATCGACATCGAGCGCTATTCACCCAGGCGTTTCGTTTGAAGGCGCTGCTTCCATCGGCGACGCTGGTCGCGAGAATGACGGCGAGTCAGCCCAGCGGACCCCGCCCCATCGCCAGCGCCGCGTCGCTCGCGAGCCGGTCGGCGCGTTCGTTTTCCGGGTGGCCCGAGTGGCCCTTGACCCATTTCCATTCGATCCGGTGCGGGGCGGACGCGGCGACCAGCGCCTGCCACAGCTCGGCGTTCTTGACCGGCTTGCGATCGGCGGTCTTCCAGCCGTTCTTGCGCCAGCCGTGGATCCACTTGGTCAGCCCGTCCATGACGTAGCGGCTGTCGGTGTGGAGCGTGACGCGACACGGCCGCTTGAGCGCCTCGAGCGCGCGAATCGCCGCGAGCAGCTCCATCCGATTGTTGGTGGTCAGGGCCTCGCCGCCCGAGATGTCCTTCTCGGTCTGCCCCGCGCGGATCACCGCGCCCCAGCCGCCGGGCCCGGGATTGCCCTTGCACGCCCCGTCGGTGAAGATCTCGACATGGGTCGGCTCGGGGATCGGCTCGGTCATTCGCCGAGCAGTTCGGCGCGGCTCGCGCGGGCATAGAAATCGAGCCGCCGCAGGAAGGCGAGGGGATCCTTGCGCGTCACCAGCGCATCGGCCGGCGTGTTGAGCCAATCCCACGCGCGCGTCAGCAGGAAACGCAGCGCCGCGCCGCGGCACAAGACGGAAAAGGCCGCGCGCTCGGCCTCGTCGAGCCCGAACGCCTCGTCATATCCCGCGATCAGCCCGGCGGCGAGATCGGCGCGGTATTCGCCGCCGTCATCAGAGAAGGACCAGGCGGCATGCGTCACCGCGACGTCCCACGCGCGCACCTCGCGGCAGGCGAAATAGAAATCGATGACCCCGGCGACGCGGTCGCCGAGCATCAGCACATTGTCGGGAAACAGATCGGCGTGAATCACCGACCGGTCGAGCGTGGCGGGCCATGCGTCAGCGGCGAAGGCGAGCTCCTCGGCGACGCGCGCCGACAGGCCCGGCGCGATCGCATCGAGATCGCCGCATCGCGCGGCAAGCGCGCGCCATCCCTCCGGCCCTAGGCGATTCTCCCGGCGACCGGTGAAGCCGGCCAGCGCGCGATGCATCTCGCCCAAGACGACGCCGGTCGCGCGCGCCTGCGCCACCGTCGGGTGGCTGATCGAGACGCCGCGCAGGAACTCGATCAGGCACGCCGGCCGCCCGGCGACCTCCTGAACCTGCCGGCCGGCCCGGTCGCGCAGCGCGCGCGGCACCGCCACGCCGCGATCGGCGAGATGATCGAGCAGGGCGATGAAGAACGGCAGATCGGCCGGATCGACGCGCTTCTCGTACAGGGTCAGGATGAAATGCCGGTTGCCGACGGTCTCGATCAGGAAATTGCTGTTCTCGACCCCTTCGGCGATGCCCTTGGCCGAGACGAGCCCGCCGACGTCGTAGCCCGCGAGCAGCGCGCCCATCTCCTCGGCGGATACCGGGGTATAGACCGCCATGATGCCCGGTTACGCCGCCTCGAGGCTGCGGGGCAGCTTGAACACCATGTCTTCGACGGTGGCCTCGACCTCGCTCTCGGTCACCGCGAAGCGCGTCGCGAGAAGGTCGACGACCTCGCGGACGAGCAGTTCGGGTGCCGACGCGCCGGCGGTGATGCCCAGCGTGCGCACGCCCTCGAACCAGGCGAAATCGATCTCGGTCGCGCGCTGGATCAGCCGCGCCCGCACGCCCGAGCGCGTCGCCGCTTCGACCAGCCGCAGCGAGTTCGACGAATTGGGCGCGCCGATCACCAGCATCGCGTCGCACTGCGCGACGATCGCCTTGACCGCGGCCTGGCGGTTCGAGGTGGCATAGCAGATATCCTCCCCGCGCGGCGCCTGGATCGTCGGGAAGCGCTGCTGGAGCAAGGCGATGATCTCGGCGGTGTCGTCGACCGACAGCGTCGTCTGGGTCAGGAAAGCGAGGTTGTCCGGATCGGCCGGGGTGAGCGTCGCGACGTCGGCGGCGGTCTGGACCAGCGTCATCGCGCCTTCGGGGACTTGGCCGAACGTGCCGATCACCTCGGGATGGCCGCGGTGCCCGACGAAGATGATGTGGCGCCCCATCTCGACCAGCCGCTCGGCCTGACGATGGACCTTCGATACGAGCGGGCAGGTCGCGTCGACCCAGGTCAGCCCGCGCTCCTCCGCCTTGTGCGGCACCGCCTTTGGCACGCCGTGCGCGGAGAACACGACCGGCAAGCCGTCGGGCACCTGATCGAGCTCCTCGACGAAGATCGCGCCCTTGGCCTTGAGACTGTCGACGACGAAGCGGTTGTGGACGATCTCGTGGCGGACGTAGACCGGCGTGCCGAACTTCTCGATCGCCAGCTCGACGATGCGGATCGCGCGGTCGACCCCGGCGCAGAATCCGCGCGGCGCGGCGATCAGCAGGTGCAGCGGCAGGGGCGGAGAAGCATCGGCCATGGCGTCGCCTCTACGCGATTGCTTGCCTGCGCGGAAGGCGGTTCCTATGATCCGCGCCTGTTCCGCCGGCGCCGCGCCGGATCGACCGATCTGAGGATTCTGCCTGTGCCGAGCTTGCCGCGCCATATATCCATCGCCTTGCTTGTCGTCGGCCTGGCATTGTCGGGCTGCGCACGGGACAATGAGCTCGACGAGACCGGCGGCATCCGCATCACCCGCTCGGCTTGCCCCGCGGTCGCGATCCCGGCCTATACCGGCGACGTCACCTTGTTCGATCCGCCAGCGAGTCGCGACGCGTACGCGATCGACGTCGTCGCGACCTTGACCGACCTGCGCAGCACCTGCGCCGATACGGCGGGCGCGACGATGGTCAGCAACGCCACGTTCCGCGTCGACGCGCGCCGCAGCAAGGCCGCGGGCGCGCGCGAGGTGGTGCTGCCTTATTTCGCGACCGTGATGCGCGGCGGCACCAAGATCGTGTCGAAGCGGATCGGCCGGATCGCCCTGCGCTTCGCCGACGGCCAGCTGCTCGCTTCGACGACCGGCACGGCCGACGCGACCGTGTCGCGCGCCGCGGCGACGCTGCCGGAGGACGTCAGCAAGCAGCTGACCCGCAAGCGCCGCCCAGAGGACGCCGATGCCTCGATCGATCCGATGACCGATCCGGCGGTGCGCGCCGCGGTGTCGAGCGCCAGCTTCGAACTGCTGATCGGCTTCCAGCTCAGCGAGGATCAGCTGAAATATAACGCGACGCGCTAGCCGGCGATTGACTCGCTCGGCCGCATTCGCCACTCCGTGACTCGTCGTCGGCGTCTTCCGCCGGATGACCGCGCGGGAGAGCGTCCTGGGCCGGGGCAACCTGGCACCGGGGCCGCCGAAGGAGCAACCGCCCCGGAATCTCTCAGGCAACCGGACC
>CAXTMX010000079.1:1496-11218 GCA_964245585.1 uncultured Sphingomonadaceae bacterium | reverse complement strand
AGCCGCTCGCCGAGCCAATAGCCGAGCAGCCCCCAGTCCATCATGTCGTCGACCGGGAACTCCACCTCGACGTGATGCGAGGCGACGCGGTTCTCGGGGATGTGCAGCCCCCAGTACGGAATGCGCCCGGTCAGCGCCGCCGCCGCGGTAGAATGTGCGCCCTCGACGTTGGTGCGCGCACCGAGCAGCGAGTTGATATAGATCACCGCCGACGATTCCATCCAGGCGCAATGCTCGCCGAACACGGGGACGTTGCCGACCTGATACGGCGTGCAGGTGTTGCACTGGGCGATGCCGGTGCGCGAACAGAAGGCCTCGTTCCTCTCGACGAGCGTCTTGGTCGCCGCCGAGACCCGTTGCGCCTCCCAATGCTCGGGGTCCATCGCCTCGATCAGCTTCCAGGTGTTGGCTTTGACCGGCGGGATGTCGAGCCGCTCGTCCGAGTCGAGGTTCAGCAGCGAATAGACCGCATCCATGTCGCTGGGATCGTCGACGACGTCGCGGCGGTTGGGCAAGGTGCCGACGACCCCGCCGGCGACATTGTTGGTCTCGACCAAGCACTCCGCACCGAGCGCTTCGCCGTAGCGGACGAGCAGATCCATCGCGACCGCGCGCGCGCGCCCCTCGCTGCCGTCGCGGATCGCTTTTTCTTCGTCGGTCAGGATCATCGCATCACCTCGTCGGTCCGGTCGCCGCTATGGCAGAACAGGTGCCGACGACTATAGCACCAGTGTGTGAGCTGCTCATGCCGCTCCCGCGCGTCATCGCGGACACTTTGGCCTCGCGGGCCAAGTTGTCAATACAAATAGCGGATCGCGTCGTTAGATCGAGCCGCGGGGCGGAGTCAGGCCGTCCTCTCGAGGCAGCCGATCTCGCGTCGCAGGTTGATATGGGCCTGATGCTCCAGATGCTGGAACGCCGGCGTTCGGAAAATCTTGCGCTTGTCGAACTCTCGCAGAATGTCGGCGCGGCCGGCGCGATAGGCAGCCTCGGGCACAAAGGCATATTCGAGCCGGATCTGCCCGGCGTAACGATCATACGCTTCCGCGCCCGAGCCGATGATCGCCAGGTCCAGGTCGTTGAAGGCGTCGGTGCAGGGATCGCCGCCCGCGTGATGCTTGGTGGCGAGGATCAGGCGCACCGCGAGATCAGTGCTTGCGCCAGCCGGCAGGTCGTCTCGAGCCTGCTCGGCCGAGCGCTCCTCATTGTCGGATGCCCTGGGATCGTAGACGATGTCGTGCAGCCATACCGCCGCCACCATTCCGCGGTCCGACCCGTGGTACCGCCTGAGCATCGCCGCGACGTGGTCGAGGGTGTGATAGTGGCGATGAGGCTCACCGAGCTGCGCCATCCACCGGCGCGTGGTTGCGCCAGGCAGGCCAAGGAGCGCGAGACTTTCGTCGAGGGTCATGGCGTTCTCCAGCGTTCGACAGGTGGGCTCGGGAGGGCCGCGATCTCCGCCGTGCACTGTCGGCCGGCAGGCTTCGCGGTCGCAATCAAAAGTCGAATGCCGCGACCTCGATTCTCTTCCCGAGCATGAAGGCGTCGGCGACCAGCTGGAACGGCGCCGCGTCGACCTTGGAGCGGGAAGCCTCCAGCAGCCGCGCAAACTCCCGGTAGATGTCGGGATATTCGCCGGCGGGGCTGACGAACGGCGGCGCGCCGTCGATCTCGAGCTGCGTGCCGCCATCCACCAGCGTCAGCTTCGTTCCCTCGGCCGTCTCGACCTCGATCGACCAAGTCTGCGGGCCGGTCTGGCGCCAATCGAATTCGGCGGTCAGCGATCCGTCGCCGGGGAGGCCGGTGCTGAACGTCAGGTCGGCCGCGATCGGCGCCTGCCGGTTGGCGGGGATGAACAGGTCGGCGGCGGTGACGAACACCGGCTGGGGCAGGATGCGCGTGAGGATCGACAAGGCGTTGATGCCCGGATCGAAGATGCCGAAGCCGCCTGCGGCCATGATCCATTCCTGCCCCGGGTGCCAGCGCCGCAAATCTTCCTTCCAGGTGACGCGGAGCGCCTTCAGCGACTTGCCCGCCAGCAGGTCGGCGGCGCGCTTGACGGCGGCATTGTGCTGCGCGTGATAGGTGGCGAAGGCCACCTTGCCGGCAGCTTCGGCGCGGCGCGCGATGTCGCCGACCTCCGTCACCGTTCCCGCCGGCGGCTTTTCCAGCAGCACGTGCTTGCCCGCCGCCAGGCACGCGGCGGCGATCGAGCGGCGCGGTCCGGGCGGGGTGCAGATCGACACCGCGTCGAGGCCGGCGACGCTGTTCAGCATCTCCTCATAGCCGGCGAACGCGGGCACGCCGTCCGGCGCGTTCCCGGCGCCGATATTCGACACCGCCGCGAGTTCGAACTCGGGCGTGGCGGCGATCGCGGGAACGTGCTGATCGCGCGCGATCTTGCCGAAGCCGATGATGCCGATCCGGCGCTTGGCCATGGGAAATCCTTTTTGAACGAGGGGGATGGTGGGCAGGGGGATCAGGACAGGACGACGTCGAACCTCGCGTGCAGCACGCGGCATTGCCCCTGCTCCAACAGCGTCAGCCCCAGCGCGGGCCAATCCGCTTGCGGCGCATTGAGCGCGGCGTTGGCGTGCTGGACCGGCTCGGCGACGAACAAGCCGCCCTCCGGCGGCGAATAGACCTGGAAGCGCCCCGCGTCCGGCGACGACAGGCGCAACGACGCGTCTTCGCCGGGCCACGTGATCGACGCCGTGCCGCCCCAGCCGTCGAAGCCGTTATCGAGCGCCTGGCCGCAGATGCGCCGCGAGCGCAGCTCGTATCGCCCCGTCGCCGGGACGTTGTCGACCGGCAGCACCGCCGCGTCGATCGTCCAAGCGCTTGCGACCAGGGTGTCGAGGACCGTCTCGGACGTACAGGGATAATAAGGGTGGAAGCCCAGGCCGCACGGCATCCGCTCGGCCGACAGATTGCGGCAGGACAGTTCCAGCGACAGGCCCTGCGCGTCGAGAGCGATCCGCTGGATCGCGTCATATTCCCACGGCCATTCGTCGGCCGCATGATGGAACGAGAGGGTCGCGCGATCCTCATTCTCCTCCACGACCGCCCATGGTCGCCGCCAGCCTTGACCATGCATCGGGCTGGGATCCCCCGGGCTGTTGGGCGGCAGGGTGACGGGGCGGCCATCGCAGACGAAGCTGCCGCCGCGGATCCGATTGACGTAAGGCACCAGGGGAAAGCACGACGCCTCCAATACGTCGCCGATCGCCGCCCCGGCGCCGCGGAGCAGCGGCTGTCTCCGCCCGCCCGCGACGCGATCGAACCGGACGATGCTGCCGCCGAGCGCGGGCAGCAGCTGCACCTCCAGCGCCCCCGCTCGGAGGGCAAGCCGGCGTTCCGTCACTTCTACTCCTGCACCGCGGGGGCGGTCGGCTTCGTCTTCATCATCCGCTTCGCGCGCTTGCGCTGCCGCACCGCATGAACGTCGTCGGCCTCGTCCGGCATCACCACGGGCACGGTCAGGCACATGCTCTGGGTCGGAAGCACGTCGCGCCACTGCTGGATAAGCTCCTTATAGGCCTGGCCAACCGGCCTGATCCTGCGTTCGAGATCGAACAGACCGAGCGGGTTGACGTTGCCGTTCTTCTCGCGGAGCGCGCTGTCCCAGTCGATCTGATCGGTCAGCGAATACCAGGTGAAGCCGACGATCGGCACGCCGTCGTTGCGCACGCGCAGCACGTTCGCCCACTCCTTCCACAGCCAGTCCACCGCCTCGGTGCCGAGCGGGCCCTGGCTGAGGTTGGTCTCGGTATGCATCACCGGCAGCCGGTAGCGGGCGTGATACTGACGGGTGATCTCGCTGTAGCCGAAGATCTCGCCCGACGCCCGCGTCGATCCGTCGGGGGAAACCCGGTGTTCGTTGGTCACGTAATAGTCGTTGCCCATGATGCAATGCTGCTTCAGGCGGCTGTCGAGGAAGAAATGATACTCCTCCTTGGTCATGCCGTTATCCAGCAGATATTCGTACATCTCGGAATCCAGACGGCGGCCGTAATTGAGGTCGAGCGACAGGAAACGCTGCGAGTTCATCAGCTCCGCCGGCCGGATCGCCGCCGGGCTTTCGGCGTGGAAATATTCGGAGGATTCGCTCTGGATGAAGATCGCGTCCGGGCGGACGGTGAGGATCGTCTCCATGGCGAGGACGTTGGCCTTGACCAGATGCTTGAGCGCGGTGACGAAGCCGAGCTCGCTGCTGAGCTGCTCGTTCCACCAGCCATAACGGGCGGAGAAGGTGGCGCAGATATACATCTCGTTGACCGGGGTGTAGAGCTGCACCCACGGGAAGCGGCGGGCGAAGGCCAGCGCATAGCCGCGAAACAGCTCCGCGAAATCGGGGTTCTGGAAGTTGCCGATCCAGTCCGGCACGCCGAAATGGCAGAGGTCGACGATCGGCACGATGTTGCGCCGCTTCAGATCGGCGAAGGTCTGGTCGGCGAACTCCCAGTCATATTTGCCATCGCCCAGCCAGGTCTTGTGGATCGGCGGCCCGAATCGGAGATAGCTGATGCCCATGTCCTGCACGAGCGCGAAATCCTCCCGCCAGCGCTGATAGTGGCCGCAGCTTTCCATCTCGTCGACCCGAGTCCGTCCGCCGTCGATGGTGGGGACGCTGTTCTCGATGCCGGTCGCGAACATGAAGGTGGCGATGACGATTCTCCTCGAGGCGGCGCGGCCAGCAGCGCAAGCGGCCCGACGCCGATGGTCGCGTCGAGCCGCAAACTGCGGCGGGTTTAGTTCGAACGGCGCGGATCGGCACGGGGTTTCGACGCCGATCGGCACTTGGACCTAAAAATCGCGAATCCCGGCCGCGCAGCTCGAGAGCTGATACGCAGCGGGGATCGTGCAGCGCTTGCCACGGCCACGGCATTGCATCGACCGATCTCTCGGCCACGTCCCGGCCCAGGCGGCGCGGCGTCCGGGATGGAACGTCCGACCGCCCGCAGTGGTTGAGAGCCCACCAATGGGCGCTTTGTCCGGCGGATGGAAGGAATCTGCATGTCGAGCCCGGAAGATCTGAAAGACATCTATACCGACGAGCTGAAGGACCTCTGGTCAGCGAATGATCAAATGAAGCGCCTGCTGAAGAAGATCACGTCGAAGGCGAGCGATGCCGCGCTCAAGGAGATGCTGACGAACTCGCAAGCGGGGATCGACAAGCACAGCGAGGTGCTCAAGGAGCTGATCGCCGGCCAGGACGAAAAGGTTTCCAAGGAGCATTGCAAGGGCATGGAGGGCCTCGTCACCGAGGCGACCAAGCACATCCTCGAGGAGGGGCCGGACAAGGGCCCGTTGCTCGACGTGATCCTGATCGCCCAATACCAGCGGATGACACACTACGGCATCGCTGGCTTCGGCACTGCTGCGGCTTACGCCAAGGCGCTCGGGCTGAACGACGACAATCAGAAGCTGCGGGCCGCCACCAAGGAAATCTACGGCGGCGACGAATATATGACCAAACTCGCCGAAACCAGCGTCAATCTCCAAGCGGAAAACGCCTGACCGTGTGCCCGCCGGCCCATGCGTCGGCGGGCCGCGAGCGTGCGTGACGACCTCGGCTATGCGCTGCCGAGGGAAAGGACTGGACCATGAGCACTGTCGCTCCATCGCCCCATCTCCACGGCGACGCGCCGTCCGCCATCACATCGCAGGCGCAGGTCGATCGCCGGGAGCTGGCGTTTGTCGCGATGGAGCGTACGCGCATGCCGATGGTGGTGACCGATCCCCGTCAGCCCGACAATCCGATTGTGCTCGCCAATCGATCATTTCTCGAGGAGACCGGCTACGGCTCGGAGGAGCTGATCGGTCGAAACTGCCGACTGCTCCAAGGGCCTGACACCGACCGCGGCGCAATCGCGCGGATTCGGCGTGCATTGGAGAAGGAGCAGGAGCTCACCATCGAGCTGCTCAACTACCGCAAGGACGGAACGGCGTTCTTGAACCAGCTCTATGTCAGTCCGATCCACGACGAGGACGGGCGCCTGCTTTATTTTTTCGCTTCGCAGATGGACGTCACGCGGCGCCGCGAGGCCGAACAGCTTGAAGCGGCCGAGCAATCGCTGCTGCGCGAGGTCGATCACCGGGCGAAGAATACGCTGGCGCTCGTCCAGGGCATCGTCCGGCTGACCAAGCGCGACGATCCGGATGCCTTCGCCGACTCGGTGCAGGCACGCGTCGACGCACTCGCGCGGGCGCACTCGATCCTGGCCGAGGCTCATTGGCGCGATGTCCCGCTTGAGAGCGTCGTGCGCAGCGAGGTCGAGCCGCTCGGCATCCGCCGCGTGCGAATAAGCGGCGACCCGACGGAATTGGCGGTGGCGCACGTCCAGCCGGTTGCATTGCTGCTTCACGAACTGGCGGCGAACGCGCAGGATCATGGCGCGTTCTCGGTCATGGAAGGTGATCTGTCGGTCGAGTGGCGGCACGATGCCTCATCGCGCGAAATCCTTATCCGCTGGACCGAGCGCGGCGGCCCGCCTCCCGCTCCGCAGCGCAAATCCGGCTATGGTCATACGATGATCGATGCGATCGCTTCGCGCCAGCTGCGTGGGCGCGTCGACTATGAATGGAACGAGACTGGTCTGGTCGCGAACATTGCCATCCCGGCGCGGGCGCAAGAATAAGGAAATTGTCGAAGCGCGAGCGAGAGGAACGACGCCGGCCGGGGCCATGCCGAGCAACAGAGGGTCTCAAAGCGCAGTCGGCAACCCTGGATCGGCGCGCCGCGTCAGCACTCCACCACATTGACGGCGAGCCCGCCGAGCGATGTCTCCTTATAGCGCTCGCTCATGTCCAGGCCGGTCCTGCGCATCGTCTCGATCACCTGGTCGAGGCTGACGCGGTGGGTGCCGTCGCCGAGCATGGCGAGGCGCGAGGCTTCCACCGCCTTGATCGATCCCACGGCATTGCGCTCGATGCACGGCACCTGCACGAGGCCGCCGACGGGGTCGCACGTCAGGCCGAGATTGTGCTCCATGCCGATCTCGGCGGCGTTCTCGATCTGCCCGGGCGTTGCGCCGAGCGCCGCCGCCAGGCCCGCCGCGGCCATCGAACAGGCGACGCCTACCTCGCCCTGGCAGCCGACCTCCGCGCCCGAGATCGAGGCGTTCTCCTTGAACACCGAGCCGATCGCGGCGGCGGTCAGGAGGAAGTCCTCCGCGCCCTTGTCGGTCGCGGCGGGGGCGAAGCGCTCGTAGTAGCGCAGCACGGCGGGGACGATGCCCGCGGCGCCGTTCGTCGGCGCGGTCACGACCCTGCCGCCGGCGGCGTTCTCCTCGTTGACCGCCAAGGCCCAGAGGTTGATCCAGTCGATGACGGTCAGCGGATCTGCGAGCGCGCGCTCCTGACGCGCGAGGATGGTGCGATAGATGCCGGGCGCGCGCCGCTTGACGCGCAGCCCGCCGGGGAGCTCGGCGAGGTCGGAGCGGATGCCGCGGTCGATGCAGGCCGCCATCGCCGCGCGGATCGCGGACAGCCGCGCCGAGACTTCGGCGGCAGGCATCGCCGCCTCCTCATTCTCGCGGACGAGCTGCGCGATCGGCTTTCCCGTACTTTCGGCGATCGCGAGCAGCTCCGCGCTCGAGCGGAAGACATGCGGGACATCCCAGCCGCCCTCGGCCGGCGCGTTGCGCCCGATGTCGTCCTCCGAGAGGATCGCGCCGCCGCCGACCGAATAATAGGTGCGCCGCGCCAGTTCGGCGCCGGCCGCATCCCGCGCCACGAAGGTCATCGCGTTCGAGTGAAATTCGAGCCGCTCTCGCTGGAGGAAGCGCAGATCCCGCGCTTCGTCGAAGCCGATCTCCCGACGCCCCCCCAGCCGCAGGCGCGCGGTCGAGCGGATCGCCTGAACCTCGGCGTCGGCAGCGTCGGGATCAATCTCTGCCGGAAGGTGGCCGGACAGGCCGAGCAGGATCGCGCGATCGGTCGCATGGCCTTTCCCGGTCAGCGCCAGCGAGCCGAAGAGCAGCACCTCGACCCGCTCGGTGCCGTCGCCCGCGCGCCGCGCGCAGTCGGCGGCGGCCGTCATCGGTCCCATCGTGTGCGAACTCGATGGCCCGACGCCGATCTTGAACAGATCGAAGGTGCTCGCGACCATGTCAGACGTCCCGCATCGCGGCGCCGGCCACAGTCACGACACGCGCCGCCCGGCCTCCGCCAGCAGCCTCGCCGAACCGTCGAGAATGAAGGAATGATCCGATCCCAGCAGGAATAGCGACGCGCCCTGCTCGCGCCAGCGCGGCACGTCGCCGACGCGCGCCAGGAACATGCCGACCGGCCGGCCGTGACGCCGGCCTGCCTGGCATACCGCCGTCACCGCATCGACGACGCGCGGATCGTCCTGGCTCGCGGCGCCATAGGCGACGGTGAGGTCGACCCGGCCGACGAACAGCGCGTCGAGGCCCTCGACCTGGGCGATGGCGTCGATCTCGTCGATCGCCTCGGGATCCTCGATCTGCGCCACGACGACCGTGCGCTCCGCGCTCGCGGTCAGATGGTCCGCCATCGACCGCGCCGTGTAGCCGGCCGCGCGCGATGACCCGGCGTAGCCGCGCCCGCCCGCGCCGTACCGGCTGGCGCGCACCACGGCGCGCGCTTCCTCGGCGGAGCGGACATGCGGGACGACCACCCCCGCCGCGCCGCAGTCCAGCGCGTTGAGGATGTGCTCGGACGCCGCCGAGGGCACCCGCACCAGCACGTCCAGGCCGCTGGCGCGCGCCGCCATCACGCAGCCGTCGATCGCGCCGCGGTCGAACGGCGCATGCTCGGCGTCGAGGCACAGGCAGTCGAGCCCCGTCAGTCCGATGACCTCGACCAGGATCGGCGCCGGCGTCTTCAGGAAGGTGCCGACGATCAATTCGCCGCCGGCGAGCCGCGCCTTCAGGGCGATGCTCACGCCGCGTTCTGCCACAGCCTGGCGCTGGCGATCGCCGCGCCCTCGGCCAGCGCGCCGAGCTTCATGTAGACGATGTCCGGATCGACCGCGCCGAAGCCGGCGAAGGTGGAGAAGCCGCAATCGGTGCCCGCGATCACCCGCTCGCGGCCGACGATGCCGGCGAACTGCTCGATGCGCTGCGCGACGACGCGGGGATGCTCGACGAAGTTGGTCGTCGAATCGATCACGCCGGGGATGAGGATGCGGTCGTCGGGGACGATGTCCGCCATTTCGACGAAATACTGCCAGTCATGCTGGTGGCGCGGGTTCGCCGTCTCGAACAGCAGCCCCTGCGGCTTGGCCTTCACCAGCACGGGCAGGATCGTCCCCATCTCGACGTCGCAGTGGTGCGGACCTTCATAATTGCCCCAGCACACATGCATGCGCACGCGCTCCGCCGGAACGTTGCGCAGCGCGTGGTTGAGCACCTCGACGTGGCGCTCGATCAAAGCGAGATATTCCGGCTCCGAGCGATCCTTGTACATCATGTGCCGCCCGAGCCCGAGATCGGGGCTGTCGAGCTGCAGCATCAGGCCGGCGGCGACGATCGCCTCATATTCGGGCCGCATCGCCTCGGCCAGGGCCTCGAGATAGTCGTCCTGCGTCGCGTAAAAGTCGTTGGGCTGGAACAGCGCGATCACGCCCGGCGACGCCGCGTTCATGAACGCGCCGGCGGGGGTGTGGCGGTCGACCGCGGCGGCGAGATGCGCGAGATCCGCCTCCAGCGGCGCGAGCGACACCGAGGCGATCGGGCCGACGCAGCGCGGCCGGC
>CAXTMX010000079.1:0-1486 GCA_964245585.1 uncultured Sphingomonadaceae bacterium | reverse complement strand
CGGTAGGACGGCGTCCCGCCGCTGCTCGCCTGGCGCTGGAGAAATCCCGGAACCGCCTCGAGGTCGGCCGGCGGCGTGCGCGGGCTGTCGCCGTCGAACCCGCTCACCCGATCCTTGATGTAGGTCGCGTAGGAGATCTTCGACATTTCGCCGTCGGACACGAGATCGACGCCCGCCGCCACCTGCCGCGCGACGCAGGCGTCGACGGCGTCGCCGATCACCTGCTCGAACCCGGCGCCGTCGACCGCCTCGCCGCGCTCGCGCGCGAACACGAGATCGGTCACGGCCGCGCTGCGCGGCAGCGAGCCGACGTGGGTGGTGCGTATCCGGTCCGAACCCATGCTCTCGATCCTAATCCGCTGTCCAGCCGCCGTCGACGACGAGGCTCGTTCCCGTGACCATCGCGGACGCGTCGGACGCGAGGAACAGCGCGGCGCCCATCAGATCCTCGACCGTGCCGAGCCGCCCGAGCTTGATCTTCGCCAGCACGTCTGCCTTGAACGCCGCGTCCTCGAAAAAGGGCCTGGTCATCGGCGTCTCGATGAACGTCGGCGCGATCGTGTTCGAGCGTATGCGCGAGGGCGCGAGATCGAGCGCGAACGCTTTGCTCATGCCCTCGAGCGCCCATTTCGACGCACAGTAAAGCGAGCGGTTGCGTCCGCCGACATGTCCCATCTGCGAGCCGATGTGGATCAGCGAGCCCGCTATTCCCTCGTCGATCATCCGCCGCGCCGCGCCCTGCGCGACGAAGAAGGCGGCGCGCACGTTGAGATCGACGACCGCGTCGAAGTCCGCCGGGGCGACCTCCCACATCGGCTTGGGGCGATTCGTCCCGGCGTTGTTGACCAGGATGTGGTAAGCCGGCCGGCCGGCGAAGAAATCCGCCACCGCCGCCAGATCCGCAACGTCGAGCGTCGCCGCCTCGGCGCTGCCGCCCGCCGCCGTGATCGCCTCGGCGCCCGCCGCGATCTCGTCCGCGGTGCGCGCCGCCAGCGTGACGTTCGCCCCGTTCTCGGCCAGCGCGGCCGCCAGCGCCAGCCCGATCCCGCGCCCGGCTCCGGTGACCAGCGCGCGCCGACCGTCGAGACGGAAGCTCGGGGCCTGCGGCAGCGGCATCCTAGCTCGCCGCGAGCGTTTCGCGGGGCTCGGCGCGGCCGGCGTAAGGAACGTTCACGCCGCCATAGCGCCGCACGCGGATATTGGCCTGCTCGCCATGGCCGGCGAACCCTTCGAGCGCGCACAGCCGCGAGCAATATTCGCCGATCATCGCCGAGGCCTCGTCGGTCAGCACCCGCTGGTAGGTGCAGGTCTTGAGGAACTTGCCGACCCACAGCCCGCCGGTGTAGCGCGCCGCCTTGCGTGTCGGGAGCGTATGGTTGGTGCCGATCACCTTGTCGCCATAGCTGACGTTGGTGCGCGCACCGAGGAACAGCGCGCCGTAATTGGTCATGTTGTCGAGGAAATAGTCGGGGTCGCGCGTCATCAC
>CAXTMX010000078.1:0-11319 GCA_964245585.1 uncultured Sphingomonadaceae bacterium | reverse complement strand
ATCCCCGACGACGCGGCCGAGAAGATCACCACCGTCAAGGACGCGATCAGCTATATCGACAGCAACAAGGGTTAGCTCTTACCGTTCGCCCTGAGCCTGTCGAAGGGCGCCCTTCTTTTTTTCCGTGCAAGTGAAGTAGAGGGCTTCGACACGCTCAGCCCGAACGGGCTGGGTAGCGAGGAGCATTGCGATGCGACGCGTGGTTGTAACCGGATTGGGGCTCGTCACGCCGCTCGGTGCCGAGGTCGAGACCGCCTGGAAGAACATCCTCGCCGCCAAGTCCGGCGCGGCGACGATCACCCGCTTCGATCCCGCCGATTACGCCTGCCGCATCGCCTGCGAGGTCAAGCCGGCGGACCATGAGTACGGGTTCGACCCCAACCTGCGCGTCGATCACAAGGTCCAGCGCCAAGTCGATCCGTTCATCATCTTCGGCATCGACGCCGCCGGCCAGGCGCTCGAGGACGCCGGGCTGACCGAGATCCCCGAGGAGCAGAGCTATCGCGCCGGCACCTCGATCGGATCGGGCATCGGCGGCCTGCCGGGGATCGAGAGCGAATCGATCGTGCTTCATGAAAAGGGCCCGCGCCGCGTCAGCCCGCACTTCGTCCACGGCCGGCTGATCAACCTGATCTCGGGCCAGGTCTCGATAAAATATGGCCTGCGCGGCCCCAATCATGCGGTGGTCACCGCTTGCTCGACCGGCGCGCATTCGATCGGCGACGCCGCGCGGATGATCGCGATGGACGATGCCGACATCATGCTCGCCGGGGGCGCCGAGGGCGCGATCTGCCCGCTCGGCATCGCCGGCTTCGCTCAGGCGCGCGCGCTCTCGACCAATTTCAACGACGCGCCGGAGAAGGGATCGCGGCCCTACGACAAGGACCGCGACGGCTTCGTCATGGGCGAGGGCGCGGGCGTGATCGTGCTCGAGGAATATGAGCATGCCAAGGCGCGCGGCGCGAAGATCTATGCCGAGGTGATCGGCTATGGCCTGTCGGGCGACGCTTATCACGTCACCGCGCCGCACCCCGAGGGATCGGGCGCGTTCCGTGCGATGCAGATGGCGCTCAAGAAGTCCGGGCTGAACCCGTCGGACATCGACTATATCAACGCGCACGGCACCTCGACCCCGCTCGGCGACGAGCTCGAGCTCGGCGCGGTGCGCAAGCTGTTCGGCAACGCCATCGGCACCGTCTCGATGTCGTCGACCAAATCGGCGATCGGCCATCTGCTGGGCGGGGCGGGCGCGGTCGAGACGATCTTCTGCATTCTCGCGATGCGCGACCAGATCGTGCCGCCGACGCTCAACCTCGACAATCCGAGCGAGGGCTGCGAGGGTGTCGACCTCGTGCCGCACGTCGCCAAGGAGCGGCCGGTGCGCGCCGTGCTCAACAACAGCTTCGGCTTCGGCGGGACCAACGCGAGCCTGGTGCTGAGGGCGGTCTGACATGCCGCGTCGGCGGGCTCGCGGCCGGCGCCGGGGGCTCTTTGCTGCGCTGATCGCGCTACTATTGCTCGGTTGTTCGCTGCTCGGCAGCTACATCTATCTGAGCTGGTGGGGCGACGGGCCGTCATACGTGCCGATCACGGTCAGCGTGCCTGAAGGAGCGACGCTCACGACGGCGGCGCGGCGCCTCGAGAAGGCCGGCGCGATCTGCTGCACCGCCCGCTTTCTGCGGCTGGCGCGGCTGTTCGGATCGGACGCGCCGATCCGCGCGGGAGAATATGAAATACCCGCCGCCGCGAGCCCCGCCGCAGTCCTCCAACTGCTGCAGCAGGGCAGGACCAGGCAGCATCTGATCACTGTGCCCGAGGGGATGCCCTCGATTCTCGTCCATCGGCGGCTGATGGCCGAGCCGCTGTTGACCGGCTCCGTCGCCGTGCCGGCGGAAGGATCGGTGCTGCCGGACAGTTACAGCTTCGAGCGCGGCGAGACGCGGGCGGCGGTGCTGAAGCGAATGCGCGGAGCGATGGCGCAGGCGCTCGCCGCGGCGTGGAAGGCGCGCAAGCCGGGCACGGCGGTGCACAGCCCGCGCGACGCGGTGGTCCTCGCATCGATCGTCGAGAAGGAAACCGGCGTGGCGGGCGAGCGCCGCACCGTCGCGGCGGTCTATTCGAACCGGCTGCGCCTCGGCATGCCGCTCCAGGCGGATCCGACGGTAATCTATCCGATCACCAAGGGATTGCCCTTAGGCCGTCGCATCAAGCGTTCCGAGCTCGACGCCGACAATGGCTACAATACCTATGCGCGAACCGGGCTGCCTGCCGGCCCGATCGCCAATCCGGGGCGCGACGCGATCGCCGCGGTGCTCGATCCGGCGCCGTCCAGCGCACTCTATTTTGTTGCCGACGGCACGGGCGGCCACGTCTTCGCGGATACGCTCGCCCAGCACGATGCCAATGTTCGCAAATGGTATGCGATCCGCCGCCAGCGCGGGGAAATGTGACGAAGCATGGCGCGGAGCGGCAAGCTGAAGGTCTATCGCGCGCCGATCGGCTTTCATGACGTCTATGTCGCGGCGCCGAGCCAAAAGGCCGCATTGGCAGCCTGGGGCAGCGAGCACGACCTCTTCGCGCGTGGCATCGCCGAGCTGGTGACCGATCCGGCGCTCATCGAGGAGCCGCTGTCGAAGCCCGGCGAGATCGTCAGACGGTCGCGCGGCACCGCCGCCGAACAGCTCGCCGCGCTTCCACCGGCCAAGCCGCAGAAGCGCAAGGCTGCATCGGCTCAGTCCGAGAAGCGCCCGCCGCCCCAGCGTAAGGTGAAGCCGCGGCCGTCGCGCGATGAATTGGACGCGGCAGAGCTCGCCATCGCCGAAGCCGGGAACCGTCGGCAGGCGGCTTTGCAGGAAGTCAAGAAGCGCGAGACGGCGCTGGCGCAGGAACGTCAGCGCGTCGAGCGCTCCTCCGCCGACGAGATCGCCAAGCTGCGCAAGGCCTGCGATCGCGCCGCCGCGGCGTACGAACGCGCGATGAGCGGCTGGCGCGCCTGACCGCCTGGTGCCGGGTGTCGGACTCGAACCGACGACCTACTGATTACAAATCAGTTGCTCTACCAGCTGAGCTAACCCGGCCTGGCGCCTGAATGCGTCAGGGGACTCCGAAGGTCCAGCCCTCGGTCGCGGCGAGGACGGGATCGAGGCCGATGGGCGACCACAGAGCTGGCTCGGCGGCGACGCGGCGCAGCCAGGCGGCGGTGAGGATCGCGTCGGTGCTGTGATCGTCGTAACGCGCGAGCGGCGCGTGAGGGCGGCTGCCGAGCGCCGCCAGCGCCGCATCGAGCGCCGCGGCGTCGCGCAGCCTGCTGCGGCCGCGCGCCACGCCGGCGGCGCGCGCGGCGAGGGTGGTGTAGATCTCGACGATCAGCGCGCCCGGCGCGGGCACCGGAACGAATGGCCAATTCGGGATGACGCCGTGCAGGCGGTGGAGCAGGCGCATGCCGGTCAGGCTCGATTTGCCGACCTGCGCTGCGCCGACCAGATTGAACCCGCTCTGCGGGGTGATGCCGAATGCGTCGCGCACACGGCGCTCGGTGACGCGCAGGCGGCCGCTCGGGCGCGTGCCGAGGCGGTCGCCGAGCCGGCCGCCGTGGCGGCGGAAGTGGCGGCTGGCGTCGGCGTGGTCGACCAGCCCGGCCGCGGCGAGGTGAGGGTCGGCGGCGCACAGCCGATCGACCAATTCCCACAGCGCTCGCGCGTCCGCCGGGCTGTCGGCCCAGCCAGGGAAATAGGCGCCCTCGTCGGCGAACGGCAGCGCGGCGGAGAAGTCGATACCGATCAGCATGTCGGCCGCCGCATGATCGACGATCCAGTCGAGCGCCGCCTGGCGCGACCAGCCCGCCGGCGGACGGACCAGCACGGGCGCGGCATCGCCCTCGTCGCAGAGCGCCAGCGCGATGCCCGGCTGCCGCGGCCCCATCGCCCCCGACCAATCGAGGCAGGCGGAGCGGGCGAAGCGCCGCATCAGGCGCTAGGCGTGTCGCGCTCGGCGCGCTGGCGTAGCGAAGCGCGGCGCCACCACGCGCGCTCGATCAACGCGGCGATGCGCTCCGGATCCGCGGCGCGATAGCGCACCAGCACCGCCGGCCAGCCCCGGTAATGCTCGGTCTGGAAGAATGTCGCCGGATCACTCGCGATCAGCAGGTCGATCTCGTCAAGCTCGGCCATCAGCACGAAATGATCTTCCGTCCTGCCGGCAACGGCGATCGCCTTGCCGCGCACCTTGAGCGCGGGCCGTCCATACGAAGTCCCGAGCGTCGTGCCGGGGAGGGCGAGCGCGCAGGCGGCCACCTCGTCCCAATCCGCCGCCATCAACCGCGCCGCTCCGCACGCAGCCTGTCCCAATGCGCCATCCGCTCGGCGATCTTCGTCTCGAAGCCGCGCGGGGAGGGGCTGTAGTAATCCTGGGCGCTCATCTCCGCAGGCCAGTAATTGTCGCCGGAGAAGCCTTCGTCGGCATCGTGGTCGTAAGCGTAATCCTTGCCGTAGCCGATCGTCTTCATCAGCTTGGTCGGCGCGTTGAGGATGTTGTTCGGCGGCATCAGCGAGCCGGTGTCGCGCGCCGAGCGCCACGCCGCCTTCTGCGCCACGTAAGCCGCGTTCGATTTGGGCGCGGTGGCGCAATAGAGGCAGGCCTGGACGATCGCGAGCTCGCCTTCCGGGCTCCCGAGGAAATCGTAGCTGTCCTTTGCCGCGAGGCACTGCACCAGCGCCTGCGGATCAGCGAGGCCGATGTCCTCCGAGGCGAAGCGCACGAGCCGGCGCAGCACGTAGAGCGGCTCTTCCCCCGCGACGAGCATCCGCGCGAGATAATAGAGCGACGCCTGCGGATCAGATCCGCGCAGCGATTTATGCAGCGCCGAGATCAGGTTGTAATGGCCTTCCCGATCCTTGTCGTAGACCGCGACGCGGCGATGGAGCAGCGCCGAGAGTGCCGCCGGGTCGAGCGGTGCGGGCACCTCGATCGAGAACAGGGTCTCGGCCTGGTTGAGCAGGAAGCGCCCGTCGCCGTCGGCGGTCGCGATCAGCGCGTCGCGGGCCTCGCCGGTCAGCGGCAGCGGACGGCCCTCCGCCGCCTCGGCCCGATCGAGCAAGGTGCGCAGCGCTGCCGCCCCGAGTCGCTCCAGGATCAGCACCTGCGCGCGGCTGAGCAAGGCGGCGTTGAGCTCGAATGACGGATTCTCGGTGGTCGCACCGACGAGGATCACCGTGCCGTCCTCGACATAAGGCAGGAAGCCGTCCTGCTGCGGGCGGTTGAAGCGATGGATCTCGTCGACGAACAACAGGGTGCGCGTGCCAATGCGCGCGTGCTCGCGCGCCTCGGCGAAGATCTTCTTGAGATCGGCAACGCCAGAGAAGACCGCCGAGGTCATGGTGAAGCGCAGGCCGACCGCGTCGGCCAGCAGCCGCGCGATCGTCGTCTTGCCCGTCCCCGGCGGGCCCCACAGGATCATCGACGAAAGGCGCCCGGCCGCGACCATTCGGCCGATCGCCCCATCGGGTCC
This sequence comes from uncultured Sphingomonadaceae bacterium, assembly GCA_964245585.1. GTDB lineage: Bacteria > Pseudomonadota > Alphaproteobacteria > Sphingomonadales > Sphingomonadaceae > Solisphingomonas. The sequence goes on along the minus strand of CAXTMX010000078.1, from coordinate 5,813 downwards.
GGTCAGCTGCTCTTGTCCCACGACTTCGTCGAGCGCACGCGGCCGCAAGCGATCGGCCAGCGGCGCTTCGGCCGGGGAAACGGGCAGGGCGGTCGAGGCGAAGAGATCGGCCATGCAGCGAATATAGGGCGGGGCGGCGCGCTTGCCACGAGACATAAGGCTTGACTCATCAATCATAAGATATATCTTAGACGCATTGAACTACTTTTGGGATGTTACTGATGAGAAGTTTTTATCACCATGTACGACGCGGTGGCCCGGGCGGCGGGATATTCCCCGGCCCCGGTGCCGGCCGCTGGGGCAATGATCGCGGCGAACGCGGCGGCGGACGAGGACGGCGCGTGTTCGACGCGGGCGAGCTGCGGCTCGTCCTGCTCAAGCTCGTCGCCGATCAGCCGCGCCACGGCTACGACCTGATTCGCGCGATCGAAGAGCTGACCGGCGGCGCCTACGCGCCGAGCCCCGGCGTAATCTATCCGACGGTCACGATGCTCCAGGATATGGAGCTGATCGAAGAGCAGCGCAGCGAGGGAGCGCGGCGGCTGTTCGCCGTCACCGCGGGCGGGAGCGCGCATCTCGCCGAGCGCGCCGACGAGGTTGCGGCGCTGTTCGCCCGGCTCGATGCGCTCGCAGCGAGAGCGCGCCGTACCGATGGCGGCCCGGTACGCCGCGCGATCCACAATCTGCGCAACGTGCTCCAGACGCGTCTCGGGGGCGACGAGGTCTCCGAGGAGACGCTCCACGAGGTCGCCGCGCTGATCGATCAATTGGCGCAGAAGATCGAGCGTCTATGAAGGCGCACCGGCTCGATATCCTCCGCCGGCGGCTGGCGCTGCCGGATCCCCATGAAAGGACGACGATGACGATCAGCAGCACCGCAGTGGTGCCGACCAAGAGCGGCAGCCGCTATCTCCAGCAGCTCTGCAAGCATTGGGCGCACAATCTCACGGTCGAGTTCACGTCCGCACAGGGCACCGTGGTCTTTCCGCGCGATGCGCGGGGCGCCGATTGGCCGGGCGAGGCCAAGGTGACGATGATCGCCCATCCCGAAACACTCGAATGCCGCATCGACGCAAGCGCCGCGCCGCAGCTCGACGGGCTCAAGGGCGCGCTCGCGCGGCACCTCGATCGCTTCGCCTTTCGCGAGGCGCCGCTGCAGTTCGCCTGGACCGACGCTGACTAAGCCGAGTAGGATCGTGGCGCCGTCGGATCACGAACCGCTCTAGCCGGGAATGCCGTGTCCGCCGCGTTCGCGCTGGCGCGCGACGCGGATATAGCCATCGACCAGCGCCTGATTGACCTCGTCCCAGCCGTAGCGCGCGCTCGCATTGCGGCCGGCGACGCCGGCGATCGCGCGCGCCTCGCCGTCAACGCAATAATGCGCCAGCGCGTCGGCGAAGGCGGCGGTCGCGCCGGGCCGCAGCAGGCGGCCGGTCACGCCGTCGTCGACCAGGCTGCGGCTGCCCGTCGCGGCCGCGGCCACCACCGGCAGGCCGGCCGCCATCGCCTCGAGCGTGACATTGCCGAACGTCTCGGTCACCGAGGGGTTGAACAGCATGTCCATCGACGCCGCGGCGCGGCCGAGGTCGGCGCCCTTCTGGAAGCCGGCGAAGATCGCGGCATCGGGCAGCCGCCGCTCGAACCATTCGCGCGCCGGCCCTTCGCCGACGACCAGCGCGCGGTGCCGCACCCCGCGCCGCTCGAGCTGGTCGATCGCGTCGGCGAACACGTCGAGCCCTTTTTCCATCACCAGCCGGCCGATGAAGCCGATCACCGGCTCGTCGTCGGCGATGCCGAACCCGCGCCGCCACGCCAAGTCGCGCCGCTCGGGCGAGAAGATGTTGCGCTCCACCCCGCGCGACCAGATGCCGACGTCGTAGCTCATCCGCTGATCGCGCAGCAGCTGCGCCATCGACTCGGACGGCGCGAAGATCGCGTCGCAGCGGCGATAGAAACGGCGCAGCATCGCGAGCACGATCGGCTCCATGAAAGCGAGGCCGTAGTAGCGCGGATAGGTCTCGAATCGCGTATGGACCGAGGCGACCACCGGCAAATCCCATTTGCGCGCCAAAGTGACGGCGCGGTGGCCGAGAATTTCGGGGCTGGCGACGTGGACCATGTTGGGGGCGAAACGGCGCAGGTCGCGGCGGACGCGCGGCGGTATCCCGATCGGCGCGCGATATTCGGAACGGCCGGGCAAAGGGATCGCGGGGACGCCGATAACCTTGCCGCTCGACGGAAACGCCGGCTGGTCGGTGCGCGGCGAATAGATCCGCACCGCTGCGCCCTGCGCGAGCAGATACGAGACTAGCCGGTTGAGCGCCTGGTTCGCGCCGTCGCGGACGTAATTATAATTGCCGGTGAAGAGCGCAACGCGAAGATCGGTGACGTTCATCGCAGGGCGATAGGGTGATGCGGCGTAAAATGCCAATCCGCTTGCGTCGCCACGACATTATTGGTCAGGAGTCCAAATCCGGCGAGCACCGAGCAGTCCCTTCAGCGCCGATCTCGGCCTGTGGTCGCTGTCGCTAAGGAGTTGCGCCGATGCGGATATCTTGTCGAACAGGCTGACGCCGCAGACTCGATCAGGTTGAATTTGAACGCCCGCGGATATCGACGCCGCCGTCCGTCGAAGACGGCGGCGTCTTCGCTACTCAGCCCTGCAGATATTCGCCCGCGTCGGCATCGGTCCCGTGGGTCTCGCCGACGACGTCGCCGAGCGGGTCGTTGCCGGTGTCGTCCTCGATCGGGCGGGCCAGCTCGGCGGCATGTTCCTCCGCCGCCGAGACCGGTGCCGCGATTGCTGCGGCGAACGAGCGCTGCTGCGCGCGTAATGCGGCGTCGCGCGACGTCGCCGCCACGCGCAGCCGGTTCATGCCCGCGCCGGTTCCCGCCGGGATCAGCCGGCCGACGATGACATTCTCCTTGAGGCCCACCAGATTGTCGATCTTGCCCTGGACCGAGGCCTCGGTCAGCACGCGAGTCGTCTCCTGGAACGACGCCGCCGAGATGAAGCTGCGGGTCTGCAGTGACGCCTTGGTGATGCCGAGCAGGACCGGCTTGCCCTCCGCCGGCGCGCGCCCTTCGGCAGCGAGCTTGCGGTTGTCCGCCTCCATGTCCTCGCGCTCGACCTGCTCGCCGACCAGATAGGTGCTGTCGCCCGACGCGGTGATCTCGACCTTCTGCAGCATCTGGCGAACGATCGTCTCGATGTGCTTGTCGTTGATCTTCACGCCCTGGAGACGATAGACCTCCTGGATCTCCGACACGAGATACTCGGCGAGCGGCTCGATCCCGAGCACCTCGAGGATGTCGTGCGGATCGGGCGAGCCGCCGATCAGATTGTCGCCGCGCTTGACGTAATCGCCCTCCTGGATGTCGATCACCTTCGACTTGGGGATCAGATAATCGACCGACTCCGACCCGTCGTCGGGGCGGATCGAGATCTTGCGCTTCGCCTTATAGTCCTTGCCGAACTCGACCCGGCCCGAGACCTTGGCGATGATCGCATTCTCCTTGGGCTTGCGCGCCTCGAACAGCTCGGCGACGCGCGGCAGGCCGCCGGTGATGTCGCGCGTCTTGGCCGCCTCGCGGCTGACGCGGGCGAGCACCTCGCCCGCCTTGACCACCTGGCCGTCCTCGACCGAAAGCATCGCGCCCGGTGCGAGCATGTAGCGCGCCGCCTCGCCCGAATCCGCGTCGAGCAGGGTGATGCGCGGGCGCAGATCCTCCTTCGACCGCGTCTGGCGGTATTCGGTGACGATCTTCTGGCTGATGCCGGTCGCTTCGTCGGTCTGCTCGGTCAGCGTATTGTTGTCGATCAGGTCCTGATACTTCACCGTGCCGCCCTGCTCGGTGATCACCGGCATCATGAACGGATCCCACTCGGCCATGCGATCGCCCTTGGCGACGATATGGCCGTCGTCGAACAGCAGATGCGCGCCGTAGGGCAGGCGATGCGTCGCCCGCTCGCGGCCGTCCATGTCGATGATCGCCAGCTCGCCGCTGCGCGACAGCGACACCCGCCGGCCGCGGCTGTCCTCGATCACGCGCAGGTCGCGGAACTCGACCTTGCCGTCGGCGACCGCCTCGAGATGCGAGGTCTCGTTGAGCTGTGCCGCACCACCGATGTGGAACGTGCGCATCGTCAGCTGCGTGCCCGGCTCGCCGATCGACTGCGCCGCGATCACGCCGACCGCCTCGCCGATGTTGACCGGGGTGCCGCGCGCGAGATCGCGCCCGTAGCATTTGGCGCAGACGCCGCCGATGCTCTCGCACACCAAAGGCGATAGGATCTGCGCCGACTGGAGCCCGATCGCCTCGATCTGCGCGATCATCGCCTCGTCGAGCAATGTGCCCTTCGCGACGAGGACCTCGTTGGTCTTCGAATCGACCAGGTCCTCCGCCGTGGTGCGGCCGAGGATGCGCTCGCCGAGCGACGCGATCACCGCACCGCCTTGGACGATCGCGCGCATCTCGAGCGAGCGCTCGGTGCCGCAATCCTCCTCGACGATCACGCAATCCTGCGACACGTCGACCAGGCGGCGCGTGAGATAGCCCGAGTTGGCGGTCTTCAACGCGGTGTCCGCGAGACCCTTGCGGGCGCCATGGGTCGAGTTGAAATATTCGAGAACGGTCAGCCCTTCCTTGAAGTTCGAGATGATCGGCGTCTCGATGATCTCGCCCGACGGCTTGGCCATCAGCCCGCGCATGCCGGCGAGCTGCTTGATCTGCGCCTGGCTGCCGCGGGCGCCCGAGTGCGCCATCATGTAGATCGAGTTGATGTCGGCCTCGCGGCCGTTGGGCAGCTTCTTGACCGCCTGGATCTCCTTCATCATCTCGTTCGCGACGCGATCGCCGCAGCGCGACCAGGCGTCGATCACCTTGTTGTACTTCTCCTGCTGGGTGATCAGCCCGTCCTGATACTGCTGCTCGTAATCCTTCACGAGCGTGCGAGTCTCGTCGACCAGCGGCACCTTGGCGTCGGGGATGATCATGTCGTCCTTGCCGAACGAGATGCCGGCCTGGAACGCGTGGCGGAAGCCGAGCACCATGATCGCGTCGGCGAACAGCACGGTCTCCTTCTGGCCGGTGTGGCGATAGACGATGTCGATGACGTCGCCGATCTCCTTCTTGGTCAGCAGCCGGTTGACCGTCTCGAACGGCACCTTGTGCGACTGCGGCAGCGTCTCGCCGAGCAGCATGCGCCCCGGCGTCGTCTCGACGCGCTTCATGAAGGGCTTGCCCGCCTCGTCGGTCTGCGGCACGCGGCTGACGATCTTGGTGTGGAGCGTCACCGCCTTGGCGGCGAGCGCCTGGTGCACCTCCGACATGTCGGAGATCAGCATGCCCTCGCCGGGCTCGCCTTCCTTCATCATCGACAGATAATAGAGCCCCAGCACCATGTCCTGCGACGGCACGATGATCGGCTTGCCGTTGGCGGGCGAGAGGATGTTGTTGGTCGACATCATCAGCACGCGCGCTTCCAGCTGCGCCTCGAGGCTCAGCGGCACGTGCACGGCCATCTGGTCGCCGTCGAAATCGGCGTTGAACGCCGAGCAGACGAGCGGGTGGAGCTGGATCGCCTTGCCCTCGATCAGCACCGGCTCGAACGCCTGGATGCCGAGGCGGTGGAGCGTCGGCGCGCGGTTGAGCAGCACCGGATGCTCGCGGATCACCTCGTCGAGGATGTCCCAGACCTCCTTGCGCTCCTTCTCGACCCACTTCTTCGCCTGCTTGAGCGTCATGCTCAGGCCCTTGGCGTCGAGGCGCGCGTAGATGAACGGCTTGAACAGCTCGAGCGCCATCTTCTT
>CAXTMX010000077.1:0-11511 GCA_964245585.1 uncultured Sphingomonadaceae bacterium | reverse complement strand
CCAGATGATCCGGGTCATTTCGTCGCCGTCGATCTCCACGACGGGCGTCTTCACCTTGATCTTGGCCATGCTGCTCGCTTTCTCGTCACGGTAATCCAGCGCCGCATAGGGCCTGGGTCGACCGCGATCAACTGCCCGACGCGCATTGTCAGCTTCGCCGCCGCGCCCTAGGTTGAGGCGATGGAACTTCCCCCGACCCGCGACGTCGAAACGATCGTCGCCCCCTGGTTTGCCCCGCCGCATCCCGACGGCCACAAGTTCATCCTGCTGTTCGCGGCGCTGACGCTCGTGTTCGCATGGTTGGCATGGGAGACGCTCGCCTGGCCGATGCTCGGCGTGACGCTGTGGTCGATCGCCTTCTTCCGCGATCCGGTGCGCGTCACGCCGCGCGGGTCAGGGGCAATCGTCGCGCCCGCCGACGGGCTGATCACGATGATCGCACACGTGCCGCCGCCGCGCGAGCTCGACGGCGAGGCGGGGCTGGGGCCCGAGCCGGTCTACCGCGTATCGATTTTCATGAGCGTGTTCGACGTCCACATCAATCGCTCGCCGATCGCCGGCACGGTCAGCCGCGTCGTCTATATCTCGGGCAAGTTCGTCAATGCGAGCCTCGACAAGGCGAGCGACGACAATGAGCGTCAGCACATCCTGGTCGAGGGCGCCGACGGGCTCCGGATCGGCTTCACTCAGATCGCCGGGCTCGTCGCGCGGCGGATCGTGCCGTTCGTCAAGGCGGGGGATATCGTCGCGGCGGGCCAGCGCATCGGGCTGATCCGTTTCGGCAGCCGGGTCGACGTCTATCTGCCGGCGAACACCGCGCCGCAGGTGATCCTGGGCCAGCGCACCACCGCCGGCGAGACCGTGCTGGCGGTCGCCGGGCACGGCGCGCGCGCGGACGGCGTGCGCCAGTGAACGGCACGCGGCGCGGCGCGGGCGGCATTTCGCTGCGGGCGCTGGCGCCCAATACGGTTACCGCGCTCGCATTGTGCTTCGGCCTGAGCGGCGTGCGCTTTGCAATCGATCAGAAATGGGAACTCGCGGTGGCGACGATCATCGTCGCCGGCGTGCTCGACGGGGTCGACGGGCGCATCGCGCGATTGCTCAAGGGCGAGAGCCGGTTCGGCGCCGAGCTCGATTCGCTGTCCGACGTGATCGCGTTCGGCGTGTCGCCGGCAATCGTCATCTATCTGTGGTCGCTCGAGCGGCTGCCGCAGTTCGGCTGGGTGTTCGCGCTGGCGCAGGCGGTGTGCTGCGCGCTGCGCCTGGCGCGCTTCAACGCCAATATCGACGTCATCGATCAGCCGCATAAATCGGCAGGCTTCCTGACCGGCATCCCGGCGCCGGCGGCGGCCGGGACGCTGATGCTGCCGGTCTATCTCTGGCTGGTGACGCGCGAATTCTGGGACGGCGCCGACATTTTCCGCAGCTTCTATCTGGTCGCGCCCTGGGCCGCGTTCGTCGCTTTCCTGATGGTCTCGAACGTGGCGACATTCAGCTGGTCGGCGTTGCGGCTGCGTCGCGGCATGCGCTTTGGCGCATTGGCCATTTTCGCCTTGGTTGCCGGCGCATTGATCGCCGCACCGTGGGTGACGCTGAGTGTCATCACTGCGCTTTATTTGCTGGCGATACCGTTCGGAATGCGCAGTTACGCTAGAATCAAGCGGTTGCGTAGGACCGCGGGATTGGCCGGGTCACGACAGGAACAGGGCGCGAAACCGTCCTGATACGTGACGTCCACTTCGGGGCTAAGGTGCGCTGCTCGCCGAACAGCGCCGCGGTGATCAGCCGGCGCTGACCATGCAGTTGCAAGGCGATCAATCCAAGCGACGCGGCCAGCACGCTGCCGAAAGCCATCCCCGCTACGACATGAAACAAAATGTGAAGCATCGATATTCCTTCCTTCGGAGCGGCTGCGGGCGGCTGCAAAAATTTTGGTTAACAACCCGTTACGTCAGAGCTGGTTCCATGTTCCCGATATGTTCTACCTTGTCAACACTGGCGTTTATATACTTGACAAATCGGTGCTGAGGGCTACGATGAGGACATGGAAAACCTTACCGCGTCCTATTTTCTTGATCCCGAAAAAGCTCGCCTGCACCTAGAAGGGGTCTGCTGGCCAGACGGACCGGTTTGTCGTCATTGCGGTTCCTCGGATGCGAGTCGCCTTCCCAATCAGCGTGGCCGCGCGACCAAGGCGCATCCCGAAGGGGCGGTCCGAGCTGGCGTACTTCAGTGTAAAGCGTGCCGTAAACAGTTCACCGTGACGGTCGGCACGGTGTTCGAGCGCTCGAAAGTGCCGCTGCACAAATGGCTGCTGGCGACGCACCTGCTGTGTTCCAGCAAGAAAGGCATGTCGGCGCATCAGCTCCACCGCATGCTGGGGGTGACCTACAAGACGGCCTGGTTCATGGCTCACCGCATCCGCGAGGCGATGCGGTCGGACGGCTTGGGGCCGCTCGGTTCGGACGGAGCAACGGTTGAAGTTGATGAAACCTATATTGGTCGGCGCAAAGGCGTGGAAGTGGCCAAGGGCGGTGGATCACATAAGATGGCGGTTCTATCCTTGGTGGATCGCAACAGCGGCAAGGTACGCAGTTTCTCGCTCGACAAGGTCAACGGCAAGGAGATTGCCGAAGCCTTGGAGCGCAACTTGTCACGATCGGCACGGCTCATGACGGACGAGCTACCGGTCTATGTCGGATTGGGCTGGAACTTCGCCGGCCACGACACTATCAATCATCGCTCCGGCGAGTACGTCCGGCGAGGCGATCGCACGATCCACACGAACACCGTGGAAGGCTTCTTCTCGATCTTCAAGCGTGGCATGAAGGGCATCTATCAGCATTGCGGCGAGCAGCACCTGCACCGCTATCTCGCCGAGTTCGACTTCCGCTACAGCTATCGCCAGGGCAATGGGTTCGACGACGGATCGCGCGCCGTGCGCGCCCTCCAAGGCGCCGTAGGGAAGCGGCTAATGTATCGGGAGAGGGCTATCAGCCGATTAATGTAAGTCTGAGCTGGTTAGATCGGGACCTATTACCATTGATTGGTCTGCCATCTGCGTTGCGTCGTTCACATCGTCCACGACAAACCATCTCGGACTAGCGTTCTGGACGACCTGTTGCTCACCATCATGCATTCGTCGGTAAAGCTTAAACTCCTCGCCATCCTCAGCGACAGCCCAACCATAGAACGCCAGTTGGTCATCATTCAGGTGGTCAATCGTAAACATGAACCTCGGCGGACGGGGCACGTCAGCCAGACGCCTTTAGGTTTTCGACGCGCACCGTAGCGAATGGCGTAATGGTTTTTGGGCGACGAAAAGGGCGAATGGTCGGAGTGTGGGACTCAAAAAAGGCCAAAGCACGCTCGGCCTTTGATCTTGCCTCTTCCAAAGAAGGGGCAGAGAGGCAGAACCAAGGGCGCTGGACCGACGCCGCCAAAAAGGTGTTGTCCTCCAACTGAGTGAAATAGACAGGATGTTCTATGCGCTCAGTCATAAAAAAAGTCCCTCTCCTCTCGTTAAAGAGGTGGCTTATCCTCTCTATGTGGCAAACATTGGGCGATCCCGCAACAACGGGAGGTTAACGCGACATCTCCGCCCAACTAACCCTCTGAGATATATACCTTATCTCAGCATATTAACCATTATCAAGAATCGCGTTGATTTTTTCATCCGATATTGCGTAGAATTGCGTGTTGTCCTCGATCTTAGCCGTGAGGGGGTGATGCGCAATTCGGCGCCGAACAAAGGGCCTTCGACCTTCTCAGGTCGGGTGGCCTGCGGAATACAACACCTGAGGGAAACACGCAGGGCGTGTGTTCCTTTGTTCGCACGCGGCTAACCGCCCGGCTGTGGCCGGGGAGTGCAGGGAATATGAAGGCTATTACTTCACTTATTTGGGGTCTTATCGGCATAGCCGTATTCTGGGCTGTAGACCACTATTACGGCTCGGTTGCCGCCATCGCCCTTGCCGTGATGCTCATGATGTTCAACATGAATTACAATCACAATACGGCGATCGAAAAGATAGAAAACCTCCGATACGACGTGGATCGGATGGAAGAACAGTTTGACGAAGTCCGAAGGGCCTAATGGCAGCACGGATTAAGCTGGCGATGCTGATCGTATTGGCCGGATGGAGCTTTCCCAGCTTAGCCGCAAGCGTCCACGTCCGGCCATATGTGACCAAGAATCGGGTGTTTGTAGCGCCTCATTTTCGATCCGGCCCGAACCGCTCGAAGTTTGATAACTGGACAACACGAAGCAATGTGAACCCCTATACGGGCAAGCGCGGAACGGTTAATCCTTCTCCGCGCTTCCCCTCTCGGGTGAAGGTTCGCCGCCCTTATCCTTGAGCGGCCGCCGCTGTTTCGGCGGCGTGTTCAACATCCGCCGCAAAACTTGGTCCATTCGCTCGGTGTCACTCATCATTTATATCTAGCAGGATTCTTCTGGCACTGCCAACGAGCGTTAATTTTCACGCTTTGAGGTATCTGCCAAATGACGCCAGACTTTGAGCGGCGTCTCGACGAGACCGAAGCGCAGGCGAACGTCCTAATGGCCGTCCTGGTTGAGATTGGCCATGAGCTGCGTCAGTCTGGCGCGATCGGCGATGCGCTCCCCCGGCGTGCGCTGGGCAATGCGGATTTTCTCCTTGAGAGAATCTCGGTCAAGAGGGGGAAATCGCGCCTTGAGCTTGGCGTACTCACCCTCAAAATCTTCGATGATTTGAGGGAGGCGATGCTGAATAATCCCCGCCAATAAGATGTCTTGGCGCAATGAAGTGTGATTTGTCATCGATATAATCGCCTCAACACTTGATTTCAGCGGACAGGCCGGCTAAGCGCCCGCCCTCAATCCACATGCGGGGCGCCATAACCGGTGCCGGACGCTTCCTCAGCGAAGCCCCGGTCACTGCCCCGCAGAGGCTCAACCGGAGGAGATTATCCTATGGCGGCTCCCACCGTCACGATGCACCAGCTGCTCGATGCTGGCGCACATTTCGGCCACCAGACGCACCGCTGGAATCCGAAGATGAAACCGTACATCTTCGGCGACCGCAACGGCGTGCACATCATCGACCTCAGCCAGACCGTGCCGCTGATGGCGCGCGCGCTCGAGTTCGTCGCATCGACGGTGGCGGGCGGCGGCAAGGTGCTGCTCGTCGGCACCAAGCGGCAGGCGGCCGAGCCGATCGCCGAGGCGGCGCGCCGCTCGGGCCAGCATTTCGTCAACCATCGCTGGCTCGGCGGCATGCTGACCAACTGGAAGACGATCTCGGGCTCGATCAAGCGCTTCAAGAGCCTCGAGGAGCAGCTTTCGGGCGACACCACCGGCCTGACCAAGAAGGAGGTGCTCCAGCTGACGCGCGAACGCGACAAGTTCGAGCTCAGCCTCGGTGGCATCCGCGACATGGGTGGCATCCCCGACGTGATCTTCGTGATTGACGCCAACAAGGAGGAGCTCGCGATCAAGGAGGCCAATACGCTCGGCATTCCGGTCGTCGCGATCCTCGATTCGAACGTCAGCCCCGACGGGATCGCCTTCCCGATCCCGGCCAACGACGACGCCTCGCGCGCGATCCGGCTCTATTGCGACGCGATCGCCGAGGCGGCGACGCGCGGCAACCAGGGCGGCCGCGCGGCCCGGGGCGAGGATCTCGGCGCGTCCGAGGAGCCGCCGGTCGAGGAAGCGCTTTCGGCTTAACATATCCACGACCGTTCGGGCTGAGCCTGTCGAAGCCCTTTCCTTTCTTCGCGGAAGAAGGAGAGCCCTTCGACAGGCTCAGGGCGAACGGGTCTGACTGAAAGGAACGGATTATGGCGGAAATCACCGCTGCGGCCGTGAAGGACCTGCGCGAGCGGTCCGGCGCGGGCATGATGGATTGCAAGAAGGCGCTGACCGAGAATGGAGGCGACATGGAAGCGGCGATTGACTGGCTGCGCACCAAGGGCCTCGCCACCGCCGCCAAGAAATCGGGCCGCACCGCCGCCGAGGGGCTCGTCGGCGTGGCCGTGCGCGGCACCAAGGGCGCGGCGGTCGAGGTCAATTCCGAGACCGATTTCGTCAGCAAGAACGACCAGTTCCAGGAATTCGTTCGCGCGGTGACGCAGCTCGCGCTCGACGGCGGCGACAGCGCCGAGGCGCTCGGCGCCGCGGCCTATCCCGGCGGCGGCACCGTGGCGGAGAAGCTCACCGCCAACATCGCCACGATCGGCGAGAACCAGAATCTGCGCCGCGTGCGCACGATCGAGGTAGGGCAGGGCGCGATCGTGCCTTACGTCCACAATGCGGTCGCGCCGGGGCTCGGCAAGATCGGCGTGCTCGTCGCGCTCGAGGGCGATGCGCCGGCCGACAAGCTGCAGGCGTTGGGCAAGCAATTGGCGATGCACATCGCCGCGGCGAGCCCGCAGGCGCTGCACGAAGAGGGCCTCGACGCCGCGGTGATCGAGCGCGAGCGCGCGATCGCGGCAGAGAAGGCGGCGGAATCGGGCAAGCCGGCCAATATCGTCGAGAAGATGGTCGAAGGCGCGATCGCCAAGTTCAAGAAGGAGGCGGCGCTGCTCAGCCAGCTGTTCGTGATCGACAACAAGACGCGCATCGCCGACGTCGTTGCCGCCGCGGCCAAGGAGGCCGGCGGATCGATCGTGCTCAAGGACTATGTCCGCTTCCAGCTCGGCGAGGGCATCGAGCGCGAGGTCAGCGATTTCGCCGCCGAGGTCGCGGCCGCCGCCAACGGGTGAGACTGTCTTGCTCCCGTACGCGGGAGGGGCTTTCCCGAGCGCGCGCGCGCTCCTAAGGTGCGCGCCGCCCCCGCTCGAAATCGGATCAACGCCCCGCGATGCCACGCCCGCGCTTCAACCGCATACTGCTGAAACTGTCGGGCGAGGTGCTGATGGGCGGCGGTCCGTTCGGGATCGATCCCGACACGGTGTCGCGCGTCGCCGGAGAGATCGCCAACGCCCGCGCGATGGCGCACGAACTGTGCCTGGTCGTGGGCGGCGGCAATATCTTCCGCGGGCTCGCCGCGTCGGCCAAGGGCTTCGACCGCACGAGCGCGGACTATATGGGCATGCTCGCCACGGTGATGAACGCGCTGGCGGTGCAGAACGCGCTCGAGCAGATCGGCGTCGACACGCGCGTGATGTCGGCGATCCCGATGGCGACGGTGTGCGAGCCTTATATCCGTAGGCGCGCCGTGCGCCACATGGATAAGGGCCGCATCGTGATCTTCGCCGCCGGCACCGGCAATCCCTTCTTCACCACCGACACGGCCGCCGCGCTGCGCGCCGCCGAGATGGGCTGCGACGCCTTGTTCAAGGGCACCAGCGTCGACGGTGTCTACGACGCCGATCCCAAGAAGGTGCCGACGGCCAGCCGCTACGACCAGCTGAGCTTCAACCGCGTGCTGGCCGACGACCTCAAGGTGATGGACGCCAGCGCGGTCGCCTTGTGCCGCGACAACAATATCCCGATCGTCGTGTTCAACATCCGCGAGCGGGGCAATTTGGCCCGCGTGCTCGCCGGGGACGGCACCGCGACGATCGTCCAGAACGAGGAGTGAGCGATGGCTGCTTATGACAAGGCCGATCTCCAGCGGCGGATGGCCGGCAGCGTCGACGCGCTGAAGCACGATCTCCAGGGGTTGCGCACCGGGCGCGCCTCGGTGACGCTGCTCGATCCGGTGACCGTCGAGGTTTACGGATCGCACATGCCGCTCAACCAGATCGCCACCGTCTCGGTGCCCGAACCGCGGCTGCTGTCGGTGCAGGTGTGGGACAAGTCCAATGTCGGGCCGGCGGACAAGGCGATCCGCTCGGCCGGGCTCGGGCTCAACCCGATCGTCGACGGGACGACGCTGCGCCTGCCGATCCCCGACCTGACCGAGGAACGGCGCAAGGAGCTGGCCAAGCTCGCCGGTCAATATGCCGAGAAAGCGCGGATTGCCGCGCGCAACGTGCGCCGCGACGGGATGGAGGCGCTCAAGACCGACGAGAAGAAGGGCTTGTTCGGCGAGGACGAGCGCAAGCGCCACGAGGCCGAAGTGCAGAAGCTGACCGACGCGACGATCGCCGAGCTCGACGCCGCCGCGTCCGCCAAGGAAAAGGAAATCCTCGGCAAGTGAGCCCGGCGCCGGCCACGATCGCGGCGCGCGCGGGCGGCGGAAGCGCGACGCCGCGCCATGTCGCGATCATCATGGACGGCAACGGCCGCTGGGCCAAGGCGCGCCATCTGCCGCGCGTCGCGGGCCATCGCAGCGGCGCCGAGGCGGTGCGCAAGACGATCCGCGCGGCCGCCGAGCAGGGGATCGAGGTACTGACGCTCTATGCCTTCTCATCGGAGAACTGGCGCCGCCCGGCCGCCGAGATCTCCGATCTGATGGGGCTGCTGCGCCATTACATCCGCGCCGAGATCGACGAGCTGATCGACAACGGCATCCGCCTCAAGATCATCGGCGATCCGGCCAAGCTCGACGCCGACATCGTGGAGCTGATCGACGACGCGTGCCGGCGCACCGCCGGCAACCATCGCATGACGCTGGTGATCGCGCTCAATTACGGCGCGCAGGACGAGCTGGCGCGGGCGGCGCAGGCGCTGGCGCGCGAGGTGCAGGCCGGCACGCTCGATCCGGCGGCAATCGACGCAACAGCGATCGAGGACCGACTCGACACCGCCGGGCTGCCCCCGCTCGATCTCGTCATCCGCACGTCGGGCGAGCAACGCCTCTCCAATTTCCTGCTGTGGCAAGCGGCCTATGCCGAGCTCCTCTTCGTCGACACGCTGTGGCCCGATTTCGACGGCGCGGCGCTGGCTGCGGCGATCGAGCAGTTCGGCCGGCGCGAGCGGCGCCACGGCGGGCTGTGAGCGGGGTCGCCCTTCCTTCCCGGGGCTCCGAGCTGCGGGTCCGCACGCTCGCCGGAGCCGCGATGGCGGCGGTCGCGGTCGCGGCGCTGGTGCGCGGCGGATCTTTCTTCTGGGCTCTCGTCAGTCTCGCCACGCTGCTGATGACGAGCGAATGGGCGCGGCTGACCGGTGAGCGGCCGTATCGCGGCGGCGTGGCGATCGCCGCCGCGGCGGTTCCGCTGGCAATGGCCTGGCCCTATTTCCAGACCGCCGACCCTCAGAACTGGACCGCGCTGCTGGTCACGGCGCTGGCGGCGGCGCTGTTCGGCGGCGCCTGGCTGGGGGCCGGCGTCGTTTATGCGGTTGCGCCGGCATTCGCCCTGCTGCTGCTGCGCGACCAGAGCGACGGGACCGAGCTGACGCTATGGACGCTCGTGCTGGTGTGGACGACCGACATCGGGGCTTATTTCGCCGGACGCGCGATCGGCGGCACCAAGCTTGCCCCGACGATCAGCCCGAACAAGACCTGGGCCGGGCTGTTCGGCGGAATGGCGGCGGCGCTGGTGGTCGGCGTGGCGCTCGCCTGGGCCTTGCGGCTGCCGCTGCGGCTCGGTTCGCTCGGCGCGCTGCTCGCGGTGATCGCGCAGGGCGGCGACCTGTTCGAAAGCTGGCTCAAGCGGCGGGCGGGGGTCAAGGATTCGGGGCGGCTGCTGCCCGGCCATGGCGGAGCGCTCGACCGGCTCGACGGCGTCGTGCCGGTGGCGTGCGCCGTCGCGCTGCTCGTGGCGGCGGGCTGGATCTGAGTTGGCACGCAAGACCATCTCGATCCTCGGCGCGACCGGCTCGGTCGGCTGCTCGACACTCGATCTGATCGAGCGCGATCCGGCGGCGTTCGAGGTCGTCGCGCTGACCGCGCATAGCGATGTCACAAAGCTGGCCGAGGCGGCGCGGCGAACGTGCGCGCAGATCGCGGTGGTGGCCGACCCGGCGCTGCTCGACGCGCTGCGCGACGCGCTCGCCGGGAGCGGGATCGAGGCGGCCGCCGGGCCAGCGGCGCTGGTCGAGGCGGCGGCGCGCGGCGCCGACTGGACGATGGCGGCGATCGTCGGCTGCGCCGGCCTTGAGCCGGTGATGGCGGCGTTGACCTGCGGCAGGACTGTGGCGCTGGCCAACAAGGAGGCGCTGGTCTCGGCGGGGCCGGTGATGCTCGAGGCGGCGCACGCGCACCAAGCGACGATCCTGCCGGTCGATTCCGAGCATAATGCGATCTTCCAATGCTTCCCGCACGGCGCGCCCGAGCAGGTGCGGCGGATCCTGCTGACCGCGAGCGGCGGGCCGTTCCGCGACTGGACGCGCGAGGAGATGCGGCGGGTCACTCCCGAGGTCGCAGTGAAGCATCCCAATTGGTCGATGGGCGCGAAGATCTCGGTCGATTCGGCGACGCTGATGAACAAGGGGCTCGAGCTGATCGAGGCGCATCATCTGTTTCCGGTCGGCGCGGAGCGGTTCGAAGTGCTGGTCCATCCGCAGTCGGTGGTTCATTCGTTGGTCGAATATGTCGACGGATCGGTGCTGGCGCAGCTCGGGACGCCCGACATGCGCACGCCGATCGCTTATACGCTGGCTCACCCCGCACGGATGGATACATCGAGCGCCCCGCTCGACCTGGCGCAGCTCGGCCGGCTCGATTTCTCTGCGCCCGACGGCGAGCGCTTTCCCGCACTCGGCCTCGCCCGCGACGCACTGATGGCGGGAGGAGCGCGTCCCGCCGTGCTCAACGCGGCGAACGAGGTGGCCGTGGCCGCGTTCCTGGCACGGCGCATCGCCTTCCTCGACATCGCCGCCGTGGTCAGCGAAACGCTCGCGCGCTATGACCCGCCTGCGCCATCGTCGCTCGACGATGTGTTTGCGATCGATGCAGGCGCGCGCCGCGTGGCCGAAGCGGCAATGACGAAGGTAACGGCGTGACCCCATCCCCCGGCATCATCACCACCGTGCTCAGCTTCCTCGCGGTGATCGGGCCGCTGATTTTCATCCACGAGATGGGGCATTATCTCGCGGGGCGGATGTTCGGCGTGAAGGCCGACGTCTTCTCGATCGGCTTCGGGCGCGAGCTGATCGGCTGGAACGACCGGCGCGGAACGCGCTGGAAGATCGGCTGGGTGCCGATGGGCGGCTACGTCAAGTTCGCCGGCGACATGAACCCGGCGAGCACGCCGACCGCCGAATGGCTGTCGCTGCCGGCGGCCGAGCGCGCGCAGACCTTCCAGGCCAAGCCGGTGTGGCAGCGCTTCATCATCGTTGCGGCCGGGCCGCTGACCAATTTCCTGTTCGCGATCACGGTGTTCTGCGCCATCTTCGCGACGCTGGGCGAGCCGACCACGCCGCCGATCGTAACCGCGGTGCGCCCCGGATCGGCCGCCGCCGTTGCCGGGATCCAACCCGGCGACCGCATCCTCGAGATCGCCGGGCGCTCGGTCGAGCGTTTCGAGGAGGTCCAGCAGATCGTGCTGATCCGCCCGGCCGAGCGGATCGAACTGCGCGTCGCGCGCGGGCAGCGTCAGCTGACGTTCCAAGCGATCACCGGGTCCGACATCCTGCGCGACCGCTTCGGCAATGAGATGCGCCGCGGGCTGCTCGGCATCGAGGGCGGGGCCGGGGTG
>CAXTMX010000076.1:0-11988 GCA_964245585.1 uncultured Sphingomonadaceae bacterium | reverse complement strand
GTGATGATGGTCGAATCCGAGGCCAAGGAGCTGTCGGAAGAGGTCATGCTCGGCGGCGTGATGTTCGCCCATCGCGAGATCCAGAAGGTCGTGCAGGCGATCATCCAGCTCGCCGAGAAGGCCGCGAAGGATCCGTGGGAGCTCAAGGCGAGCGACGACGGCGACCTCAAGGCGCAGGTTAAGGGCCTGATCGGCGACGGCTTGGTCGAGGCGTACAAGCTGACCGGCAAAGCCGATCGCGTCGCCGCCATCGCCGAGGCGAAGAAGGCGATGCACGAGTATTTCAAGGACGCCGATCCCACCGTCCGCCTCAAGGCCGCCAAGCTCGGCAAGAAGGTGGAGGCGGACATCGTGCGCACCGCGATCCTCAAGGAAGGCCGCCGCATCGACGGGCGCGACACGCGCACTGTCCGCCCGATCGAATCGATGGTCCACTTCCTGCCGCGCGCGCATGGGAGCGCGCTGTTCACCCGCGGCGAGACGCAGGCGATCGTGACGACCACGCTCGGCACCAAGGAAGCCGAGCAGATGATCGACGGGCTCGAGGGGCTGTCCTACTCGAACTTCATGCTGCACTATAACTTTCCGCCTTATTCGGTCGGCGAGGTCGGCCGCTTCGGCGCGCCGGGGCGCCGCGAGGTCGGCCACGGCAAGCTCGCCTGGCGCGCGCTGCACCCGGTGCTGCCGTCGAAGGAGGAGTTCCCCTATACGATCCGCGTGCTCTCCGACATCACCGAGTCCAACGGCTCGTCGTCGATGGCGACGGTGTGCGGCGGCTCGCTGGCGCTGATGGACGCGGGCGTGCCGCTCAAGCGCCCGGTTTCGGGCATCGCCATGGGCCTGATCCTCGAGGGGCAGGACTTCGCCGTGATCAGCGACATCCTCGGCGACGAGGATCATTTGGGCGACATGGACTTCAAGGTCGCGGGCACCAGCGAGGGCATCACCTCGCTCCAGATGGACATCAAGATCGCCGGGATCACCGAGGAGATCATGAAGGTCGCGCTCGCCCAGGCGAACGAGGGCCGCGCGCACATCCTCGGCGAGATGGCCAAGGCGCTCGATCACACGCGCGAGGAGCTTTCCGCCCACGCGCCGCGGATCGAGACGATGTCGATCCCCAAGGACAAGATCCGCGATATCATCGGCACCGGCGGCAAGATCATTCGCGAGATCGTCGCGACGACCGGCGCCAAGGTCGACATCGACGACGACGGCACGATCAAGATCGCATCGGCCGACAACGCCAAGATCGAAGCCGCGCGCAACTGGATCCTCGGCATCGTTCAGGAGGCCGAGGTCGGCAAGATCTACCACGGCAAGGTCGTCAACATCGTCGATTTCGGCGCGTTCGTGAACTTCATGGGCGGCAAGGACGGCCTCGTCCACGTCTCGGAGATCTCGAGCGAGCGCGTCGCGTCGGTCAAGGACGTGCTGAGCGAGGGGCAGGAGGTCAAGGTCAAGGTCCTCGAGATCGATCCGCGCGGCAAGGTCCGCCTGTCGATGCGCGTCGTCGACCAGGCGACCGGCGAGGAGCTGCCCGACACGCGGCCTCCGCGCGAAGGGGGCGACCGCGACCGCGGCCCCCGCTCCGATCGCGGCCCGCGTCGTGACGGCGGTGGCGGCGGCGAGCGTGGCCCGCGCAGGGACGGCGGCGACCGCGGTCCTCGGCGTGAGGGCGGCGATCGGGATCGCGGCCCCCGGCGCGAGGGCGGTGGTGACCGTGGTCCTCGTGGCGAGGGCGGCGACCGCGGCCCCCGCCGCGAGAGCAGCAACGACGACGGTCCCGCGCCCGAGTTCGCGCCTGCCTTCCTGACCCGCGACGACGACTGAGGTCCGGTTGACCGCTGACGAACGGAAAGGGGGCTTAACGGCCCCCTTTTTGCTTGTCGCTACTGCGCTCGACCAAATCTCAGGCGGTCGGTTGCAACCGCCGATCTCCCCGCCGACTTGGCGCCGTCGGCGAGATCATAAACCGCAAGCAACCTGCTTCGTGCGAACAGTCCCACCATGTCTCCGCCGGCCGACCATTTTACTTCCAACGAAGCAACTGGCGTCATTGCTACGACGGCACAGGCATCAAATGATTCGATAACCTGACTGCCCTCCTTCCGATGCACGTCGAGGAGGTAGAAGTAGGCCGCATCGTCATCATGCTCGAAAACCGCTCCAAACCTCCCTTGAGGCCGAACGGCGCTCTCGTAGATGTCGATACTCATGACAGCGTCTTCATCGATACACCTCGTCGTGGTCGCCGACGTTGATTAGGATGATCTCGCGTCCGCTGATCACCAGCTCGAGCGTGATCCGGTAGCTGAGGTTGATCGACACCGAGTGCAGCCCGCCCAGCCGGCCCTTGAGCGCATGCAGCCGCAGCGACGGATGGTGCGGCTCTGCTTCGAGGAGGGTCAGCGCCTTCTCGTACTGCCCGGCCATCTTCGGATTGCGCGCGAGGAATTTGAGCGCGCGGCGTTCGTACTGGCGGGTGAAGACGAGCGTCCAGCTCATCCTCGGGCGATCTGCTCCATCATCCGCCGAACATGTTCGGCCGGGCTCTGACGGACGAAGTCGCCGGCGGCGAGGTCGGCGCGGGTCTCCGCCAGCGCCGCCTCCAGCTCGCATTCGCGCAGATGGTGATATTGGTCCGCCTTCATCACGACATATTTGACCTTACCGCGCACCGAGATCGGTACCTCGAGCTGGTCGGCGAGCGCCTTGTCGATGGCGCCAACCCCTTGGGTCTTGAGGTCATTCGCGGCAATCATGATAAAGGGCTCCTCAAAGCAAGGTCTATCGTACGATAAAGCGCCCTTGTCTCATTACAACCGATACATCAGCTCCGCCACAAACGAGCGCTGCGGGAACGGGTGGAATAGGAAATATTTGTCGTTGTTGACGTTATCGACGCCGACCGCGAGCGACCAATGCGGGCTCGCCTTGAGGCGCGCGCGCAGGTCGACCACGAAATATTTCGCGAAGCCCTGATAGGTGTTCGAGATCGTATCGACGTTGTTGATCGTGGCGAACGAACGGCTGCTGTAGCGCGCGGCGGCGGTCAGCGTCAGCGCGGCGTTCGGGCGCCAGCTCGCCACCAGCGTCGCCCTGCGCCGCGCAATCTGCGGCGGGCGCTTGCCGATCGCGGCGGGAAAGGCGGCGTCGGCCTTGATCCGCGCGTCGACCAGCGTGACGCTGCCGGCGAGATCGAAGCCTTCGACCAGCAGGTCGCGCTGCTCGAACGCGAGCTCGACCCCGCGCGCGCGCACCCGATCGACGTTCTGGACATAGCTGTAGAGCGTCGGCGAATTCGGCACGAGCGGCGCCGTCTGCGACAGCAAGGCGTCATCGATCCGCTCGGCGAATAGCGACAGGCGGACAGAGCCGCGATCGTCATCGCGCTGGAGCGCAAGCTCGGTCGAGCGCGCGCGTTCGGGCTTGAGATCGGGATTGGGCACGGTGACCGTGGGACCGGTGGTGACGACCTGATAGAGTTCGCTGACCGTGGGGAAGCGATAGGCCTCGCCCCATGACAGCGTCGCCTTCCATCCGCCGGCCGGCACCCAGGCGAGCGATGCCTTGGGCGAGAAGCGGGTCGCGCGCAGCTTCGGCTGGTCCACCGCTGCCGGCCCGCTCGACGGTATCGCGAAATTGAAGCCGTCATAGGCCTTCCACCGCTCGTAGCGGCCGCCGATCGTCAGCGTCAGCGGCGGCGCGATCCGCCACGCGTCCTGCGCCCACAGCGCGTCGGTCCGCGTCCTGCCGCGCGAAGCGAGGTTGAGCGCGCCGGGCGCGCCATCGATCCAGTCGCTCGTCGCGAAGCGGTTGCTGTTCAGCCGGAAGCGATCGCGATGAATGCCGAAGCTCAGCGCATGCGTCGCCGCCGCGTCCGCGCGCCAGACGCCCTTCGCGTCGAACGTGAACCAGCCGGTGCCGTCGAGCCGGGTGATGTTGCCCGCCCCGCCCCGCGACGCCGCCGGCAGGGCACCGGCGGGCACGCGCTGCGTGTCCCGGTCGAAATCGTACAGCGTGCCGATCAGCTGCCAGTCGAACGATCGGCTTTGCCCCGTCGCCGACAGGCTGTGCGCCAAGTGGCGCTCGTCGTAGCGGTAGACGTTGTTCGAGAATGCGCTCGCCGGGACGGCATAAGGGAGGCCGCCGATGTCGAGATTGCCGGCATAGACCGGCTGCCCCGTCGCGTCGCTGAGATACGTTTCGGCCGACGCATCGGTATCGTTGAGGAACAGCCCGCCGACATAAGTCAGGCGGATATCCGGCGCGATGTCCAGCGCGGCCTTGAGCTTGAAATTGTCCTGCCGCTGATGCTCGAAGCCGCTGGCGCCCAGCACGGCGATCGGCGCTCCCTCCCGATTGCGATCGGGATAGGCGCCGGTGACCGGCACGCGCGGGGCGGACGAGCCGGTCGCCCGCAGCGCCGTGACATAGGCCAGCGGCTGGCTCTTGCTCGCGACATGCGATGCGCTGGCGAAGATCGCGAGCGGCCCGAACCGATCGCCGAGCGTCGCGCCGAAGTAAGGGGCCGGCAGCGTGCGGCTGGTGCCATATTGGCTGAAGCGCTGGAGGTTGATCCCCGCCGTCGCCGATCCTTCGAGCGTGTCCGGCAGGCGCGTCGTGATGTTCACCACCGCGCCGATCGAATTGCCGGGATAGGCCGCCGAGAAGGGCCCGTAGAGCACGTCGATCCGCGCCACCTCCTCCGGCGAGACCATCCCCCACCGCGGCGAGGCGATCGTGTTGTTGTTGCCGATCAGCGCGGAGAGCAGCGCGCCGTCGGCATAGATCAGGCTGCGCGCGCTGGCGCCGACGCCGGACGTGCGCGTCGCGAGAGGCGCCTGGGTGTCGCCGATATGGCGTTTGCGCACGAGCAGGCTTGGCAGATATTTGAGCGTGTCCTCGACGTTGACCGCATTGACGGTGGCATCGATCCGCTCGGCGTCGATCGACGCGGCGGTGGAGGGCGCATTCTCGATCGGCGACATATGTCGTCCGATGACGACGATATCGGCGGAAGCGGCGAGCGCAGGAGTCGGCGATGCGACGAGCGCAAGCACCAGCGCGCGCCGCGTGGGCGCGCCAGGAAGATAAGACACGGCAGATCCGTTCGACTGACAGGAAAAGGATCGCGCGGTGCGATGCACCGGCGGGCTTCGTCAGGAACGGCTGGGAGGTCCCGTTTGCGGCGGCGGGGGCGCAGCGAGGCCAAGCCCCGGGCGGATCAGGCCGAACGCGGGCAACACCGCGAGCGCCGCGACCGGCGGCAGCGCCGGCAGCAGCAGAGCCGGCAGCTCGATCGCCACGCCGGCGGCGGCAAAGGCGCAGGGATGGCCGCCCGTGTCGTTGGAATCATGCTTGTCGTGATCCGCGCCGGACATGGCCATGGTCATGCCCGGCATCGCCATCGGTCCCTGGCCGGTGCAGATCACCAGATTGGGCAGCCCGCCCGCCGCCGCCGGCGCCAGCATGAAGCCGGTCGGAACCAGCAGCCGCATGGCCAGCGCGAGCAGGGCGAGGATCATTGCCGCGCTTCGATTCATCGGCGATCGGGCGAAACGGCGCATCTTGCCTGCTTTATGGGAATCGCGCATCGTCTGCAACGAAGACGGGCAGACGAAATACGGAGCCTCTTTGCCCGCTGTTCCGCGGCCCTTTGAAGTCCGGGGGGTTCTGTTGCTCGGCCCCCCCGGCGGCCGCCGGTTTCCGCTTCTGTTGCCCGGTGCGGCCCGAACCGCGCTTAAGCCTTGTAACTTCGTCCGTGAGGACTCAGTTACGCGGCAATCGCGAGCGCCTCGTTGTCGTTGGCACTTGTGGTTTTGATCGGTTTCACGGCTCAATCAGGCCGGGCAAAAATACCGCACTCGAACACACGTCGATCCTGGTTCGGCCCCGTCAGAAACCTCCTCGCGGAGATTTTTGGTGGAGCCGCCGGGTACTGCCCCCGGGTCCGCTGCGCCTCACACGGCATCATTTATCACCATAGCCGGGCGAACCCGGCACCGTGACATATAGGCCGCTCAGCCTGAATGAAAAGTGACCAATCGGCCGCGCCGCGCTTTCGTGGCGGATTTGAGGAGTATAAAGACGATCCATGTTGACCCAGCGTTCCCGTTACGCGCTGCGCGCCATGCTGACGCTGGCCCGCGCGCCTGACGCAGCCCCCCTGCCGATGAGCCGGATCGCAGCGCAAGCGAAGGTGCCGCGCAAGTTCCTCGAGTTCATTCTCGCCGATCTGCGCGCCGCGGGTCTTGTGCTCAGCTATCGCGGGCGCGTCGGCGGCTTCCGCCTGTCGCGGCCGCCGCACCTCGTCTCGTTCGGCGAGATCATCCGCGTAATCGAGGGGCCGCTGGCGCTCGTCCCCTGCGTCAGCCGCACCGCCTATCGCCGCTGCGACGATTGCGTCGACGAGGCCGACTGCGCGATCCGCCGCGCGATGCTCGTGGTGCGCGACGACACCGCGCGCATCCTCGACGGCACGAGCCTGGCGGACGGAACGGCGGACGATCTGATCGCGGCCTAGCGCTTGCGCAACTCGTCCCGGATCTCGCGCAGCAGAGCGACGTCGGCGGACTCCGCGACCACCACCTCGGTCGGCTTCACCACCAGCCGGTTGGCGACGCGGATCAGCAGGAAGATGATGAAGGCCAGGATCAGGAAGTTGACCAGCACGGTGATGAACTGGCCGTAGCCGAGCAGCGGCACGCCCGCCGCCTTGAGCTCGGCATAGCTGGCGAGCGATCCCCTATAGCCTGCCGGCACATCGCCCAGCCGCACGAAATAGCTGGAGAAATCGAGATTGCCCGCGGCCTTGCCGATCAGCGGCATGAGGATGTCGTCGGTCAGCGAAGTGACGATCTTGCCGAACGCCGCGCCGATGATCACCGCCACCGCCAGGTCGAGGACATTGCCCCGCGCGACGAACGCCTTGAATTCGTTGAGCATAACCTCTCCTATCGAGACTTGAACAGCCCGCCGAGAATGCCGCGCATGACCTGCCCGGCGATCCCGCCGCCCGACGAGCGCCGGTTCCCGCCGAAAATCTGCCGGCCGACCTCGTTGGCGACCTGCCGGCCGATCGACGACGAGGCCGAGCGCGTCGCCGACTGGATCACGCGATCGAGCGTTGAGGGCTGGGCGGCCTCGCGCTCCGCGGCGACGCGCGCGCGCTCTTCGGCCTTGGCCTGCGCTTCGGCGGCGCGGTCGGCCTCCTTCTGCGCGGCGGCGCGGCTGCGCTCGTCGAGCTTGGCTTGCGCCGCGGCGGCCTTGGCGGCTTCGGCCTGCTGTTTTGCGCTCTCGGCCTGCGCCTTGGCCGCGGCGGCCGCGTCGGCGGCGCTGCCGGCCTTGGCGGCGAGCAATTCCTCGGCGCTCTCGCGATCGACCAAAGTGTCGTATTTGCCCGCGACCGGCGACAGCGACTGGAGCAGCGCGCGTTCCTTCGGAGTGAGCGGCCCGACGCGCGAGCGCGGCGGCTTGATCAGCGTGCGCTGGACGATCGAGGGCGCGCCGTCCGCCTGGAGCAGCGAGACCAAGGCCTCGCCGACCTTGAGCTCGGTGATCACCTGCGCGACGTCGAGCGCGGGATTGATGCGGAACGTGGTCGCCGCGCCGGACACCGCCTGCTGATCGCGCGGCGTGAATGCGCGCAGCGCGTGCTGGACGCGGTTGCCGAGCTGCCCTGCGACCTTTTCGGGGATGTCGATCGGGTTCTGCGTGATGAAATAGACGCCGACGCCCTTCGAACGGATCAGGCGGACGACCTGCTCGATCTTCTCCATCAGCGCCGGCGGCGCCTCGTCGAACAGCAGATGCGCCTCGTCGAAGAAGAACACGAGCTTGGGCTTGTCCGGATCGCCGACCTCGGGAAGCGTCTCGAACATCTCCGACAGCAGCCACAGCAGGAAGGTGGCGTAGAGCTTGGGCGAGGCCATGAGCTTGTCGGCGGCGAGGATGCTGATCTGGCCGCGGCCCTGCTCGTCGAGCAGCAGCATGTCCTTGATGTCGAGCGCGGGCTCGCCGAAGAAATGCTCGCCGCCCTGCGCGCGCAGTTGGAGCAAAGCGCGCTGGATCGTGCCGACGCTGGCCTTCGAGACATTGCCGTAGGTGGTCGAGATCTCGTCGGCGCGCTGGGCGCAATCGGCGAGCATCGCCTGGAGATCGTCGAGATCGAGGAGCAGCAGCCCTTCCTTGTCGGCGAGGTGGAAGGCGATCGTCAGCACGCCTTCCTGGATGTCGTTGAGGTTCATCAGCCGGGCCAGCAGCAGCGGCCCCATCTCGGACACGGTGGTGCGGATCGGATGGCCCTGCTCGCCGAACAGATCCCAGAAGATCGCCGGATTATCGCCGTAGGCCCAATCGGCCATGCCGATCGCCGCGGCGCGCGCGGCAAGCGTCGCGTGGATCGGCGCCATCGGCGATCCCGCCATGGCGACGCCCGAAAGATCGCCCTTCACGTCGGCGAGGAACACGGGCACGCCGAGCGCGCTGAAGCTCTCGGCGATGCCCTGCAGCGTCACCGTCTTGCCGGTGCCGGTCGCGCCGGCGATCAGCCCGTGGCGGTTGGCGCGCTTGAGATCGAGATATTGCGGATCGGCCCCCCCCTCGCTGGCGCCGACGAAGATTCCGGCTTGTCCGTCGGGCATATTGTCTCCTTCCCGTTCGGGCTGAACCTGTCGAAGCCCTTTCCTTTCTTTTCGGGCAAGAAGGAAGGCACTTCGACAAGCTCAGTGCGAACGGTGGGGGTTTTGACCTATTTCCCCGCAGCCAGCTTGATCCCGATATAGGCCGGCGTGCGCGCGCCGCGCTGGACGAGCAGCAGCACGCTGTTGCGCCCCGCCTTGCGTGCCTCGTCGACCGCCGCAGTGACATCGGCGGCGGCCAGCGTCGGGCGCTGGTTGATCGACAGGATCACGTCGCCGCGCTGGATGCCGTTCGATGCCGCATCGCTCGACGGATCGACCGCCGAGATGACCAGGCCGCGCACCGTCGGCGTGATGCCCAGCTGCCGCGCGATCTGCGGCGTCAGCGCCTGCAGCGACAGGCCGAGCGAGGCGCGCGCCGCCTGCTGGCCCTGGCTGTTCGGCGCCGACTGGCCGAGGCCGCCGTCGCCTTCGTCACCGTCGCCGTCGAGATTGGCGGCGAGCTGATCCTCGGGCGGACGCTCGCCGACGGTCGCGACGACCGTCTGGCGCTGGCCGTTGCGCACGAGCTCGACCGGCACGCGGCTGCCGACCGGCAGATTGGCGACGATATAGCTCAGCGTCGTATCGGGCGAGACCTCGGTGCCGTTGACCTTGATGATCACGTCGCCCTGGCGGATGCCGGCGCGCGCCGCGGCATAGCCGGGCTCCACGCGCGAGACGATCTCGCCGCGATCCTTGGGCAGGCCGAGCGAGGCGGCGATATCCTCGGTCAGCGGTTGGATGCCGACGCCGAGATAGCCGCGCTTGATCTTGCCACCGGCGCGCAACGCGTCGATCACCGGCTTGGCCTGCTCCGCCGGAATGGCGAAGCCGATGCCGACATTGCCGCCGGTCGGCGAATAGATCGCGGTGTTGATGCCGACGACATTGCCCTGCAGATCGAACATCGGGCCGCCCGAATTGCCCTGGTTGATCGCCGCGTCGGTCTGAATGTAGCGGTCGTAGGCGCCGCCCTGGCCGATGTTGCGGTGGATCGCCGAGACGATGCCGGCGGTGACGGTGCCGCCGAGCGCGAACGGATTACCGATCGCGACCACCCAGTCACCGACGCGGGTGCGCGTCGAATCGCCGAACTGGACGAACGGCAGGCCCTTGGCCTCGATCTTGAGCACCGCGAGATCGGACGCCGAGTCCCTGCCCACGACGCGCGCCTTGAACTCGCGGCGATCGGGCAGGGTGACGGTGATCGCCTCGACCGTGGCGGCGTTGGCGCGGCCCGGCGCGCCGCCCGAGATCACGTGATTGTTGGTGACGATATAGCCGTCGGCCGAGACGATGAAGCCCGAGCCGAGCGAGGTCGCCTCGCGCGTGACCGGTTGGCCGTCGCTGCCTTCGCCCTGCGGCGCGAACCGCTTGAACAATTCGTCGAACGGCGTGCCGGCGAACGGATTGCTGCCGCCCGCAGTGCCGACCTGGACGCGCTGCGTGGTGGAGATGTTGACCACCGCCGGCTGCAGCCGGGCGGCGAGGTCGGCAAAGCTCATCATCGCGCCGGCGGGCGGCGCCACCGCGGCGATCCGGCCGGGCGCGTTCTGGGCGACCTGCGCATCCAATGGCTGCTGGAGCGCCATCGTCGCAGCGGCGCCGCCGGCGAGCAACGCGGTGGTTATGGCATAAGCGTAACGCACGATCGAAATCTCCTAATGGGCAGGCAGACCGGCTGTTCCAGCGGCCGGAGCGACGCTGGAAAGACGCGGCTGAACGGAGTTTGAATAAGCGCCGGCGATCATTCGCGCGAACCCCGGAACTGGCGCAGATATTCGTTGTTGGGCGACAGCACGACCGACGAGTCGCCGGTCGCGTTGGTGCCGTCGGTGCCGAAGGTGTGCCGGTACGACTGCATCGCCCGATAGAAATCGTAGAATTCGGGATCCTTGCCGAAGCTCGCGGCATAGACCTGCGACGCCAGCGCGTCGGCATCGGCGCGGATGATCTGCGCCTGCTTCTGCCCCTGCGCTTGGATGGTCAGCGCCTCCTGCCGGCGCGCGGTGCGCATCCGCTCGAACGCGCTTTCGAGCGGCGTGCCGTCGGGCAGGTCGGCACGCTTGATCCGCACGTCGACGATCTCGGCGCCGTATTGGCGCGCGACGCGGTTGAGCTGCGCCTGGATATTGTCCATCACCTGGCCGCGCTCGGGGCTGAGCAGGACGGCGAACGGGCGCCGGCCGAGCTCGTTGCGCAGCGCCGAGCCGAGGATCGGGCGCAGCGCCTCGCCGACGCGGGTCTCGTCGCGCGCGACGAGATACATCCGTAAGGGATCGACGATGCGGTAGCGCGCGAACGCATCGACCTCGAGCCGCAGCTGATCGGTCGAGAGCACCGCCTGGCGCTGCATGTCGAAATCGAGCACGCGCTTGTCGATCCACACGATATTCTCGATGAACGGCCAATGCGCGACGAGGCCGGCGCCGGTATTCCCGAAATTCTGATTGCCCTTGTAGACGTTGACGAGCCGGGCCGGCTTGCCGAGGCGCACGACGAGCGCCTGCTTGGTCTCGGGGACCACCGAGAAAGTGCTCGCGAGCAGCAGCACCAGCGCCAGCGCGAGGATCGCCCAGCCGACAGGGTTGCGCGCGATGCGCGAAACGGCGCTCACTGGCCGACCGCCTTGGCCCGGGATTTGAGCTCGGGCAGCGGCAGATAAGGGGTGACGCCGGGCGCCTCGACGATCGTCTTGTCGACCTTGGCCAGCACATCCTCCATCGTCTCGTAATACATGCGCCGCCGCGTGACCGCCGGCGCCAGGCGATACTGACCGTAGACGCGGTCGAACGCCGCGGCCTCGCCCTGCGCCTTGGCCGCCATCTGCTCGGCATAGGTGCGCGCATTGTTGAGCGCCGACTGCGCCTCCTGCTGCGCCGCCGACACCGCCTTGAACGCGTCGTTGACCTCCTGCGGCGGATCGGCCTGCTTGATCGCGATGCCCTGGACGGTGACCCCGGCGTGATAGCCGTCGAGGATCTGCTGCATCCTGAGCGCCACGCGCGCCTCGATCTCGCCGCGCATCGGGCCGATCGCGTCGTTGAGCGTGACGCGCGCGATCTCCTCGCGCATCGCGCTCTCGGCGACCTCGCTGATCGTGTCGTCGGGATCGGCCAGCTCGAACAGATAGAGCTCGGGATCGCGGATGCTCCAGCGCGCGGAATAGGCCAGGTCGACGATGTTCTGGTCGCCGGTCAGCACCAGATTGGCGCCGGTGCCGTCGGGGATGTCGATCGTGCGGATATTGTCGACGTTGATCTTGGTGACGACGTCGAGCGGCGCCGGCAGCGTCAGGCTG
>CAXTMX010000075.1:0-12159 GCA_964245585.1 uncultured Sphingomonadaceae bacterium | reverse complement strand
ATCGACAACACCGCTGCCGACCAGCTGCAGGAAAGCTGGCTCGACCTGATCCTGAACGGCGGGCGCGCGATCAAGCATCTCGAGCGGCCGATCGAGAGCCGCCCATTCCTCACGCCCGGCCTGATCGACGTCACCAACATTGCCGCCCGCAACGACCGGGAGCTGTTCGGGCCGATCCTGCAGGTGATCCGCGTGCCCGATTTCGATGCTGCTTTGACGGAGGCCAACGCCACGCGCTTCGGCCTGTCCGCGGCGCTGATCGGCGGCGCTCCGACGCTTTATGAGCGGTTCTGGTCCAACACCCGCGCCGGGGTGATCAATTGGAACCGGCCGACCAACGGCCCCCCGGCCAATGCGCCGCTGGGCGGGGTCGGCTTCTCCGGCAACCATCGACCGGGAGCTTATTACGCCGCCGATTATTGTGCATATCCGGTGATCTCGTCCGAAACCGAGAGCGCCCGCGCGTCGATCGGCATCGGGCTGCGCGACGCCTGAGCAGGAGCAGACCATGGCCGACACCAAGACCGAGATCGCCGTCGCGCAGGCCGGCTTTGCCGCCTCCGCCGTCGCGCGCCTCGCCAACGCGATGCATCGGGCGGGAACGATCGACGACGCGTTGCTGGGCGAGCTCGCCGGCATTGCGATCGAAAGCGGCAGCGGCAAAGGCGAGGAGGTCGTCCAGGCGATGCGCATCCTGCGTATCCAGCTCGAGGGCGACGGCGAGTCCTGAGCGCCGAGAAGTTGCGCTAAGCGCGTCCCAATAAAGCGTGGTTTGCGCTTGGCGGCATGCTCCTCCATCTCGTCCGCATGGCCAGTCTTCTCGATCCGGGCGCGCGCGGACGCGTCATCCTCGTCGGCGCCGGGCCCGGCGATCCCGGGCTGCTGACGCTGCGCGCGGTCGAGGCGCTGCGCGCGGCCGACGTCGTCGTTCACGACGGGCTGATCGACTTGGCCGTGCTCGATTATGCGCCCGCGGACGCCCAGCGCATCTCGGTGGCGAAGCAGCGCGCGCGGCACACGCTGCCCCAGGAAGCGATCAACGCGCTGATCGTGGCGCACGTCCGCGCCGGATCGATCGTCGTGCGCCTCAAGGGCGGCGATCCGTTCGTGTTCGGACGCGGTGGCGAGGAGGTGGAGGCGGTGCGCGCCGCCGGGCTGCCGGTCGAGGTCGTGCCCGGCGTATCGTCGTCGCTCGGCTGCGCGGCGGAGGCGATGCTGCCGCTGACGCATCGCGACTGGTCGAGCGCGGTCAGCTTCGTCGCGGGCCAGTGCAAGGGGCTGACCGAACAGGATTGGTCGGGCCTTGCCGGCAAGGGCCGCACGCTGGTGATCTACATGGGCGTGTCGTGCGCGCAGCTGATCGCCGAAAAATTGATGGCCGACGGCGTGTCGCCGGGGCTCCCCGTGGCGGTGCTCGAACGCGGGACGCTGCCGGGCAGCCGGGCGCTGCGCACGCTGCTCGCCGATCTCGGCGAGATGGTGGTGCGCGAGCAGGTGATCAGCCCGGCGATCATCGTCGTCGGCGAGGTCGTGCTGCTGTCGGACGCCGAGGATCGGCTGCAGGCGCTGGCGCGACAGGCGCAGGCGACTGCGCCGGAGCGGGTGTCGTGAACATTCTCACCGGCAACGACCTGCCGAGCGGCGACGTGACGTGGTGGACGGGATCGGGCTGGTCGCGCCATCTCGCCGAGGCGGTGGATGTCGGCGATCAGGGCGAGGCGATCCTCGCGGTCGAGGAGGCGGCGCGGCGCGTCAACGCGCCCTATCTGATCGAGGCTCATGTCGGCCCTGACGGGCCCATTCCCGACCATATCAAGGATCGCGTCCGCGCCGCGGGGCCAACCGTACGGCCCGATCTCGGCATCCGGCCGGATCTTCCGATCGTGAAGGCTGATTGATGTACCGCTACGACGAATACGACCAGACGATCGTCGACGCTCGGGTCGAGGAATTCCGCGAGCAGGTCGGCCGGCGGCTGTCGGGCGAGTTGACCGAGGATCAGTTCAAGCCGCTCCGGCTGATGAACGGGCTGTACCTGCAACTCCACGCCTACATGCTGCGCGTTGCCGTGCCTTATGGCACCCTCTCGGGCGCGCAGATGCGGATGCTCGGCCACATCGCGCGCAAGTATGATCGCGGCTACGGCCACTTTACGACGCGGCAGAACATCCAGTACAATTGGATCAAGCTCGACCAGGCACCTGATATCCTTGCCGATCTCGCCACCGTCGAGATGCATGCGATCCAGACCAGCGGAAATTGCATCCGCAATATCTCGTCGGATCAGTTCGCCGGGGTGGCGGCAGACGAGGCCGAGGATCCGCGCCCGTGGGCCGAGCTGCTGCGTCAGTGGAGCACGTTCCATCCCGAATTCAGCTATCTGCCGCGCAAGTTCAAGATCGCGGTGATCGCAAGTGCGGAAGACCGCGCGGCGATGCGGCTGCACGACATCGGGCTCGAGGTGAAGCACGACGCGGCCGGCAACACCGGCTTCGCGGTATATGTTGGCGGGGGGATGGGGCGCACCCCGATGATCGGTCCGCTGATCCGTGAATGGCTGCCGGCAGCGGACCTGCTCAGCTATATCGAAGCGTGCCTGCGTGTCTATAATCGCTACGGGCGGCGCGACAATATCTATAAAGCGCGCATCAAGATCCTTGTTCATGAGCTTGGCGCGGAAGAATATTCCCGTCAGGTCGAGGAAGAGTGGGCGCACGTCAGAACGCTCGGGCTCGATCCGCCCGCGGGCGAGTTCGAACGTATCGCCGCGCAATTCGCGCCGCCGCCTTACGAGACGGGGCTGAGCGATGCGATCGACCTCGCCGATCCGGCCTTCGCGCTGTGGGTCGGGCAGAACGTCCGCGCGCACAACGCGCCGGGCTATGCGATCGCGACGATCAGCCTGAAGCCGGTCGGCGGCATCCCCGGCGACGCCTCGGCCGAGCAGATCGAGACGATGGCGGATTTGGCGCGGCGCTACAGTTATGACGAGCTGCGCGTGACGCACGCGCAAAACATCGTGTTGCCGCACGTTCGCAAGATCGACCTTTATCCCCTTTGGCAGCAGTTGGAAAATGCGGGATTGGCGACCGCCAACCTCGATCTGGTCAGCGATATCATCGCTTGCCCCGGGCTGGACTATTGCAGCCTCGCCAACGCGCGCTCGATCCCGCTCGCGCAGAAGATCGCGACGCGCTTCGCCGACCCGGCGCGCCAGCGCGACCTGGGCGAGCTGAAGCTCAAGATCTCGGGCTGCATCAACGCGTGCGGGCACCACCACGCCGGACACATCGGCATCCTCGGCGTCGACCGGAAGGGCGAGGAGAATTATCAATTGCTGTTCGGCGGATCGGGCGCGGAGGACGCGAGCCTCGCCAAGATCGTCGGCCCCGGCTTCAGCGAGGACGGCATCGTCGACGCGATCGAGAAGGCGACCGACGTCTACAAGGCGCTGCGCGACGACGGCGAGCGCTTCCTCGACACCTATCGCCGCGTCGGCATGCAGCCGTTCAAGGAGGCGATCTATGGATAGATTTGCCCTCAAAAGAGCCGCTGTGTCGAGCGAAGTCGAGACACGTTCGACGTTGGGAATATCCAGCGACCGGCGAGCGTCCCTCGACTTCGCTCGGGACAGCGGGTGGCAGGAATGACCAATATCCTTCGCTATCGCGACGATGCCGCGCACGAGGAGCCGGCGGTCACGCTCGACGCGTTCCTCGGCCAGTCGAACGCCACCGCGGTGCGGATCGAGCCGGGCGACGACGCGCGGGCGCTGCTGCCGCATCTCGATCGGGTCGCGCTGGTCGAGATCGCCTTCCCCAAATATCGCGACGGGCGCGGCTATTCGGCGGCGCGGATCCTGCGCGAGGCGGGCTATCGAGGCGAGCTGCGCGCGCAGGGCGACGTGCTGGTCGACCAGATCGCGTTCATGCGCCGCTGCGGCTTCGACGCGTTCGCGCCGGACGCTCCGCTCGACCTGGCGGCGGTCGAGCGCGCGTTCGCGCGTTTCCCCGACGTCTACCAGAAAGCTGCTGACGGACGCTCGCCGGTCTGGGCGCTGCGCCATGGGTGAGCCCGCGCGCCGCCTCGACGTGATCGACGTCTCGCCGCCGCGCTCCGCGACGGGCGACGCGATTGCGCTCAACAACCGCTTCCGCGGCGTCGGGACGCAGGAGATGCTGCGCACGCTGCTCGCCGAGGGCACGCTCGGCCGCGTCGCGACCGTCTCCTCCTTCGGCGCGGAATCGGCGGTGCTGCTCCATCTGGTCGGCAGCATCGATCCCACTGTCCCCGTGCTGCTGAGCGACACGCTCAAGCTGTTTCCTGAGACGCTGGCCTATCGCGACGCGCTGATCGCCCGGCTCGGCCTGACCGACGTGCGTACGCTGCGTCCGGACGAGGCGGCGATCGCGGCGAAGGACGCGACCGGGCTGCGCTGGTCCTACGATCCCGACGGCTGCTGCGAGATCCGCAAGGTCGCGCCGCTCGCCAACGCGCTGGTCGATTTCGACGCGACCTTCACCGGCCGCAAGGGCTTCCAGTCGTCGACCCGCAGCGGCCTGCCCCGCTTCGAGGCTGACGGCGAGCGGGTCAAGGTCAATCCGTTGGCCGACTGGTCCAAAACCGACCTCGACGGCTATTTCGCGGCGCATGATCTGCCGCGTCATCCGCTCGAGGCGCAGGGATATCTGTCGATCGGCTGCGCGCCGTGCACCAGCATCGTCAAGCCGGGCGAAGACCCGCGCGCGGGGAGATGGCGCGGCTGGGACAAGGTCGAATGCGGGATCCATACGCCGGTCGGACCCGGCGAGGAGCCGGTATTCTGAGGCCTCCGGCTATCTAAACCCCCCAACGGTCGGACCGATTATGCGGCGACACGTCCTTGTTGCAGTGCAATAAGAGGTGGCATCGCGGAACAGACGATAATAAGGCTGCCGCGGTTCGATCGCATAAACCGGCAATGATTTGACTCGAATGCTCGGCCTGGTTGAGTTCGACGGCCAGCTCATTGCATGATCTGTGGGGGAAAGCACGTGACCGGCAAGACCGCATTGATCACCGGCGTCACGGGACAGGACGGCGCCTATCTGGCGCAGCTGCTGCTCGATAAGGGCTATCGAGTCCATGGCGTGAAGCGCCGTTCCTCCTCGTTCAACACCGGGCGGATCGAAGGCATCTACGAAGATCCCCATATCGAGGATCCGCGCTTCTCGCTCCACTATGGCGATATGACGGACTCGACCAATCTGATCAGGCTGGTCCAGGAAACGCAGCCGACGGAGATCTACAATCTGGCGGCGCAGAGCCACGTGCAGGTCAGCTTCGAGACCCCGGAATATACGGCGAACGCCGACGGGATCGGCGTGCTCCGGGTGCTGGAGGCGATCCGCATCCTGGGCATGGAGAAGACCACCCGTTTCTATCAGGCCTCGACCTCGGAACTGTACGGCCTCGTCCAGGAGGTGCCGCAGCGCGAAACCACGCCCTTCTATCCGCGCAGCCCCTACGCGGCCGCCAAGCTTTACGCCTATTGGATCGTCGTCAATTATCGCGAGGCCTATGGACTGCACGCCTCCAACGGCATCCTGTTCAATCATGAAAGCCCGCTGCGCGGCGAGACCTTCGTCACCCGCAAGATCACCCGCGCCGCGGCGGCGATCTCGCTCGGGCGCCAGGAGAAGCTCTTCCTGGGCAATCTCGCGGCCAAGCGCGACTGGGGCCATGCCCGCGAATATGTCCGCGGCATGTGGCTGATCCTCCAGCAGGATGAGCCCGATGACTATGTGCTGGCCACCGGCGAGACCACGCCGGTCCGCACCTTCGTCGAGTGGGCGTTCGCGGATGTCGGCATCACTCTCGAATGGCGCGGCGAGGCGGAGGAGGAGAAAGGCTATTGCGCGGATACGGGGCGCTGCCTCGTCGAGGTCGATCCGCGCTATTTCCGCCCGACCGAGGTCGACCTGCTGATCGGCGATCCGGCGAAGGCGAAGGCGAAGCTCGGCTGGAGCCACGAGACGAGCGCGCGCGATCTGGCGCGCGAGATGGTCCGCGCCGACCTCGAGACGATGAAGACCGCGCCGATCGGCAAGGGCGCTTGACCTCTCGGACGGCAACAGGATCGGGACAGAGCATGTACGAGCTGGCCGGGAAGCGGGTCTGGGTGGCGGGACATCGCGGCATGGTCGGCTCCGCGATCGTCCGGCGGCTGGAATCCGAGGACTGCGAAGTGCTGACCGTCGACCGCGACGCGCTCGACCTGCGCGACCAAGATCGGGTGAGCGCGTGGATGCAGGATCGGCGGCCCGACGCCGTGTTCCTCGCGGCCGCCAAGGTCGGCGGGATCCTCGCCAACGATTCCTATCCGGTCGACTTCCTGGTGGACAATCTGCTGATCGAGACGGCCATCTTCCGCGGTGCGCATGCCAGCAACGTCGAGAAGCTGCTGTTCCTCGGATCGAGCTGCATCTATCCCAAGCTCGCGAACCAGCCGATCGTGGAGAGCGCGCTGCTGACGGGGCCGCTCGAGCCCACCAACGAATGGTATGCGATCGCCAAGATCGCCGGCATCAAGATGGCGCAGGCCTACCGCCGCCAGTTCGACCGCGACTTCATTTCGGCGATGCCTACCAACCTGTACGGGCCGGGCGACAATTTCGACCCGCGATCCTCGCACGTGATGCCGGCGCTGATCCGCAAGGTGGCCGCGGCCAAGGCCAGCCGCGGTCCGGTCGAGGTGTGGGGGACGGGCACACCGCGTCGCGAGTTCCTGTACGTCGACGATTGCGCGGATGCGTGCGTGCATCTGCTGGCGCGCTATTCGGGCGCGGACCATGTCAATGTCGGGTCGGGCGAGGACCTGTCGATCGTTGATCTCACACGGCTGGTCATGGAGATAGTCGGCTATGACGGGCCGATCGTCCACGATCTCGGCAAGCCGGACGGGACGCCGCGCAAGCTGATGGACGTGGCGAAACTGGCCGAGCTGGGGTGGCGGGCGCGCACGTCGTTGCGCGACGGCATCGCCCGGTCCTACCGCTGGTATGAAGAAAATTATCGCCCGTAGCGAGGGCGCGCGAGGATGAGAGGGCTCATCTCCTATGTTCGCCTGCGATCGTCGATATGTCCTCTGACCTTTTGGAGTACAGCATGAACGGATCGGTGAAGGTCGTCACGCAGGCCGACGAGCTCACGGAGGGGCTGTTCGGGCAGGTCTTCCTCTACATCTTCGAGATCCTGCCTTATCTCGAGCAAAAGCAACTCCGCCCCGAATGGCAGATCCATGCCAAGCTCTACGGGGGCGACGCGCAAACGGTCATACCGGGCGTGCTCGAGACAGCCTACACTCCCGCTCCCGCCACCAAGGAAGTGCCGCTCTCGGTCTTGCGAAAACGCCATTGCGCGCAGCTCGGCAATGATTGGTTTGCGCTGCACCGGCTCTGGTCGTCCTTCTTTCGCATCCCGGCCGCGATCGAACATCAGGCCGACGCGATCGGGCCTCTCGGAGACGTTCTCGGAGTGCATTATCGTGGGACCGACAAGCTGACGACCAGCTGGGACACCAATCCCGTCGAGGCGTCCGACATGATCGAAATCATCCGGGATTTCCGCCGTCGTCGTCCTGCGCTGAAGAAGATTTTCCTCGCGACCGACGACAAGACATTCGCCGGCAAGCTGCGTGAGCAGGTGGAATGCGAAATCCTGAACTTGGGCGAAGTCGAATTCCACAAGGCGCAAGATCGAACCCATCACGATCTGCTCGGCGCGAGCAGGGCGCTGCTGGACAGCCTGCTGCTGTCGCGCTGCGGCGCCGTGCTGAAGACGTCCTCTGCTTTGTCCGGGTTCGCCAAGATCTTCAATCCCGAACTCGAAATCTACCGGTGCGCGGCGAGCAAGCTCTTCGCCGACATTCCCTATTTTCCGGTCGCCTATATCGAGCCGTACGTCTCGACCGATCCGCAAGTCGCCAAAATCCTCGAGCGCCTGATGGCCGGCGACTGGAGTCGTTATCGCTCGCGAGTGAGATTCCCGCGCAAGACGCGCAAATGGAGCGTTCTCGAAACTATCATCGGGTCGCCGGTGGGCTAACGCCGGGACGGCAAAAGGCACGGCAGACGCTGGCTTATCGTGCGCCTTCCGGCAGATAGCTGTCCTCGGCATAGTCCGAAAAGCGCGTGATCTTCGCCTCGAACTTGAGCTTGACCTTGCCGGTCGCGCCATGGCGCTGCTTGGCGACGATCAGTTCGGACAGGCCGAACACGCGCTCCATGTCCCGCGCCCATTGGTCGTGGCTCTCGAAGGTCTTGACGTCGTCGCCCTCGATCGGGCGCTTGGGCTCGCGCGAGGCGACATAATATTCCTCGCGGTAGACGAACAGGACGATATCGGCGTCCTGCTCGATCGAGCCCGACTCGCGCAGATCGGACAATTGCGGGCGCTTGTCCTCGCGCTGTTCGACCGCGCGGCTGAGCTGCGACAGCGCGAGCACGGGAACGTTGAGCTCCTTGGCGAGCGTCTTGAGGCCGCGGCTGATCTCGGAAATCTCCTGGACGCGATTCTCGTTGCTGTTCTTGCCGGTGCCCTGGAGCAGTTGGAGATAATCGACCACGATCAGGCCGATCCCGCGCTGGCGCTTGAGCCGGCGGGCGCGGGTCCGCAGCGCGGCGATGGTCAGGCCGGGCGTATCGTCGATGTAGAGCGGCAGACCCTC
Source organism: uncultured Sphingomonadaceae bacterium (assembly GCA_964245585.1). Taxonomy (GTDB): domain Bacteria; phylum Pseudomonadota; class Alphaproteobacteria; order Sphingomonadales; family Sphingomonadaceae; genus Solisphingomonas. The sequence continues at coordinate 3,452 of CAXTMX010000075.1, read as the reverse complement.
GAGATCGGCGGCGGCACGCGCGAGGTTGCGGAAATCGTGCTGGCTGATCTTGCCCATGCGCAGATTCTCGCTGCTGATCCCCGATTGCTCGGCGAGGATCCGCGTCGCGAGCTGGTCGGCCGACATCTCGAGGCTGAAGAAAGCGACCGCGGCGCCGACCGACTTGGCATCCTCGATCGCGTCCTCGCGATCGCGCACCAGCCGGCGCGCCGCGTTGAACGCGATATTGGTGGCGAGCGCGGTCTTGCCCATGCCGGGGCGGCCGGCGAGGATGAGCAGATCCGAGCGATGGAGCCCGCCAATCTTGCCGTTGACGCTGTCGAGCCCGGTGGTGATGCCCGACAAATGCCCGCCCGAATTGAGCGCGCGCTCGGCCATCTCGACCGCGAGCTTGGTCGCCTGGCCGAACGTCTTGACCGTGCCCTGCTCGCCGCCCTCCTCGGCGACCTTGTACAGCGCGACCTCGGCCGCCTCGATCTGCGTCTTGGGATCGACCGATTCGGAGGTGTCGGTCGCCTTCTCGACCATCTCGCGGCCCACCCCGATCAACTCGCGCAGCAGCGCCAGATCGTAGATCTGCCCGGCGAAATCGCGCGCGCCGATCAGCGCTGCGCCCGAACCAGTCAGCTGCGCGAGATAGGCTGGGCCGCCAAGCTCCTTGATCCCCTCGTCCCCCTCGAACATCGGCCGCAGCGTGACCGGATTGGCGACCATGTTGCGATCGACCAGCCGTAAAATCGCTTCGTAAATGCGCGCATGCACCGGCTCGTGAAAATGGTCCGAGCGCAGCCGCAGCTGGATGTCCTCGACCAGCCGATTGTCGATCATCAGCGCGCCGAGCAGCGCCGCCTCCGCCTCGACGTTTTGCGGCAGTGCAACCGCGGGGGCCGGGGCGACAGGGACGGGAATCAGGCGGGTCGGTTCGGCCATGGCGCATGATCGGCGTTTGACGGAAGATGCTCAAGCGCCGTTCGCGCCGTGTCGCGACGAGGCGGTGGACGGGGATGTGGATAAATCTCCGATTGTCATTGTTTTTAAATCATGAGCACCTATACCATAAGCATGCTTATGAACGATGAATCGATTTCTTTTCTCGTCCACGACGTGGGGCGGCTGATGCGCGCCCGCTTCGATGCCGACGTACGCACCTTGGGCGCAACCCGCCAGCAGTGGCGGGTGCTGATTAATCTGGCGCGGCTCGGCGAAGGTCCGACGCAGGCCGAACTGGCCGAGCGGCTCGACGTCGAGCAAATCACCTTGTGCCGGATGGTCGATCGGCTATCCGAGGCCGGGCTGGTCGAACGCCGCACCGATCCGAAGGACAGGCGCGTGCGTCGCGTGCATCTGCTGCCGGCCGCGCACGCCATCGTCGATCGAATCGCCGCGATCGGGAGCCAAACCGAGGCCGATGCATTGTCGGTACTTCCTGCTGCAACGCAGCAGGCGCTAAGGGATAGTCTGGTTCAGTTGCGGGACGGTCTGCGCGGCCACGGCGATGACGAAAGGGACGTTGCGTGAACGAGGTAACCCGCATCGACAGCGAGGACGCAACGGAGGCGCCGCCCGAGCTGGCCCCCCCCGTTGCGATCGAAGAACCCCGGCAGGCTTTGTCGAAGACCCGCCTGGCGCTGATTCTGTCGCTGCCGCTCGTGCTTGTTGCCGTCGGCCTTTATCTCTGGCTGACCTCGGGCAAGACGGTGTCTACGGACAATGCCGCGGTCGGCGCCCATGTCGTGAGCATCGCGCCGGAAGTGGGCGGCCGCATCGTCGAAGTCGCGGTGACCGACAACCAGATCGTCGAGCCGGGCCAATTGCTGTTCCGGATCGATCCGGCGCCGTATCGCATCGCGTTGCTCGAAAGCGAGGCGGCGGTCGGCAACGCGCGGCTGCAGATCAATCAGATGAACGGCGACTATTCCGCCAAGCTTGCCGATACCGCCGAGAAATCGTCCGACGTCGAGCTCGCCAGCGAGAATTTCCGTCGCCAGAAGCAGCTGCTCGCGCGCGGCTTCACGACGCGCGCCAATTATGACGCGGCGAGCGCAGCGTTGTCGGCGGCCGTAGCGGCGCGCAGCTCGGCTGCCGCGACGGCCAAGGCAACGCAGGCGATGCTCGCCACGAGCGTCGGCGGCGGCCATCCGCAGGTGATGTCGGCGACGGCGCAGCGCGAGAAGGCGGCGCTCAACCTGGCCCGCACCGAGCTGCGCGCGCCGATCGGCGGACGCATCGCGCAGGCGGATCGGCTGGAACCCGGCAATACCGCGGTAGTCGCGCTGCCGATGGTGTCGATCGTCGACGACCGCAAGATGTGGATCGATGCCAATTTCAAGGAAACGCAGCTTGCCCGGATCCGGCCGGGCCAGCGCGCGACGGTCAAGATCGAGGCGATCCCCGACCGCACGTTCCGTGCGCATGTGCTCAGCATCGGCGCGGGCACCGGCGCGCAATTTTCGCTGCTGCCGGCGCAGAATGCGACCGGTAATTGGGTCAAGGTGACGCAGCGCGTGCCCGTGCGGCTAGTGCTCGACGAAAAACCCGATCGGCTGCTGGTCGCGGGCTGGAGCGCCCATGTCACGGTCGAAATCGCGAACTGACGTCGCTCGCACCGCGTCTCGGCCGGGCACAGGAAGCCTGTGATGGCTGACCCGCGCATCATCGACATCGAGCTCGACGAGCATACGATCCTGTCGCGCAGCGCCGATATCGAGAGCGAGCGCCGGGTCGCGATCTTCGACCTGCTCGAGCATAATCATTTCGCGCCCGAGCGTGCGCCGGCCGACGGCTATGCCGGGCCGTATCGCGTCCGGCTGCGCGTCGAGGACGGGCGGCTGGGCATCGACATCGCGCGTGAGGACAAGACGCCGCTGCACACGGTGGTGCTTGGGCTGAGCCGCTTCCGCCGGCCGATCCGCGATTATTTCGCGATCTGCGACAGCTATTTCCGCGCGGTGCGCCAAGCGACCGCCCAGACGATCGAGCCGATCGACATGGCGCGCCGCGGCATCCACGACGACAGTGCGAACCTGCTCAAGGAAAGCCTTGCGGGCAAGATCGATGTTGATTTCGCCACCGCGCGGCGGTTGTTCACCTTGCTGTGCGTGCTGCACATCCGCGGGTGAGGCGCTTGCCTCAGGCCGCGATTGCCGCAAAAGGCTGAACCATGTCGATCATGTCGGACCGCTGGATTCGCGAGCGCGCGACGCAGGACCGGATGATCGAGCCGTTTGTCGAGGCGCAGCGGCGCGACGGCTGCATCAGCTACGGCCTGTCATCCTATGGCTATGACGCGCGCGTCGCCGACGACTTCAAGATCTTCACCAACGTCGACAGCGCGATCGTCGATCCCAAGGATTTCGCGCAAAACAGCTTCGTCGACCGCAAGCTTGACGTGTGCGTGATCCCGCCGAACAGCTTTGCGCTCGCCCGCACGGTCGAATATTTCCGCGTGCCGC
>CAXTMX010000074.1:0-12244 GCA_964245585.1 uncultured Sphingomonadaceae bacterium | reverse complement strand
AAGCTGACGTCTGCGGATCACGCGCTGGTCAGCGCCGCGGTGACCCAGGCCGAGCGCGGCACCGACGGCGAGATCGTGACGATCGTCGCCGAAGCGTCCGATTCCTATCACGATGTCGTGCTGCACTGGGCGGTGCTGACGATGTTCCTCGCGCTCGCCGTCTATGCCGCCTGGCCCGAATTCTATCTCGGTCTGCTCGATCGGCTGTTCGGCTGGGGCCACGTCTGGAGCCCGAGCGTGCTGCTCACGGTCGTGCTGGTCGCGCTCGCCGCCAAGTTCCTGGCCGCGCGGCTGATCGTCGGGATCGCGCCGATCCGGCTGGCGCTGACCCCGGCGGCGACCAAGGCCCGCCGCGTGCGCCGCCGCGCGGTGCTGCTGTTCCGCGCGGGGACCGAGCGGCGGACCGTCGGGCGGACGGGCGTCTTGCTCTATCTCTCGCTCGCCGAGCGCCGCGCCGAGATCGTCGCGGACGAGGCGATTCACGCCAAGGTCGCGCCCGAGATCTGGGGCGAGGCGATGGCGGCGCTGATCGACGCGATCAGGGCCGGCCGGCCCGGCGACGGCATGGCCGCCGCGGTCGTGCGGATCGGGACGGTGCTCGCCGAGCATTTCCCCAAGACCGCGGCCGACACCGACGAGCTGCCCGACCGGCTGATCGAACTGTGACGCAGCCGGGCGAGATCCGCTGGCAGGGCAGATATATCGTCGTGCGCCAGCAGGGCACGTGGGAATATGTCGGGCGCGCGCGCAATATCCGCGCGGCGGTGATCCTCGCGATCGACGACGGGCATGTGCTGCTGGTCGAGCAATTCCGCGTGCCGCTCGGCCGCGCCTGTCTCGAGCTGCCGGCCGGGCTGATCGGCGACGAGACCGAGGGCGAGGCGATCGAAGCGGCGGCCGGGCGCGAGCTCGAGGAGGAGACCGGCTATCGCGCCGCGACGATCGAGGAGATCGGCGAGTTCGCCTCGTCGCCCGGCATGGTGTCGGAAACGTTCACGCTGGTGCGCGCGTCCGGGCTGACGCGGGTCGGCGACGGTGGTGGGGTGGAAGGCGAGGACATCACCGCCCATCGCGTGCCGCTGCCCGACGTCGCCGGCTTTGTCGCGAGCAAGCGGGCCGAGGGGCTGGTGATCGACGTCAAATTGCTGCTGCTGCTCGGGGCGGAGATATTGAACCAAACCCATCCCCGTTCGCCCTGAGCCTGTCGAAGGGCTTTCCTTCTCTCCCGGCTTAAGAAAAAGAGCCCTTCGACAGGCTCAGGGCGAACGGTTGGAGGATAGGAATCTATTTGAAATTGTCGGCGTAGGCCTGGAGCTTGAGCGTGCGCTCGGGCGCGGGCACGACGCGATAGGAGAGCCCCGCGTTCTCGGCATAGGCCTTGGCCGCCTCCAGCGTCGGAAAGCTGAGCCGGACCTGCTCCGCGGTGTCGCCCGAACCGGCCCAGCCGGTCAGCGGATCGGGGCGCTTGGCCTCGGCGGGCTCGTGCTCGAGCACCCAGCGATCGGTGCGCGCACGCCCCGATTGCATGCTGTTCTTGAGCCGCTGGTAGATACGCGCTGTCATGTCCGCCGCTTGCCCCGCGATGCAACGGCCCGTCAAGAGCGCGCGGCCGCCTTCTTGGTGCGCAGCGTCGCGTCGGCGCTCGCCGGGTCGCCGGGCCAGGGGTGGCGCGGATAGCGGCCGCGCATCTCCTTCGCCACCGCCGCCCAGCTGCCCGCCCAGAAGCCGGGGAGGTCGCGCGTCGTCTGGATCGGCCGGCCGGCGGGCGAGGTCAGCCGCAGCAGCAGCGGCACGCGCCCGTCGGCGACCAGCGGATGCGCGCGCAGGCCGAACAGGGCCTGCGGGCGCAGCTCGACCGCCGGGCCGCCCTCGGCGGCATAGTCGATCGGATGGGTGCTGCCGGCGGGCGCGTTGAAGCTTGGCGGCGCCAACCGATCGAGCGCACGCCGGCCGTCCCAGCCGAGCCGCGCATCGAGCGCCGCGACCAGCGAGATCTCGCTCAGGCGGCGGACCCCCTCGAGCAATGGCGGCAGCCAATCGTCGAGCTCGGCGGCCAGCGCGGCATCGGAGACATCCGGAAGCGCCGGATCGTAAGCGCGGGCGAAGGCGGCGCGTGCCTGCAGCGCGCGGGTGCCGTCCGACCACGGCAGCAGCGCGATTCCGCCCTCGCGCACGCCTTCGAGCAGCGCCGCCGCGAGCGCCGCCCGGTCGGGCGCGTCGTCGGGCCCGCCGCCGAGCCGCAGCGCGCCGAGCCGCCGCTCGCGCGTCGCCGTGACGCCGCCGGTGGCGCGATCGAAGCGGGCCTCGCGCAGCTGCGCGATGCGGGCCGCGAACAGCGCCTCGATCGTCGCGAGATCGATCGGCGCGGCCGAGAGGATGCGCGCGCCGGCCGCCGACCCTTGCGTCTCCGCCACCGCGAGCCACTCCTCGCGCGCGAGCGACGAGGCCGGATCGAGGCGGAAGCCGCGCCCGCCGGCCGACAGCCATTGCGCGCCCGAGGCGTCGCGCCGCCGCGCGACCCGATCGGGGAACGCCAGCGCGACACAGGCGCCGACGGATGCGGAAAAGCGGCCGTTCGTGTCGAGCGAAGTCGAGACACGCTCAACGGTGGGAACGTCCCTCGACTTCGCTCGGGACGAACGGACAAGGTTTGACCACTTCTGCGCCAATCCCCGCGCCGCTTCCGCCCGCTTGCCGCGTTCGCCGCGCCATTTGCGCAGGCGGACCTCGAGGTCCGCATCGTTGCCGCCGAGCCCGCGCTCGGACAGCAGCACCGCGATCTCGGCCGCGAGACGCGTGTCGCCGCTCGCGAGCAGCATGTGGGCGAGGCGCGGCGGCATGGGGAGCGCGGCGATCGCGCGGCCGTGCGGCGTCGGCCGGCCGTCGGCATCGAGCGCGCCGAGCGTGGCCAGGCGCGCCTGCGCCTCGGCCAGCGCCGCGGCGGGCGGCGGATCGATCCAGCGTAACGTGACCGGATCGGCGACGCCCCAGATCGCGCAGTCGAGCAGCAGCGCCGACAGATCGGCCTCGAGGATCTCGGGCGGATCGAAGCGCGGCAGTCCGGCGGTCGCCGCTTCCTCCCACAGCCGGTAGACGATGCCCGGCGCCTGCCGCCCCGCGCGGCCGGCGCGCTGCGCCACCGCCGCCTGGCTCGCGCGCTCGGTGACCAGCCGGGTGATGCCGGCGGCGCGATCGTAGCGCGGCCGCCGCGCCAGCCCCGCATCGACGACGACGCGCACGCCGTCGAGCGTCAGGCTGGTCTCGGCGATGCTCGTCGCGAGCACCAGCTTGCGCACGCTGTCGGGCGCCGGCGCGATCGCCGCGCGCTGCTCGGCCGGATCGAGCGCGCCGTGCAGGCGATGGAGCACGACATCGCCGGGCAGACCCTCGAGCCGCTCGGCGGTGCGCTCGATCTCGGCGACGCCGGGCAGGAAGGCGAGCACTCCACCGTCGGTCTCGCCCAGCGCACGGCGGATCGTCGCCGCCATCGCATCTTCGATCCGCGCCTCGGCCGCGCGGCCGACATGGCGCAAGTCGATCGGAAAGCCGCGCCCCGCGCTCTCGATCACCGGCGCATCGAGCAGCGCGGCGTAGCGCCTGCCGTCGAGCGTCGCCGACATCGCGACCAGGCGCAGGTCGGGGCGCAAGGCGGCTTGCGCGTCAAGCGCGAGGGCGAGGCCGAAGTCGCTGTCGAGGCTGCGCTCGTGGACCTCGTCGAACAGCACCGCCGAGACCCCGGCGAGCTCTGGATCGGCCTGGATGCGGTTGCGGAAGATACCCTCGGTCAGCACGAGGATGCGCGTCGCCGCCGAGCGCTTCGCATCGAGCCGGGTAGCGTAGCCGGGGGGGCGCCCCCCGGGCGCCCCCGCCCCCGCCCCCCCCCGCGGGGGGGGGGCGCCAGCGGCGAGGCGGCGCGGCGACAGCAGCAGGATCTCGCCGCCGCACCACGGCTGATCGAGCAGCGCCGGGGCGACGGCGGTGGTCTTCCCCGCACCGGGCGGAGCGACCAGCACTGCGTTCGATCGCTCGCGCAGGACGGCGAGCAGATCAGGAAGGACGGCGTGGATGGGGAGGATCAAACGCCCTCAATAAGCCCGCGCCACCGCGAACTCGGCCGCCTCGACCAGCGCGGCCCGGGCCTGACCCGCGGCGAAGGGCCCGAGCGCATCGACCGCGCGCTGGCCGTAGTGGCGCGCGCGCGCTAGCGTATCGGCGATCGCGCCGGTGTCGCGCAGCAGCGTGATCGCGTGCGCAAGATCCTCGTCCGCGGCACGCCGGCCCTCGATCGCGTCGCGCCAGAATGCCTTGTCGGCGTCGCTGCCGCGCGCATGCGCGAGGATCACCGGCAGCGTGACCTTGCCGTCGCGAAAGTCGTCGCCCGCATCCTTGCCCATCGTCGCGCCGTCGCCGGCATAGTCGATCGCGTCGTCGACCAGCTGGAAAGCGATGCCGAGGTTGCGGCCGTAGGCGTCGAGCGCCTCCTCCACGCGCTCGTCGCGCTCCGCGACGACCGCGGCGATGCGGCACGCGGCGGCGAACAGCGCGGCGGTCTTGGCGCCGATGATGTCGAGATAGCGCGCCTCGCCGGTGTCGATCCGGCGCTGCGCGGTGAGCTGGTTGACCTCGCCCTCGGCGATCACCGCGCTGGCATGCGACAGGATGCGCAGCACGCGCAACGAGCCGTCCTCGACCATCAATTCGAACGAGCGGCTGAACAGGAAATCGCCGACCAGCACGCTCGCCGAGTTGCCCCAGATGATGTTCGCGGTGCGCCGCCCGCGCCGGAGCCCGGACATGTCGACGACATCGTCATGCAGCAGCGTCGCGGTGTGGATGAACTCGACCGCCGCGGCGAGCTTGTGGTGGCGCGTGCCGGCATAATCGAGCAGACGGGCGCAGGCGAGCGTGAGCATCGGCCGCATCCGCTTGCCGCCGCCGGCGATCAGGTGACCGGCGAGCTCGGGGATCAGCGGCACGTCGCTCTGCATCCGCGCGAGGATGACGGCGTTGACCTGGTTGAGGTCGGCGGCGACCAGCGCCATCATCGGATCGAGCGACGGCGCGGCGCGCGCGTGCAGCGGATGGATCGTCGCGCTCATGACGCGACCGCCTTGGCGCGGCGCCGGGGCAAAGGCAAGCGCGGGCTTGCGCTCCAGCAGCCCGCTGCCGCAAGAGGTGGCGCATGACCGACGACACGTTGCACGGCTATCGCGAAAGCATCGACAATATCGATGCGGCGCTCGTCTTCCTGCTCGCGGAGCGCTTCAAGGTGACGCAGGCCGTCGGACGTCACAAGGCCGCCGCCGGGCTCCCGGCCGCGGACCCGGGACGCGAGGCAGCGCAGATCGAGCGGCTGCGCGCCCTGGCGAAGAGCGCCAATCTCGATCCCGAATTCTCCGAGAAATTCCTGCGCTTCATCATCGACGAGGTGATTCGCCACCACGAGCGGCTGCGCCAGCCCGCCGCCGCCCGCGGCGAATGACGGCGATTGCGAGCAACAGCAGCGCGCCCAGCGAGATCGCGCCTCCGGCCTGCTCGGCGGGCGTACGGCCGAGGCGGACCAAGCAGCCGCGACCGCGGTAGGACAGCAATTTGGTGGCCGGATCGGGGAAGGCGGACACCTCCGCCCCGCCGCAGCGCACCTGCCACGCGGGGAAGAAATAGATCGGCTCGATCGTCCGTCCGTCCGCGAAGCGCGGCGGCGGATTGCGCGCCAGCGCCAGCGGGCGGAGCGGCGGGACGTCGCGCTCGTCGGTGGCGCCGGGGGGGAGATATTCGAGCACTTCGGGATGGCTGCGCAGGAGCTTGGGCAAGGTCCACTCGTACTGCTCCCCGCCCTGACGGAGAAACACCGTCGACAGCAGCAGCGCGGGGAACAGCGCGATCGTCGCCGCCGGCGATCGCATCGGCGAGCGCGCGAAGGCCGTGGCCACGCCGAACTCGACGAGCAGCAGCGCCCGCCAGGGAAACTGCACCTGGGAGATCAGCGGCAGCGACCAGAAGCCGGGCACCAGCCCTGCCACCACGGCGCAGCAGCCGAGCGCGTAGAACGCCCAATATTCACGGCGGCGCCAGGCGAAGCAGGCGGCCGCACCCGCCAGCGCGACGGTGACCCAAATGACGAAGCCCATCTGCGTGCCGGCGGGCCATAGATCGGGGCGGATGAAGCTCGCCTGCGCCGGGCGAAGATTGGCGACCCGCCACAATTTTTCGATCGATGCATAAGGTTGCAGCATCAGCGCCGGGACGACGTAGATCGCCGACAGCATGAGGCCCAGGGTAATGCCCAGCGCCAGCGGGACCGCGCGGCGCCGATCGCGCCTTATCAGCATGAGCCCGTAAGGGACGACGAGCAGCACGCTGGCGAGCAGCGCCATGGGCAAATGCGTCATCGTCAGCGCCGCATAGGCCAAGGCGAGCGGAGCGATCCCGCGGCCTTCGGCGGCGCGGCGCAGACCGATCGCGACGCAGGGGACGAACACGAAGGCGCAGCATTCGGCGAGCGCGCCGCGGCCGTAGAAATCGCACAGATGATAGGGCGCGGCCATGTACAGGCAGGCGCCGGCAAGAGGGCGGGCGGTCCAGCCGGCGAGCCAATGGTACATCGCCACGCCCGAGGCGAACAGGGCCGTGCCGAACGCCAGCAGCACCGAGCCGTAGGCCGAGGCCCCGGCGAGCCCGAACAGCCCTGTGAGCCAGAAGGCGCCAGGGGCGTAGAAATAGAAGACGGGCGATCCCAACCCGCCGTGCGACTGCGGCAGCCAGCGCGGATACAGCAGCCCCCGGCGCAGCTGATCGGTGAATTGATCCGCCCAGACGACATCGCTCCAGAAGCTGTCGTGGAGGATCGGCGGCGCCAGCCAGGCGGGAATGCTCAACGCGGCCGCCAGCAGCGCCAGCAGGGCATAAGGCAAAATCCCGCCGCTATCGCTCGATCGTGCCCCGGCGCGCGTCATAGCGCAGCGGATTGGCACAGGTCGGCGCGACGTGAAAGCGCCGTCGGCCGGCGTCAGAAGGGGCGTTCGCCGTCCACGTTGCCCGCCTCGGCATAGCGGCAGACCAAGACATCCTCGCGGGCGCCCTGCGCCACCGCGCAGCCGACCTGGCCGGTCGCGCGCCATGCGACCTGGGTGTAGTGGCCGACGTCGTCCCAATCGCCGGTGCGGCTGACATGAGGGAATATGCCCGGCCTGAAATCCTTCTTCTCGGCGATCCACCCGCCGACCATCGCTTCGGCGCTGTAATAACCGCGCGTGCCGGCCCACAAATTTTCGCCCTGAGGATCGGGACCATCGGGTGCATGCGCGAAGGCGCCGGTGCGGGCCAGGTGCGTCGCCCACCCGGCGGCGTCGCGCGCCAGAGCGGCGTTCCAGGCGAGCGCAGGCACGCCGAGCAGGGCGCGCTCGCGATTGTGCGCGGCGAGCAGGCGCTGATCGAGGTTGGTCTGCTGCCCGACGCTGCCGAGAACGAAGGGGCTGAGCAGCGCGACCGCCGCTGCCGCCCAGAGCTTGCCCGTTCGCCGCATGACCCTCGCCCACCGTTGAAATCCGTGCGGCCGGCAGGCTAGGAGGCAAAATATTACCAAAAGGTTTAAGGCCAGGACCTCGCGCGCGTTAACCCTCTTCAGCGAAAGCCCCGATGACCGACACCCCGCCCGATCGCCTGTCGAACAACCCGCGCAGCCCGCACCACCGTCCCGAGGATCTCGCGCGCGGGATCGGCATCCGCCTCGACGGGGCGGAAAAGACCAATGTCGAGGAATATTGCGTCAGCGAGGGCTGGGTCCGCGTCGCGCTCGGCAAGACGGTCGATCGCAAGGGCAATCCGCTGACGATCAAGGTCAACGGCGCGGTGGAGCCTTATTATCGCAGCGAGCCGGCGGCGGAGGGCTAGGCGGCCGCCGGGAGCCTCAATCGCGCGAGCAGGCCGCCGAGGTCCTCGCTTTCCTCGAGGCTGACGGTCCCGCCGTAGATCTCGGCGACGTCGCGCACGATCGCGAGGCCGAGGCCGGTGCCGGGCTTGCTCGTGTCGAGCCGCGCGCCGCGCCCGAAGATTGCGTCCCGTTGCGCCTCGGGAATGCCGCGGCCGTCATCCTCGATGACGATCTCCACGAACCCTGTCCTGAGCGAAGTCGAGGGGCCTGCCTCGGCGGAAACGGTGACGAACACGCGCCCCCCGCCATATTTGGCGGCATTCTCGATCAGATTGCCGAGCAGCTCGTCCAGATCCTGCCGCTCGACGTGGACCGCGGCGTCGCGCCGGCCGTCGAGATCGATCGTCACGTGCGGATACAGCCGGCCCACGGCGCGCTCGACCGCGCTTAGCGACGGCCACAGCTCGGCGCGGCTCTTGGCGCTGCCGCGCCGGCCGGCGGCGCGCGCGCGCGCAAGATGATGGTCGACCTGGCGGCGCATCGTCGTCGCTTCGCGGATCACGGTGCGGCACAGGTCGTCGCTGTCGGCGGTCGCTTCGTTCATGATCACCGTCAGCGGCGTCTTGAGCGCGTGGGCGAGATTGCCGGCATGGCGCCGCGCCTCTTCCGCCTGGCGCGCATTGTGCGCGAGCAGGTCGTTCAGTTCCTCGACCATCGGCGCGATCTCCTCGGGCAGCGCCTCGTCGACGCGCGCGGTGTGGCCCGAGCGCACTCCGGCGATCGCGCGGCGCACCCGGCGCAGCGGCCACAGGCCGTAGCTGGCCTGCAGCGCCGCCATGATGATCAGCCCCAGCCCCAAGAGCGCGAACGACTTGAACAGGGTCGAGCGCAGCACCTCGATCTGCTCGTCGAGCGCCTGGCGGCTCTGCGCGACCTGGAACCGCCACAGCGTCGGCGATCCGGGCAGGCGCACGTCGCGCTCGAGGATGCGCAGCGGCTCGGCGGCGAACTCGCGGCTGTCGTAGACGTGGACCGCATCGACCCGCCGCCCCGGCATCACCTTGATCGCCTGATCCCACAGCGAGCGCGAGCGGAACGCTTCGCGGCCCTTACCCGAGACCTGCCAGTAGAGCCCCGAATTGGGCTCGAGGAAGCGCTGGTCGCCAAGCGGGCGATTGAACCGCACCTCGCCGGCCGGATCGATTTCGGACGAGGCGATCATCGCCGTCAGCACATAATCGAGCGAGCTGTCGAAGTTGCGCGTGATCGCGTTGCCGAGCACGCGGTCGAGCGCGATCCCGCCCGACAGCAGCAGCACCACGATCCACAACGCCGCGATGCCGATCATCCGCCGGGTGAGCGAACCGGTGGTGCGGGTCTGAACGACAGCCGCACCCTCCTTTCCGTTCGTGTCGAGCGCAGTCGAGACACGTTGCGCCACGTCCCTCGACTTCGCTCGGGACGAACGGAGGGGCGTGGTCTCGTTCATGTCTGCGGCGTGCGCGCGTCCGGATCTTCCAGACTGTAGCCCAGCCCCCGGATCGTGGTGATCACGTCGGGCCCGAGCTTCTTTCTGATGCGCGTGACGAACACCTCGATCGTGTTCGAATCGCGATCGAAATCCTGGTCGTAGATATGCTCGATCAGCTCGGTGCGGCTGACGACCTTGCCCTTGTGGTGGAGCAGATAGCTGAGCAGCTTATACTCCTGCGCGGTGAGCTTGACCGGCTCGCCCGCGAGCGTGACCTTGCCCGAACGCGTGTCGAGCCGCACGTCGCCGGCGATCAGCTCGGACGAGGAATTGCCCGAGGCGCGGCGGATCAGCGCGCGCAGGCGGGCGATCAGCTCCTCGGTCTGGAACGGCTTAGCGAGATAGTCGTCGGCGCCGGCATCGAGCCCGGCGACCTTGTCGGACCAGCTGTCGCGCGCGGTCAGCACGAGCACCGGCGTGTCCTTGCCTTCCTTGCGCCAGCGGTCGAGCACGGTCAGCCCGTCGACCTCGGGCAAACCGAGGTCGAGCACGATCGCGTCGTAATTCTCGGTTGAGCCGAGATAATGCCCGTCCTCGCCATCGGTGGCGAGATCGATCGCATAGCCCGCCCCCTCGAGCGTGGCGCGCAGCTGCCGCCCGAGATTGGGCTCGTCCTCGACGATCAATACGCGCATCTTTGCTCTCCGTTCGGCTCAGCGGGTCTTGTGCCGCGCCGAACCTGAACGGGCAAGCAATGGCCGCTTCGTCATCCCCGCGCAGGCGGGGATCCATATACTCTGAAGCCTGAATTCGGACGGTTCGGAGGTTATGGATTCCCGCCTGCGCGGGGATGACGAGAAAAAGTCAGTTCCCCGACCGCCCGATGATCGCGCCCGTCCGCCCGTCGACGTCAATCCAGGTGACCGAGCCGCGGTTCATGAACTTGAGCCGGTAGGTGCCAGAGCCCGGATCGAACTCGGGGCCGAGATAGTCGGCGCCGCCCATGCGCGGCATCACCCGGCCCTCGATCTCGCGCAAGGGAAGCACCGCGCCGGTGCGCATCGCCGCATAGGCCGCGTCCTGATCGCGCCGCCGCCCTTCGCCCGGACCCGCCCCGGCGAGCGCGATCCCGGCCAGCGGGAGGACAAGGAGCAAAGAGGGCTTCATGCGCGGCATCGGGATGTGGCATAGGCTCGGCGCGTTGAACAGGCCGTGAATAGGCTTACCGGCGCCCGCCTTGCCGTTCCCTCCCAGACTGTTGCACCATGTCCGCATCGATCCTCGCTTATGAAGACCTCGGCCTCGTCCAGGGATCGGGCTGGCTGTTCCGCCAGCTCGACCTGCATATCCGGCCGCGCGACCGGCTGGCGCTGATCGGCCGCAACGGCGCGGGCAAGAGCACGCTGCTGCGCCTGCTCGCGGGGCGGATCGAGGCCGACGAGGGGCGGCGCACGATCGTGCCGGGCACACGCGTCGTGCTGCTCGAGCAGGAGCCGGCGATGGCGGGTCACGCCACCTTGCTCGATTTCGCGCTGGCCGGTAGCGACGCGCCCGCGCGCCACGCGCTCGACGCGATCGCCGACCAGATCGGCGTCGACCTCGCCCGCCCCGCCGACACCGCCAGCGGCGGCGAGCGGCGCCGCGCGGCTATCGCGCGCGCGCTGGCGCAGGAGCCGCAGGTGCTGCTGATGGATGAGCCGACCAACCATCTCGACATTGCCGCGATCGACTGGCTCGAGACCTGGCTGGCGCGCTACGGCGGCGCGTTCGTCGCGATCAGCCACGACCGCACCTTTCTCACCCGCCTGACCCGCCAGACCTTGTGGCTCGATCGCGGCGCGATCCGGCGCGCGGAGATCGGCTTCGGCGGGTTCGAGGCGTGGACCGACAAGATCTACGAGGAGGAACTGCGCACCGCCGAACGGCTCGACGCCAAGCTCAAGCTCGAGGAGCATTGGCTCCAGCGCGGCGTGACCGGGCGGCGCAAACGCAACCAGGGGCGGCTGACCAAGCTGCACGAGATGCGCGCGGCACGCGCGGCGATGCTCGGCCCGCCGGGCACCGCCAACCTGATGATCGGTAGCGACGACGTGCGCACCAAGACGGTGATCGACGCGGAGAACGTCACCAAGCGCTATCCCGCTTTTCTTGTCTCCGAGCCCGCCTTCCCTCCGTTCGTGTCGAGCGAAGTCGAGACACGTTCAACGGCCGAACGTCCCTCGACGCTCGGGACGAACGCAGGGGGTATCGCGGGGCGGACGATCATCAAGGACTTCTCGCTGCGCGTGCAGCGCGGCGACCGGATCGGCATCGTCGGCGCCAACGGCGCGGGCAAGACCACGCTGCTCAAGCTGCTGACCGGCGAGCTCGCGCCCGACGAAGGCACGATCAGGCTGGCGAAGACGCTCGACGGCGTGATCATCGATCAGCAGCGCAGCCTGATGGCGCCCGACAAACGGGTCCGCGACGTGCTCGCCGACGGCGGCGAATGGATCGACGTGCTCGGCGCCAAGAAGCACATCCACGCTTACCTCAAGGAGTTCCTGTTCGATCCCAACATGGTCGACGCGCGGGTCGGCACGCTCTCGGGCGGCGAGCGCTCGCGGCTGCTGCTCGCGCGTGAATTCGCCCGCCGATCGAACCTGCTCGTGCTCGACGAGCCGACCAACGACCTCGACCTCGAGACGCTCGACCTGCTGCAGGAGGTCGTCGCCGATTACGACGGGACGGTGCTGATCGTCAGCCACGACCGCGACTTCCTCGATCGTACGGTGACGGTGACGCTCGGGCTCGACGGATCGGGCAAGGTCGACGTCGTGGCGGGCGGCTATGAGGATTGGGTCAAGCGCCGGGCCAGACCCCCCCTCGCGCGAACGGGAGGGACTGCACGGACCAAAGAC
>CAXTMX010000073.1:5389-12325 GCA_964245585.1 uncultured Sphingomonadaceae bacterium | reverse complement strand
GGCCATCGCCGTGGCTTTGCGGCCGCGGGGGAGCGAGGTCAAGGACGCGCGACGAGGCTGGCGGTGGCGCGGGGAGCGACATAAGAACGCGGACGGAGATCAGCATGACCGACGCGTGGAAGAGGATTGAAGATGCCGAGCGGCACCGGCTCGAAGCGCTGTTCCGGGACGAGCCCGATCGCCTGTCCCGGCTGGTGATCGAGGAAGCGGGGATCCGCTTCGATTTTTCGAAGACCCATCTGTCGGCTGCGCTGGTCGGCGATTTCGTCGCGCTGGCCGAGGCAGAGGGGTTCTCCGCCAAGCGCGAGGCGCTGTTCGCGGGCGAGGCGGTCAATGTCAGCGAAGGCCGCGCCGCCACCCATGCGGCCGAGCGCGGCACCGGCTCGCCCGACGATGTCGCCGCGGCGCGCGGGTTTCACGCGCGGATGCGCGCGCTGATCGACGCGATCGAGGCCGGCGCGCTCGGGCCGATCCGCCATATCCTCCACATCGGCATCGGCGGATCGGCGCTCGGGCCGGCGCTGCTGATCGACGCGCTCGGGCGCGAGGCGGAGCGTTACGACGTCGCGGTGGTGTCGAACGTCGACGGCGCGGCGCTGGCGGCGGCGTTCGCGCGGTTCGATCCGGCGGCGACGCTGGTCGCGATCGCCTCGAAGACCTTCACCACCGGCGAGACGATGCTCAACGCCGCCTCTGCGCTCGAATGGCTGGTCGAGGGCGGCGTGGACGATCCGTATGGCCGGGTCGTCGCGCTGACCGCCGCGCCCGACAAAGCGATCGAATGGGGCGTCGACGAGACGCGTGTGCTGCCGTTCGCGACAAGCGTCGGCGGGCGCTACTCGTTATGGTCGTCGATCGGCTTTCCCGCGGCGATCGCGCTCGGCTGGGACGCGTTCGAGCAGCTGCTCGAGGGGGCAGCGGCGATGGACCGCCATTTCCGGCTCGCCCCGCCCGAGCGCAACGCGCCGCTGATGGCGGCGTTCGTCGATCTTTATTATGCGGTCGCGTGCGGCGCCGAAACGCGCGCGGCGTTCGCCTATGACGAGCGGCTGCGGCTGCTGCCGTCCTATCTCCAGCAGCTCGAGATGGAATCGAACGGGAAGAGCGTTGCCGCCGACGGCACGCCGCTGACGCGGCCGAGCGCGCCGATCACCTGGGGCGGGGTCGGGACGGACGCGCAGCATGCGGTGTTCCAGCTGCTTCACCAGGGGACGCATCTGGTGCCGGTCGAGTTCGTCGCGGCGATCGAGCCGGGGCATGGGCTCGACGAGGCGCATCACCGCGCGCTGCTGGTCAACTGCTTCGCGCAGGGCGCGGCGCTGATGGCGGGCAAGGCCAATGCGGCGGACAAGGCGCGCGACTATCCGGGCGATCGGCCGTCGACCACGATCCTGCTCGACCGGCTCGACCCGGCGACGCTCGGCGCGCTGCTGGCGTTCTACGAGCAGCGCGTGTTCGCCAATGCCGCGCTGCTCGGGATCAATCCGTTCGACCAGTTCGGGGTCGAACTGGGCAAGGAGATCGCCACGTCGATCGAGAGCGAGGGCACCGAACGTTTCGATGTCTCCACCCGCGCGCTGATCGCGCGGGCGCTGGCCTAGCTTCGTCATTCCGGCAGAAGCCGGAATCCATGGATACGGAACGCCCGAATTGCTAGCTGACGCTTCCATGGGTCCCGGCGTTCGCCGGGACGACGGATAGGACCGACCAATGCCGACCTACGACTATGACCTGTTCGTCATCGGCGCCGGCTCGGGCGGGGTGCGCGCGGCGCGCGTGTCCGCGGCGCATGGCGCCAAGGTGGCGGTGGCCGAGGAGTTTCGCCTGGGCGGCACCTGCGTGATCCGGGGCTGCGTGCCCAAGAAGCTGCTCGTCTATGGCGCGCACTTCGCCGAAGACCTCGCCGACGCGCGGCGCTTCGGCTGGGACGTGCCCGATTGCCGCTTCGACTGGGCGGTGCTGCGCGACAATGTGCTCGGCGAGGTCGATCGGCTCGAGGGCATCTATGCCGGCATCTTCGAAAGCCACAAGGTCGAGGTGATCCGCGAGCGCGCCGTGGTGAGCGGTCCGAATGCGGTGACGTTGGCGAGCGGGCGCACGGCCACCGCCAAGACGATCCTGATCGCGACCGGCGCGACGCCGATGGTGCCCGAATTTCCCGGCAGCGAGCACGGCATCACCTCGAACGAGGCGTTCCACCTCGACGCGGTGCCCAGGCGGGTGACGATCGCCGGCGCGGGCTATATCGCCAACGAGTTCGCGGGAATCTTCCACCAGTTCGGCGCGCATGTCGTGTTGGTCAACCGCAGCGACGTGATCCTGCGCAGCTATGACGCCCAGATCCGCGACCGCCTGCTCCAGATCGCGACTTCCAAAGGCATCGATTTCCGCTTCCACACCATGTTCGAGAAGGCCGAGCGGCAACAGGACGGATCGCTGCTGGTGACGATGAACGGATGCGATCCGATCGAGACCGACCTGCTGATGTATGCGATCGGCCGCAAGCCCAGCACCGACGGGCTGGGGCTGGAAAGCGCCGGGGTGGAGATCGATGCCAAGGGCGCGGTCAAGGTCGACCAAGATAATCGCTCGACCTGCGTCAGCATCTATGCCGTCGGCGACGTGACCAATCGCGTCCAGCTGACCCCGGTGGCGATCCGCGAGGGTCAAGCGTTCGCCGACACGGTGTTCGGCGGCAAGCCGCACCGGGTCGATTACGACTGCATCCCGAGCGCGGTATTCAGCCATCCGCCGATCGGCGCGGTCGGGCTGACCGAGGCGGAAGCGCGGACCAAGTACGGCGCGACCAAGGTCTACACCTCGGACTTCCGGGCGATGAAAAACGTGCTCGCCGGACGCGAGGAGCGCGCGCTCTACAAGATGGTCTGCCACCCGGAGACGGACAAGGTGCTGGGGCTGCACATGATCGGGCCGGACGCGCCCGAGATCCTCCAGGCGGCGGCGGTGGCGGTGAAGGCGGGGCTGACCAAGCAGGCGTTCGACGACACGGTGGCGCTGCATCCTTCGATGGCGGAGGAGCTGGTGCTGCTGAGATAGACCTCTATTGCCAAACTTAGCGCGATTATGTAGATCGCTGCTATGGCGCAGATGAATGTTTCGCTTCCTGACGGGCTCAAACAATGGGCCGAAGATCGCGTCGCAGAAGGACGCTATAGCAGCACAAGTGATTATGTGCGCGATCTAATGCGGCGCGACCAAGAACACAGCGAGAAAGTCGCCTGGCTTCATGCGGAATTGGAGAAGGGATTAAATTCTCCCCGAAGCAGACGCAGTCTTGCCGAGATCCTAGCGGCGCATCGCAAAGCCCTTGGCTGAAGTTTCGCTTCGTGCGGCGGCGGAAGACGACTTTGCGGAAATCTTGGCTTATACGACAGCGCAATTCGGTCGCGACATTGCGATCAGTTACCTGTCTCGCTTCGAGGACGCCTTTCACTTTCTTGTGCAATATCCCGAGGGCGGCTCGATCTTTTGTAAGCAGCCTTTGATCATCCGCTCCTTAGGCTGCGCGAGTCACCGAATTTTTTATGTGTTTGATGGCGACGGCGTATCCGTCATTCGGATCTTGCATCATTCGCAAGATCAGGACCAAGCCATAGCTGCCTTGGATTCCTGACTCATCCCAACCGATTCGCCACCAGATCGTCGACCACCGCGGGATCGGCCAGCGTCGAGGTGTCGCCGAGGCTCGAGACGTCGCCCTCGGCGATCTTGCGCAGGATGCGGCGCATGATCTTGCCCGAACGGGTCTTGGGCAGGCCGGGCGCGAACTGGATCGCATCGGGCGTGGCGATGGGGCCGATCTCGTTGCGGACCCAGCCGACCAGATCCTTGCGCAGCGCGTCCGACGGCGCCTCGCCGGCGTTGAGCGTCACATAAGCGTAGATGCCCTGGCCCTTGATGTCGTGGGGAAAGCCCACCACCGCCGCCTCGGCGACCTTGGCGTGGAGCACGAGCGCGCTCTCGACCTCGGTGGTGCCCATGCGGTGGCCCGAGACGTTGATCACGTCGTCGACCCGGCCGGTGATCCAATAGTCGCCGTCGGCATCGCGACGCGCCCCGTCGCCGGTAGTGTATTTGCCCGCGAAGGTGCTGAAATAGGTCTGGAAGAAGCGCGTCGGATCGCCCCACACGCCGCGCATCTGGCCCGGCCACGAGCGTGCGACCACGAGATTCCCCTCGGCGGCGCCGTCGAGCACCTGGCCTTCGCCGTCGACGATCTGGGGTTCGACGCCGAAGAACGGCTTGGTCGCCGATCCCGGCTTGAGCGCGGTCGCGCCGGGCAGCGGGGTGATCATGTGACCGCCCGTTTCGGTCTGCCACCAGGTGTCGATGATCGGACAGCGGCCGGCGCCGACGACGTCGTGATACCAGCGCCACGCCTCGGGATTGATCGGCTCGCCGACGGTGCCGAGCAGCTTGAGGCTGGAACGATCGGTCGCGGTCACGAACGCGTCGCCTTCCTTCATCAGCGCGCGCAGCGCGGTCGGCGCGGTGTAGAGGATCTCGACTTGGTGGCGATCGACCACCTGCCAGATGCGCGATGCGTCGGGCCAGTTGGGCACGCCTTCGTACATCAATGTGGTCGCGCCGTTGGCGAGCGGGCCATAGACGATATAGCTGTGGCCGGTGACCCAGCCGACGTCGGCGGCGCACCAATAGACCTGGCCGGCGCGATAATCGAACACGAGCTCATGGGTCAGCGACGCCCACAGCAGATAGCCGCCGGTGGTGTGAAGCACGCCCTTGGGCTTGCCGGTCGAGCCCGAGGTGTAGAGGATGAACAACGGGTCTTCCGCGGCCATCGGCTCGGGCGGACACTCGGCGGAGACGGCGGCGGCGGCCTCGTCGTACCAGATGTCGCGGCCGGCCCGCATCGTTACCGCGCCGCCGGTGGCGCGCACCACGACGACCTTGGCGAGGCTCGGGCATTGCTCGGCGGCGCGGTCGACATTGGCCTTGAGCGGGACAGGCTTGCCGCCGCGCCGGCCTTCGTCGGCGGTGACGACGATCGTGCTGCCGCAATCCTCGATCCGCCCAGCCAGCGCCTCGGGCGAGAAGCCGCCGAACACGACCGAATGGATCGCGCCGATCCGGGCGCAGGCGAGCAAGGCGAACGCCGCCTCGGGGATCATCGGCAGGTAGACGGTGACGCGATCGCCCTTCTTCGCGCCGGCCGCCTTGAGCACGTTGGCGAAGCGGCAGACCTCGGCATGGAGCTGGCGATAGGTGTAGGTGCGCGGCTGCTCGGTCGGGACGTCCGGTTCCCAGATGATCGCGACAGTGTCGCCGCGCTCGGCGAGGTGGCGGTCGAGGCAGTTGGCGGCGACGTTGAGCACGCCATCCTCGAACCAGCGGACGCGGAAGTCGGCCTCGTCGAATGACCAGTCCCCGGCGCGGGTCGGCAGGGTCACCCAGTCGAGCCGCTGCGTCTGATCGAGCCAGAAGCCGTCCGGATCGGCGAGCGAACGCGCGTAGAGCTCGGCATAGCGCGGAGCGTCGATCCGGGCATGGCCGGTCCAGGCGGCAGGGACCGGATAAACCGATTGGTCGCTCATCGTCACATCCTGTCCCAGGCCGAATCCACTTCGGCTTAGGTAGCGCGCGCCGCGCGGCGATGAAAGGATCAGCCGGTCGCGAGCCAGCCTTGCTCCCAGCGGGTGCCGACCAGCTCGGTCGCTTTCTCGTAGGTCAGCGGGCGGCCGAACAGATAGCCCTGGATCTGGTGGCAGCCGAGCTCCTGCATCCGGCGATAGTCGTCGTTCGTCTCGACGCCCTCGGCGGTGATCGTCATCTGGAAGCAGTTGGCCAGCGTGACGATCGCCTGGATGATCGACACCGTCTCGAGCCGCGTGCCGGCTGCGCGCACGAACGAGCCGTCGATCTTGAGCTTGTTGAAGATCGTCTTGTTGAGATAGCCGAGCGACGAATAGCCGGTGCCGAAATCGTCGAGCGCGATCCGCACGCCGAGCGCGCGCAACCGGCGCAGCACGTCAAGCGATCCGTCCGAATCCTGCAGGAACACCGATTCGGTGACTTCGAGCTCGAGCCGGTTGGCCTGCATCTTGGCGCGGGCAAGCGCGTCGCTGACGGTGGTCGGCAGGCTCGGCAGCAGCAGCTGAAGCGGCGACAGGTTGACCGCGACATAGATGTTGCGCGGCCAGTCGGCCGCCGCCCGGCAGGCGGTCTGGACAACCCATTCGCCGATTGCGCCGATCAGTCCGGCCTCCTCGGCCACCGGCACGAACACCGCTGGCGAGACGAAGCCGCGCACCGGATGCTGCCAGCGCAGCAGCGCCTCGAAACCGACGACCTCCTGGCTCGCGGCGCACACCACCGGCTGGTACATCAGGCGAAACTGGTTGAGCGCGAGCGCCTGGCGCAGGTCATGCTCGAGCAACGCGCGCTCCTCGGCCTCCTTCTGCATCTTGGGATCGAAATGGCGCCACTTGCCGCGGCCCTGCGCCTTCGCCTCGTAAAGCGCGAGATCGGCCATCTTGAGCAGCTCGTCGCCGCTCTCGCCGTCGATCGGCGCGAACGCGCTGCCGATCGACAGGCCGATCCGCGCCTGGCTGCCCTCGACCAGATAGGGGATGCTGATCCGCGCGATCAGCCGTTCCGCGAGCTCGGCCACCGCCTTGCGGCTGTGGGCGTCGTGCAGCACCACCGCGAATTCGTCGCCGCCGATCCGCCCGACGATGCCGGCGTCGCCGACTTCGTCGGTCAGCCGCTGCGCCACCGCCTGGAGCACGACGTCGCCGCGGTGATGGCCGAGCGTGTCGTTGACCGGCTTGAAGCCGTCGAGATCGAGAAACAGGATGCCGCAGGTGGAGTTGCTGGCCTGCACGTCGTGCACCGCCTGGGCGATCAGATCGCGCACGCCCATCCGGTTATGCATGACGGTCAGCACGTCGAGGT
>CAXTMX010000073.1:0-5379 GCA_964245585.1 uncultured Sphingomonadaceae bacterium | reverse complement strand
CCGCCGGTGTTGTAGAGATAGGCTGCACCATTGATGCCGCCGTCGCGCAGGCGGGTGATGGTGCCGCCGGCGGCCGGATCGACAGCCGCGTTGATCGTGATCGTGCCGGCCAGGCCGGTCAGCACGTCGAGGTTGGCGAGCTGGCGCAGGCGCTGCTCCGAGCTGCGCGTTTCGGTGACGTCCGCGCTCGAGCCGCGGAAGCCGCGGAAGATGCTGGCCCCATCGATCACCGGGGCGCCGTTGAAGCTCAGCCAGCGCAGGCCCACGGTGGTGGTCACCTCGATCTCGAGCCCGTCGAACGGCTTGCGCTCGAGCAAGGCGGCGCCGAGCTCGGCATTGCCGCCGAGCGTCCCGGGGAGCGAGCGGCCGACCAGCTGGTTGCGCGGCTGGCCGAGCAGCGCAGCCATGCGCGGCGCGACGTAGCTCAGGCGATTCTCGGCATCGGTCTGCCACAGCCAGCTCGTGCCCTGCTCCTCATATTCCTTCATCAGCAGGCCGAGCGCGCGGCTGCGGCTTTGCTCTTCGACCGTCTTGCGTAGCGCCTCGGCGCTGAAGCGCGCGACCCCGACGGTGCCGGCGGCGGCGAGAAACGACGCAAAGCCGATCAGCGCGAACACATCGGCCGGGATGGTCGTCCGATCGGGCCATAGCGTGAGCGCGAAGACCGCGGCGAGCGTGCCGATCCAGCCGAGCGCGGCGCTCGGCGCGACCGCGATGGTCAGGCCGATTCCCATCATCGCGCAGGTCAGTCCTGCGAGCAGCATCTGGCTGGCAAAGTCCAGGCTGGCGAACAGCAACGCGGGGAGCGACGCCCAGGCCGCGGCGCACAACATCGTCAGCACGGTAGCCCGCCACACCATCACGCGCCGGACGGTGCAGCCCATCGCGGCGAAGCCGATCACACCGAGCCGCCGCGCCATCACGACATTGGCGGTGAGCACGCAGGCGCCCCAGCCGATCGTCGCCGATGCGCCGGCAGTGCGCCCGATCAGCAGCGTGACGCCGAGCACGCCGAACATGCTGGCGAACGCGATGAACGGGGCAAAATGCGTCAGCGTCGCGAGCTGCACGCTGCGAAACTGCGAATCGGCCTGCAGCCGGTCGGCGCACAGGCCGTCCTCGGCGAGATCGGAGCGGGCCGCCGCCAATGCGGGCAACACCCGTCTCTTTTCCGGCAGAGGCGTCGACAGGAACATTCGAGCGGCACGACCCACGAACGGCGGAAGCTCGCTCTAGCGGGCGAAGCATTGCCGCCGCGTTAAATTCTGGAGGGATCGGGTTAGGTCGCGGAGCGTCGTCGCAGCCGGCCGATCGTCTCGTCGAGCGCCGAAAGGAAACGCGAGCGATCGGTCTTGGCGAACGGCGCGGGGCCCCCCGACACGCGGTCCATCGCCCGCAGATCGGCCATCAGCGCGCGCTGCGCGACGGCCTGCCCGATCGACCCGGTGTGGAACGGGCGGCCGTTGTGCGCGATCACGGTCGCGCCCGCCTTGATTGCGCGATCGGCAAGCAGGATGTCGCCCGTGATGACGATCGTCGCGGCGGTCGCGGCTGCGGCGATCCAGTCGTCGGCGGCGTCGAACCCCGCGCCGACCAGCACGCGCTCGAACAGCGGCTCGGCGGGGACACGGATGAACGCGTTCGCGACGATCGCCACCGGCACCGCATGACGGCGCGCGACCTTGTAGATTTCCTCCTTTACCGGGCAGGCGTCGGCGTCGACGAGAATGCGCAAGGGGGCCATGCATGATCGTAAGGCAGGTGAGGACGGTCTGTTAAGAGGATTTGGCTAGGCCGGCGCCCATGCGTCCCGCCCGCGTCCACCTGATCGCCGCTGCGCGGCCCAATTTCATGAAGGTCGCGCCGCTGTGGCACGCGCTGTCGGCCGCGCCCGATTTCACGCCGGTACTGGTCCATACCGGCCAGCATTACGACGCCAACATGTCCGACGATATCCTGGCAGATCTGCGGCTGCCTGCGCCCGATCATCATCTCGGCGTCGGCTCGGGCAGCCATAGCGAGCAGACCGGGCGGGTGATGATCGCTTATGAGGCGGTGCTCGCCGAGGACTGGCCCGACTGGCTGGTGGTCGTCGGCGACGTCAATTCCACGCTGGCGTGCGCCCTGGTCGGGGTCAAGGCCGGGGTGCCGACGGTGCATCTCGAGGCGGGGCTGCGCAGCCGCGACCGGGCGATGCCCGAGGAGATCAACCGTCTCGCGACCGATGCGATCTGCGATGTGCTGTGGACGCCGTCGCCCGATGCCGAACGCAACCTCGCCGCCGAGGGCGTGCCGGCGGAGCGGATCACCGCGGTCGGCAATATCATGCTCGACAGCCTCGAGCTGACCCGCCCGGCGATCGAGGCTGCCGCGGTCGCGTCTAAGCTCGGGCTCAAGGGCAGGTATGGCGTGGTGACGCTGCACCGGCCGTCGAACGTCGACGATCGGGTGCGGCTGGCGGCGCTGGTCGGCGCGCTGGCCGCGGTGCAGGCCGCGTTGCCATTGGTGTTTCCGGTCCATCCGCGCACGGCCGCGCGGCTCGCGGCGGCGGGACTCGAGGCGACGCTGCGCGGGGCGGGCGTGCTGCTCGTCGAGCCGATCGCTTACGCCGGCTTTATGAGCCTGGTGACGGGTGCAGCGGCGGTGATCACCGATTCGGGTGGGATTCAGGAAGAGACGACCTATCTCGCCATCCCCTGCCTGACGCTGCGCGACAATACCGAGCGGCCGATCACGATCGAGCTGGGCACCAACCGGCTGGTGACCGCGGCAAGCCTGCTCGAGGCGTTGCGCGAGGAACTGGGCAAGGTGCGCGCCGAGCGGGCGAAGCCGCCGTTGTGGGACGGGCGAACGGCCGGGCGGTGTCTCGAGGATTTGCGGCGACGGTCCTAGCCATCGTCATTCCCGCGCTGTCCCGAGCGAGGTCGAGGGACGTTTTTAGACTGTGGGACATGTCTCGACTTCGTCCGACACGGCGCGTGACGGATGACCGGCAACCCCCTATCTCCCGGCCATGCCCAAGCCCGCCACCGGACTGCCGAGCCGCGACCAGATCCTGCGCTTCATCGAGTCGAGCGACACGCCCGCAGGTAAGCGCGAGATCGCCCGCGCGTTCGGGCTGCACGGGCATGACAAGATCATGCTCAAGGGGCTGTTGAAGGATATGGCCGACGAGGGGCTGATCGACAGCGCGCCGGGCCGCGCGTTCCACAAGATGGGCGGGGTGCCCAAGGTGACGGTGCTGCGTGTGGTCGATATCGACGGCGACCAGGCGATGGCGGTGCCCGAGCAGTGGCACGGCGAAGGGCCGCCGCCAAAGCTGCGCGTAGTCGAGCGCAAGCGCGGCTCTGCGCTCGGCGTCGGCGACCGCATCCTCGCGCGGACCGAGGAGGCCGGCAAGGGCTGGCTCGCGCATCCGATGAAGCAGCTCGCGCGCGGCGAGGAGCTCGTGCTCGGCGTGGTCCATCAGGAGGGCGAGCGGCTGTGGCTCAAGCCGGTCGACAAGCGCGAACGGCGCGAATGGCCGATCTCCGACGTCGGCGAAGCGGCGGTGGGCGATCTCGTGCTGGCCCAGAAAAGCGGGCGGCCGCCGCGCATCTCGGCGCGCGTGACCGAGCGGCTCGGCGATCCGTTCGCGCCGCGCAGCTTCAGCCTCGTCGCGATCCACAAGTTCGGCATTCCGGACGTCTTTTCGGAAGAGGCGGTGGCCGAGGCGGAGCGGGTGGCGCAGCTGCCGCTCGGCGCGCGCGAGGATCTGCGGCATCTGCCGATCGTCGCGATCGACCCCGCCGACGCGCGCGATCATGACGATGCGGTGTGGGCCGCGCCCGACGACGATCCGGGCAATGCCGGCGGGTTCAAGGCGATCGTCGCGATCGCCGACGTGGCGTTCTACGTGCGGCCCGGTTCGGCGCTCGACCGCGAGGCGAGGAAGCGCGGCAACAGCGTCTATTTTCCCGACCGTGTCGTGCCGATGCTACCCGAGATATTGTCGGCGGACGTCTGCTCGCTCAAGGAAGGCGAGGACCGTGCCGCGCTGGCGTGCCATCTGGTGATCGATGCGAACGGCGGGCTGAAGAGCTGGCGCTTCTCGCGCGCGGTGGTGCGGATCGCGGCGAACATCGCTTATGAGGACGCCCAGGCGATTGCCGACCAGTTCCTCCCCGTGCCGGGGAGGAGCTGAGGTCCGCCCTCCGCCCGCTCTGGGGTTGCTGGGCGCTGCTCGCCAGGGCGAGGGACAAGCGCGCGCCGCTCGAGCTCGATCTGCCCGAGCGGCGCGTGGTGCTCGACGAGAAGGGGCGCATCTTGTCGGTGAGCTCACGCGAGCGGCTCGATGCGCATCGGCTGATCGAGGATTATATGATCGCCGCCAATGTCGCCGCAGCGAAGGCGCTCGAGGCGAAGACCGCGCCGGTGATGTACCGCGTTCACGAGCCGCCGGGACGCGAGAAACTGGTCGCGCTCAAGGATTATCTCAAGACCTTCGGGGTCGAGTTCGCGCTCGGCCAGGTGATCCGTCCGGCGACGTTCAACCGTCTGCTCGAGCGCGTCACCGACGAGGCGGCGCGGCCGCAGATCATGGAGCAGGTGCTGCGATCGCAGACCCAGGCCTATTATGCGCCGCGCAACGCCGGGCACTTCGGGCTTGCGCTCGCCAGCTACGGCCATTTCACCTCGCCGATCCGGCGCTACGCCGATCTGCTGGTGCATCGTTCGCTGATCGGCGCCTATGCGCTCGATCCCGCAGCCAAGGCGACGCGGCTGACCGACGAGGATGCCGCCCGGATGGACCGGCTCGGCGAGGCGATAAGCCAAGCCGAGCGGCGCGCGATGGAGGCCGAGCGCGAGACGATCGATCGCTATGTCGCGGCCTATCTCTCGACGCGCGTCGGCGAATTGCTCGACACGCGGATCACGGGCGTGCGCAACTTCGGCTTTTTCGCGACCGTCGAGGGGTTGGGCGGCGACGGGCTGGTGCCGGTGTCGACGCTCGGCGCCGAGCATTTCCGCTATGACGAGGCGAGCCAGGCGCTGATCGGCGAGGCGAGCGGCGATATCTATGCCAGCGGGCAGCGGCTCAAGCTGCGGCTGGTCGAGGCCAATCCGGTCAGCGGGGCGCTGCGCTTCGAGCTGCAGGTCGAGGTGCCGCAGGCCGTCGTCGGCCCGGACGGCACGGCGACCGTCGCCGAGCTCGTGCACACCTCGGCCGGGCGCTGCGAGGGCCTGCACTACGGCACGTACGACTACAGCGCGGCACTCGGCGTCGCCGCCGCGTACCAGGCCTCGGATCATCCGGTCGCCGACCACGCCAAGGCGGTCATGCAGGTCGCCGCGGCCGGCACCGGCGTGCGCGCGGTCGCCGGGTCGTCCAACCTGCTG
>CAXTMX010000072.1:0-12340 GCA_964245585.1 uncultured Sphingomonadaceae bacterium | reverse complement strand
GTCCCCTCCTCCATCGTCGGAGACAAGGCAGGCATCTTCAGTTCGACGGGCATGGCCGGGGTGCTTTCACAGCTTCGGTCTGATTGCGCTTACCCTCTGCCAGATCGCGCCATGCGGTCAAGACCAACGGCTCGGCTTGCCTGGCGCACGCGAATGCCGCACCGTCCGCCGCTGGACGAGGGACGGCGGCGATGCGCACCTATCTGGTGGTGATGGACGAGACGCGCGAGGCGCGGGTGGCGCTGCGCTTCGCCGCCCGGCGCGCCGCCAAGACCGGCGGCGCGGTCGAGATGCTCGTGCTGATCCCGCCCCAGGAGTTCGTCCAATGGGGCGGCGTCCAGGCGGCGATGGAGGAGGAGGCGCGGCTGCGCGCCGAGGCGATGGTCCTCCAGGTCGCGGGCGAGCTGGTCGAGGAGTCGGGCGTGCGCCCCTCGATCGTCGTCCGCCAGGGCGAGGCGGTCGAGGTGATCCGCGCGCTGCTCGCCGAGGACCGCGAGATCGCGGCGCTGGTGCTGGGCGCGGCCGAGGCCGGGCCGGGCCCGCTCGTCGTCCATTTCGCCGCGGAGGCCGGCATGCTCCCCTGCCCGCTGATGATCGTTCCCGGATCGCTGACCGACGAAGGCCTCGACCGCCTGAGCTGACGCCCGCGCAACCTTATCCGCCGTCGCCCGTATCCTTTCCCATGCGCACCGTCGCCCACATCTCGGACCTCCATTTCGGCGCGCACGATCCGCTCGTGGTCGAGCGGCTCCACGAGGCGCTGGTCGCGGCGCGGCCAGATGTGGTCGTCGTGTCGGGCGATCTCACGCAGCGCGCGAAGCGCAGCCAATTCCGCGAGGCAGATGCCTTTTTCCGCCGGCTCGAGGCGGCGGGCTTTCCTCTGGTCGTCGTGCCGGGCAACCATGACATTCCCTTGTACGACATCTTCCGCCGCCTGCTGTTCCCGCTCGGGCGCTACTGCCGGATCATCGCGCGCGGCCGCGGCGCCGATTATCGCGACGGCGAGATCGCGGTGCTCGGCCTGTTCAGCGCGCACGGGCTGACGGTCAAGGACGGGCGGCTGACGCGCGTCCACATCGCGCGGATCGGCGAAACGTTCGGCGCCGTCGGTCCCGATACGATCAAGCTGCTGGTGACGCACCACCCGCTGGTGCCGTTGCCCGGCGACGAGGAGGGCGAGATCGAGGACGCGCTACACGGCGCGAAGCGCGCGCTCAGGGCGGTGCGGGCGGCGCATGTCCACATCATCATGGCCGGGCATCACCATGCCGCGACGGTCGCGATCGGCGGGCCGCAGCTCTCGGCCGATCCGCAGGTGATGGTGGTCCAGGCCGGGACCGCGACCTCCTATCGGCGGCGCGGCACGCCGAACAGCTTCAACCTGCTGAAGATCGCGCCCGGCCGCCTCGTCGTCGATGAGATGACGGCCGAGGGCGGACCGTTCACTTGCAGTCACAGTGCGGCCTTTGCCTTGTCGCCCGATGGCTGGACCGCCACTTCGACTTGACCGGACGATAGACGACGTCCTCGTACGTCGTCGTGGTCGTCACCACCGGCGCGGACTGGACGACGACGGTGGTCACGCCCGGCGCGGCATAGATCACCGATCCGTTCGAGAAGGCGTAGCGCCCGTCGGCCCCGCCGCCGAGGCGGGGCGCCGAGTCAGCGGAGGCATCGCTGTAGCCATCGTCATAGCCGTCGTCGTAGCCGGTGTCATAGTCGAGGCGCGGACCTTTCCCGGCCGAGCCCCGCGGGCCCCAATCGAGCCCGTAACGCGCATCCATGATATTGCCGCGCTCGTCGATCAGCACCGCATCGTCATAATAGCGGACCCAGCGATACCCATTGCCCGGCGCGGTCAGGCCGTAATTTCCCCAGTCCGACACGTAATAAGTAGGCGACAGCCAGAAGGCCGACAGGCGATAGCCGCGCGTCGGGCGGTAATAGCGATCCCAGCCGTTCGCGCCGCCATGGCCACCGCCGTAACCGGCACCGGCCCAGCCGCCGTTCCATCCACCGTTCCAGCTGCCGCCGCGCCACCCGCTCCCGAACCAGGTGCGGCCGCCCGACCAGTGTCCGCCGCCCCAATGCGTGCCGCTCCAGTGCCCGCCGGAGCCATGGCCGCCCGGCTGGGGCGGTGGCATATGCATTCCGCCACCGGGGCGAGGCGGCATGTGCCCGCCTCCGCCGCCGGGAGGCATATGCATCCCGCCGCCCGGCGGAGTCATGTGCGTTCGGCCACCCCAGGCGCCATGCCCGGTCCCCGATCCGCCGGCCTGTGCGGCGCCGGCGAAAACCGTCAATGCGGTCGCCAACCCGTAATTTACCAGCCTGCGCATCGATCGGACCTTTCGTATCGCGTGTCACCGGCGCCTCACCGCGGCACCGCCTGCTTTACGCTTTCTTAACATTGCGGTTCCGGATCAGCCACATAGACGGTGGCGCGGCGATGTGCCGTTTCGGGTCATTCCTTAACCATGCTAATCGAGCTCGACCTTGCCGCGCCCGCGCTTGACCGCGCCGCGCACCGCCTTGCCCTCCATCCGCTTGGTCTTGGCCGCGCGGCTCGGCCGGGTCTCGATCCGACGCACCGGCCGCTCGTGCGCCTTGCGCAGCAATTCGCCGATCCGCAGCCTGGCGTCGGCGCGATTCGCTTCCTGCGTGCGGTAGCTGCGCGCGGTGATCACGATGTCGCCTTCGCTCGTCATCCGGCTTCCGGCGAGCGTGCGCAGCCGCGCGAACACCTCGGGGGGGAGCCGCAGGGCATAGACGTCGAGGCGCAGCTGGCACGCGGTCGCGACCTTGTTGACGTTCTGCCCGCCGGGCCCGGTCGCGGCGAGGAACTTCTCCTCGATCGCCTGCTCGGGGATGGGCCAGGGTTCAGGCGGCATGCGCCGTGGCCTCGGGCGCGGCAAAGCCCGCCGCGGCGAAGGCCGGCGGCAGCGGCGCCCGTGCCGCGATCGCCGCCTTGCCCTCGCGCGGCACGGTCAGCGACCAGGCGTGGAGCAGCATTCCTCGCCCCGGGCCGGTCGAGGGGTTCCGCCCCGCTTTGCCGTAGACCGGATCGCCGACGATCGGGGTCCCCAACCCGCTCGCGGCATGGACGCGCAGCTGGTGGGTCCGCCCCGTCGCGGGCGTGAACAGCAGCAGCGCCCGCGCGCCGGCGATGGCGATCGTCTCCCACCGGGTCTGCGCCGGCTTGCCTCGGTCGTCGGCAACCATCCGCCAACCGGCCTCGCGCGTGCTGACCTTGACGAGCGGCAAGTCGATCACGCCGCCGGCCTCGCCCGGCACGCCCTCGACGACCGCGAGATATTCCTTGGCCACCTGGCCCGCCTCGAATGCCGCGGCGAAGCGCTTGTGCGCCTTGGGATGGCGCGCAAGCAGCAGGCAGCCCGAGGTGTCGCGATCGAGCCGGTGCACCGCGCTCGGGAAACGCCGAAAATCGAAGCGCAGCGAGTCGAGATGGTTCGCGAGGCTCAGCGCGCCGTCGCGCGGCGCGTCGACGGGCAGCCCCGCCGGCTTGTCGAGCACGATCGCCTCGGCGTCGATGAACAGGATGCGGTCGGCGAGCATGGCTGCTCCATACCGGTCTCGCGCGCCAAACAACACCGCTCGTGTCGAGCCGCATCGAGCCTGGTGCGGCCGTCGAGACGTCACGCTTGCGATATCTCGACGGCGTTCTCGGCAGGCTCGAACTCCGCTCGATACGATCGGCTTATCTTAGGCCGCGTCGACCAGCACCAGCTCGCTGTCCTCGAGCGCGGTCAGCGTCACCGTAGTGCCGCTGCCGATCGCCGCGCCGTCGCGCGCGTCGATCCGCGTGCCGTTCGCGTCGACCGCGCCGCGCGCCGGGACGAGATAGGCGTGACGCCCGTCGGCCACCGCGTGCGTGATGCTCTCGCCCGCCTTGAGCGTCGCGCCCATCACCCGCGCCGGGGTGCGGATGCGCAGCGCGTCGGCATCTTCGGCAAAGCCGCTGGCGAGCGTGACGAACGCGCCCGTGCGGTCGTGCGCGGGAAACGGCTTGGTGCCCCAGCCGGCGTCGCCGCCGCGTTCTGCGGGCAGGATCCAGATCTGAAACAGCCGGCAGGGTTCGTCCTCGGCATTATATTCCGAATGGCGGATGCCGCTGCCCGCGCTCATCACCTGGACGTCGCCGGCGCGCGTCTTGCCTTCATTGCCCGCGCTGTCGCGATGGCTGATCGCGCCGTCGCGGACATAAGTGATGATTTCCATGTCCGCGTGCGGATGGGGCGGAAAGCCGGCGCCCGGCGCGATCTCGTCGTCGTTCCAGACGCGGATCGAGCCCCAGCGATCGCGCGCCGGATCGCAATAGTCGGCAAAGGAGAAATGGTGGTGCGCGTCGAGCCAGCCATGGTTGGCGTGGCCGAGGCTGGCGAACGGTCGCTTGTCGATCATGGCGTATCTCCCGCGCGGCGGCTGCCGCTCCGCCCCAAGGTAGGAAGCGTCGCAAAAGGACGGAAGAGTTGTCCGTGGCCGCGGCGCCACGAGGAATCACGAAATCGTTAACGACTTTAATCGCGCATTAACCTTTTACGTTCATCAGGCTAAATGGTTAATGGGGCCGGCTGGCGTTCGCGTCTTTGGCCACCACTACAGGGGATTGAGTATGCGCGTGCTGCTGATCGAGGACGAACCCACCACGGCCAAGAGCATCGAGCTGATGCTGACGTCCGAAGGCTTCAACGTCTACACCACCGATCTGGGCGAGGAAGGCCTCGATCTCGGCAAGCTCTACGATTACGACATCATCTGCCTCGATCTCAACCTGCCCGACATGCACGGCTACGATGTGCTCAAGAAGCTGCGCGTCGCCAAGGTGCAGACGCCGGTGCTGATCCTGTCGGGCGTCAGCGAGATGGACTCGAAGGTCCGCGCATTGGGCTTCGGCGCCGACGATTACGTCACCAAGCCGTTCCACCGCGAGGAGCTGATCGCCCGCATCCACGCGGTCGTGCGCCGCTCGAAGGGCCACAGCCAGTCGGTCATCCGCACCGGCAAGCTCGCGGTCAACCTCGACGCCAAGACGGTCGAGGTCGACGGCAGCCGCGTCCACCTGACCGGCAAGGAATATGCGATGCTCGAGCTCTTGTCGCTACGCAAGGGCACCACGCTCACGAAGGAAATGTTCCTCAACCACCTCTACGGCGGGATGGACGAGCCCGAGCTCAAGATCATCGACGTGTTCATCTGCAAGCTGCGCAAGAAGCTCAGCCTCGCCTGCCAGGGCGAGAATTACATCGAAACCGTCTGGGGCCGCGGCTATGTGCTGCGCGATCCCGAGGAAGGCGCCGTCGCCAAGGTCGCCTGAGGCTTCCTACCTTCGCTTCTTCAGCTGCCGGGCCGCGTAGCGCGCATCGCGCGCCGCCTTTTTCTCCGCCTCGGTCAGCACCTTGGGCGCTTTCGCCCGGGCCAGCGCCTCGGCCTCGGCCGCCTTCGCCGCTTTTTCCGCCGCCGCCTGCTCGCGCTCGCGCTGTTTCAACGCGCGCTTCTCCGCTTCGATCGCCGCGCGACGCTCGGCGGCGGCGCGGCGCTCGGCCACCACCGCCTCGTCGATCGGCGGCTTCGCGCGCAACTTGTCGAGCGCCTTCTGCTTCGCCTCGGCGCGGCTCGCGCCACGGTCCTGGAAGCCGGGATCGAATGATTTCATGGTCAGCTGAACTCGCCGTAGATGCCGGGTTGCCGGCGGTTGGCGGCGCAGATGCGCCATCCGGGGCAATCGTTCAAGTCATTGGCGGCTTTCCGCATCGGCGCCCTTGTGCAGCGCAACGATGCGTTGCAGTCTAGGCCATCGGGCGCGGGACAACCGGGAGGACCATGGCGGCACCCATATTCGACGAGATCATGGGCGACGGCGTTGCCGCGCGTCCCGAATTCGCCGCACTCGCCGCCTGGATCGACGCCACGCCGCATGCGGAGCTTGAGCGGCGCCAGCGCGCGGCCGAGGCCGCCTTCCGTCAGCTCGGCATCACCTTCGCGGTCTATGGCGAAGAGGAGGCGAGCGAACGGATCATCCCGTTCGACATCGTCCCGCGCGTCTTCGCCGCGGCCGAATGGGCCAAGCTCAAGCAAGGGCTCGAGCAGCGCGTCCACGCGATCAACGCGTTCCTCGAGGACATCTACGGCGATCGGCGGATCCTCGCCGACGGCATCGTCCCGGCCGAGCTGATCCTCGGCAATCATCAATTCCGCCCGCAGGTCGCCGGCGCGCGGCCGCCGCACGGGATCTGGGCGCATATCTGCGGGATCGATCTGGTCCGCACCGGCCCCGACGAATTTTTCGTGCTCGAGGACAATGCCCGCACGCCCTCGGGCGTGTCCTACATGCTCGAGAATCGCGAAGCGATGATCCGGCTGTGCCCCGAGCTGTTCGAAATGTATGCGGTCGAGCCGGTCGACAATTATCCAGACGCGCTCCACGAGACGCTGCGCTCGGTCGCGCCGCGCGGCTCGGGCAACGCGCCGGTGTGCGTGCTGCTGACGCCCGGGCATTACAATTCCGCATTCTACGAGCACAGCTT
The DNA here is from genome assembly GCA_964245585.1 of uncultured Sphingomonadaceae bacterium. Classification (GTDB taxonomy): domain Bacteria; phylum Pseudomonadota; class Alphaproteobacteria; order Sphingomonadales; family Sphingomonadaceae; genus Solisphingomonas. The sequence continues at coordinate 5,795 of CAXTMX010000072.1, read as the reverse complement.
CCTCGCCGACAATCTCGGGATCGAATTGGTCGAGGCGGCGGACCTCGTGGTCGACGACGATTTCGTGTGGATGCGCACGATCGAGGGGCGCGTGCGCGTCGACGTGATCTATCGTCGCATCGACGACGACTATATCGATCCGCTGGTGTTCCGGGCGGATTCGGTGCTCGGCGTGCCCGGGCTGATCGCGGCCTATCTCGCCGGCAACGTCGCCTTGGTCAACGCGCCGGGCACCGGCGTCTCGGACGACAAGGCGATCTACAGCTACATGCCCGAGATCGTCCGTTATTATTCGGGCAGCGAGGCGACGCTGCCCAATGTCGAGACGTATCGCTGCCGCGAGCCGGACGGGCTCCGGTACACGCTCGACAATCTCGACAAATTGGTCGTCAAGCTGGTCGACGGATCGGGCGGCTACGGCATGCTTGTGGGCCCGACCGCGTCGAACGCGGAGATCGAGGAATTCCGCGCCGCGCTGACCGCCGAACCCGAGCGCTACATCGCCCAGCCGACGCTGGCCTTGTCGACCGTGCCGACGCTGACCCAGTCGGGCGTGGCGCCGCGCCACGTCGACTTCCGTCCGTTCTGCCTGACCGGCGCCAACGGCATCTGCATCGTTCCCGGCGGGCTGACGCGCGTCGCGCTGCGCGAGGGATCGCTGGTGGTCAATTCCAGCCAGGGCGGCGGCACCAAGGACAGCCTGATCCTCGCCTCGCCGCGGCGGCAATCGCAGAGTCAAAGCCAGAGCCAGAGCGGCGGCGGCAGCCAGTCGCAGAGCCAGAGCCAGTCCTGATGCTGTCGCGCACTGCCGCCTCGCTCTATTGGATCGGCCGCTATGTCGAACGCGCCGAGTTCACCGCGCGGCTGATCGAGGCGACGATCCGGCTCGATTCGCTGTCGCACAACCCGACGGGCGACGGAGCGTGGGAAAGCGCGCTGGCGGTGGCTGCGGCCAATGTGGGCTTCGCGGCCACCGGCGAGGAGACCACGCCCGAAGACGTCAGCACCTATCTGACGCTGTCCTACGACAACCCGAACTCGATCCGCTCCTGCCTCGACGAGGCGCGCAGCAATGCCCGCGCGGTGCGCACCGCGCTGTCGCGCGAGGCGTGGGAGGCGATCAACCGCGCCTGGCTGGGCCTGCGCGGGCTCGACACGCCGGGCAGCAGCTATGCCACGCTGGCGCTCGTCGAGGCGCTCAAGGCCGAGGCGCGGGGCTTCGAAGGCGCGCTCCACCGCATGCTGCGCAGCGAGGCTTCGTTCTTCGTCCGGCTCGGCGCGACGATCGAGCGCGGCGACAACACCGCGCGGCTGATCGACGTCAAATATCATCTGCTGCTGCCCGAGGGCGCGCGCGTCGGCGGGCCGATCGACCGCGATCAATGGACGACGATCCTCCAGACGGTCTCCGCGGTCACTGCCTACCGCTGGTTCTATCGCGAGGGGCTGCAGCCGGCGCAGGTCGCCGACCTGCTGATCATGCGCCGCGAGATGCCGCGCTCGCTTGCGGCCTCGGCCGAGGAAGTCGTCACCCTGCTCAACGCGATCGGCAAGCAGACCGGGCTGCAGGGCGAGGCCGACCGGATGGCGCGGCTGCGCATGACCGCGATCGAGCGCGCGCGGATCGGCGACATCATGCGCAACGGGCTGCACGAATTCATCAGCGCCTATCTGTCCGAGAATGCGCGCATCGATCAGGCGATCGGCCAGCAGTTCCGGTTCGGCTAATGCGGCGCATCACCTTGATCTCCGTTCGCCTTGAGCCTGTCGAAGGGCTTTCCATCTTCTGCCCTGGAAAGACAGGGGAGGGCTTCGCCAAGCTCGGCCCGAACGGGGGGGAGAGGTAGGGATGCGCCTCTTCATCCAGCACGACACCCGCTACAGCTTCTCGCGCCCGCAGAAGCGGCTGGTCCAGCTGCTGCGCGTGACGCCGTCGAGCTTCGTCGGACAGAATGTGATCGACTGGCGGATCGATGTCGATTGCGACACGCGGCTCAAGAGCGGGCGCGACGGCTATGGCAACGAGACGACGATGCTCTACGTCGACGGGCCGATCGAGCGGATCAACATCTCGGTGCGCGGCGAGGTCCTGACCGACGACCGCGCCGGCATGGTCGACGGCACGACCGAGCCGCTGCCGCCGCTGATCTTCGCCCGCGCGACCCCGCTGACCGCGCCGACGCCGGAAATTCGCGCGTTCGCCGACGAGATCCAGCGCGACGCGATCAATCCGCTCAATCTCGTGCACCGCCTCAACACGGCGCTGAACGAGCGCATCGGCTTCGATTCGGGCGCGATGGACGTCCAGCGCACCGCCGCCGAGGCGTTCGCCGCGGGCCAGGGCGTATGCCAGGATCATGCGCATATCTTCATCTCCGCGGCGCGCGCGCTCGGCATCCCCGCGCGCTACGTCTCGGGCCATCTGTTCCGCCCCGACGACGAGACCGTCCAGGCGGCGACGCACGCCTGGGCCGAGGCGTGGGTCGACGGCTACGGCTGGATCGGCTTCGACGCGGTCAACGATCATTGCCCCGACGACGCCTATGTCCGCGTCGCGGTGGGGCTCGACTATCGCGACGCGGCCCCGCTATCGGGGGCGCGAGTCGGCGGGGGCGACGAATGGCTGAGAGTCGGCGTGCGCGTCGGGCTGTCGCCGATGCAGGAGGACGAGGCGCAGCAATGAGCACGGTGCGATGACCTATTGCGTGGGCATGCTGCTCGAGGCGGGGCTCGTGATGATCGCCGACACGCGCACCAATGCGGGGGTCGACAATATCTCGAGCTATCGCAAGCTGCACGTGATCGCCGACGGGCCCGATCGCCAGGTCTTCGCCGCGACCTCGGGCAACCTCTCGATCACGCAGACCGTGCTCGGCCAGCTCGAGGAAGGGCTGCCCTCGGCGCTCGACGGCGAAGCGGCGCGGCGGATCGAGGACATGCCGAGCATGTTCCGCGTCGCGCAGCTGGTCGGGGAGACGATCCAGATCACGCGCGATCGGATGCGTATCGCGCTCGAAGCGGCCAAGGTCTCGGCGACGATCTCGATGCTGCTCGGCGGGCGCGTCGGCGACGAGCCGCTGCGGCTGTTCCACATCTATGCGGCGGGCAATTTCATCGCCTGCCAGCGCGACCAGCCCTACCTCCAGATCGGCGAGACCAAATATGGCAAGCCGATCCTCGATCGCGCATTGCACTACGACACGCCGCTCGACGAGGCGGTCAAGGTCGGCTTCATCTCGTTCGATTCGACCATCCGGTCGAACCTCGCGGTCGGCCGGCCGCTCGACCTGGTCGTGATCCCGGCCGACCTCGCCGGCGCGACGATCCGCCGCCGGATCGAGGCCGACGACCCCTATTTCGACGATCTCTCGGCGCGCTGGTCGATGCTGCTCAACGAAGCGCGCGACGCGATCCCCCATCCGCCGTTCATGAACGACATGCCGTCCAAAGCGGCGTTGCGCGCGCTGTAAAGGTGGTTAGCGGCCCCGCTTAACCTTCAATTCGTATCGACTCGCATGGCTGGCGCGCGCAAGCCGCGCTCATGAAAAGCCTCGTTTTTCTCGCGCTCGCCGGTTTCGCCGCCAGCGCATCGGCCGCATCGCCCGCGCCCTTCACGATCGAGGAAACCAGCCGCAGCTACTACCGCCTCGACGATGCGGTGGCAGCGATCGGCAGCGGCGACGGCACGATCCTGATCGCGCCGGGCCGCTATAGGGATTGCGCGGTGGTGGAAGCAGGGCGCGTCGCCTTTCGCGCGGATCAGCCGGGCAGCGTGATCTTCGACGGCGGCGCCTGCGAGGGCAAGGCCACGCTCGTGCTGCGCGGGCGCGAGGCGAAGGTCGCGGGGCTGGTGTTCCAACATGTCGCGGTCGGCGACGGCAACGGCGCGGGCATCCGCATCGAGCAAGGCGGGCTGACCGTCACCGACACCATCTTCCGGGATTCGCAGCAGGGCATCCTCAGCGCCGACGACGAAGCCGCGACGATACGCATCGAGCGCTCGACCTTCTCAGGCCTGGGCACCTGCGAGCACAGCGCGGGCTGCGCGCACGGGCTCTACGTGGGCCGCTTCGGCAAGCTGATCGTGACGCATTCGCGCTTCGAGCGCGGCACCGGCGGCCATTATTTCAAGAGCCGCGCGATCGAGGTCGAGGCGACCGACAACAGCTTCGACGACAGCGCCGGCAAGGCGACCAATTACATGATCGACCTGTGCGCCGGATCGACCGGGCTGGTCGCGCGCAACATCTTCGTCCAGGGCCGCAACAAGGAAAATCATTCGGCGATGATCGCGGTCGCCGCGGAATCGCGCGACAACCCCTCGGCCGGGCTCGCGATCCGCGACAACCGCGCTACGCTGGCGCCGGGCGCGGCAGGCACGACGTTCGTCGTCGACTGGAGCCACGAGCCGCTCAAGATCGGCGCCAACACGCTGGGCGCGGGGATCGCGCGGTTCGAGGCGCGCTGAACCGGTAGGGACAGCGTAGCGCGCTCTGCTATAGGCCAGCGATGGCCCGCCTGCTGCTCCTCCTCCTGTCGATGCTGATTGCCGGCGCCGCGCGTGCCGAGACGCATATCCAGGCGAGGCTGCTGGCCGAAAGCGACCGCCCCGCGGCGGGATCGACCGTGACGCTCGCGCTGGCGATGCGGCCGGCGCCGGGGTGGCACGGCTATTGGCGCAATCCGGGCGACGCCGGCCTGCCGGATCGCGTGACTTGGACGCTCCCCGCGGGTATCAGCGCGGGCGCGTTCGCCTATCCGGTGCCGGGGCGGCTGGTCCTCGCGGGTCTGATGAACCACGTCTACGAGAAGCCCTACGCGCTGCTCGCGCCGCTGCGCGTGCCGGCGGGGCTGACGACGGGGACAAGGCTGCCGATTCGGCTCAAGGTCGATTATCTGGTGTGCAGTGCGCAATTGTGCGTGCCCGAGACCGCCGATCTGGCGCTTGACCTGACGATCGGCGACGGCGCGGTCGATCCGGCGCGGCGCGGGCAGTTCGACGGGTGGCGCGCGGCGCTGCCCCGTCCGCTCGGTGGTGCCGCGAAATTCGCACGCGACGGCGATCGGCTGCGCCTCGGCATTCCCCTACCCGCCGGCGTGGCGGTGGTCGATCCGTGGTTCTTCGCGCAGACCAAAGGTGCGCTCGATTATGCCAACCCTCAGCAGATCACGCGCGCGGGCGACACGCTGATCGTCGAGACCAAGGCCGGAGCGGACCGCCCAAACCGGATCGCGGGCGTGCTGGCGATCGGCAACGGCACCGGGCTGTCGCTGGCCGCGGCGCCGGGGCAGGTTCCTCCCGCCGGGACGCCGATCGGCGGAGCGGCGAAGCCGGCCGGCACCGCCGGGACGATCGCGCTGGCGCTCGGCGGGGCGATGCTCGGCGGGCTGCTGCTCAATGTCATGCCATGCGTATTCCCGATCCTCAGCTTAAAAGCGCTGAGCCTCGTGCGCGCCGGCGGGGACGAGCGCGCGGCACGACGCGAGGCGCTGGCCTATGCGGCGGGGATGGTGGTGGTGTGCGTGGCACTCGGCGCGCTGCTGCTCGCACTGCGCGCCGGTGGCGCGGCGGTCGGCTGGGCATTTCAGCTGCAGGACGCGCGCGTGATCGTGCTGCTGCTGCTGCTGGTCAGCGCGATCGCGCTCAATCTCGCCGGGCTGTTCGAGCTGGGCGTGTTCGGTGGCGGCGAGCGGCTCGCGGCGCGCGGCGGAATAGCCGGCGCGTTCTGGACCGGCGCGCTCGCCGCGTTCGTCGCGACGCCCTGCACCGGGCCGTTCATGGGCGCGGCCTTAGG
>CAXTMX010000071.1:0-12512 GCA_964245585.1 uncultured Sphingomonadaceae bacterium | reverse complement strand
GCCCAAGTGCGTCAACCTGCCGCTGGCGCTGATCGGGTCGGCCGACCTGCGCCGTCATGCCGGCGGCACCGGCGATCTGCCGCTCGCGATCGTCGGCCCGCAGCCGCTGGGCTATGCGAGCTACTGGCCGCACGCGCGGCCGGGCCGCTATGCCGCGCCGCAGCCGATGCTGCGCGCCGTGGCGGACGCCGATCGCGTGGCCGGGCTGCTGGCGCGTGCCTGCCTCGCCGCCAGCCCGTCCGGCCGGATCGTCCCGGCAGCGCCCGGCCGCCAGGCGATGCCCGAGCTTGCCGGGCTCGCGGCATGAGCCACTCCCACGAACAGACCCTCCCGCGCGGCGCGCTGGTGCTCGCCACGAGCCTCGTCCTGTTCGCCTTGGCCGCGACCAGCGCGGTGCGGATCGCGCACCTGCCGCCGTCGGCCTCGCCCGTCCTGCTGCGCCAGCAGGAAGGCGTCGTGCCGGCCCGGACGCGCGACCTGCGGTTCAGCGACCGCCCCGACGGGTCGGTGCTGATCGAGGATGTCTCGACGGGCGGCACCGCGTCGGTCATCCAGCCCGGCAGCAACAGCGGCTTCATCCGCGGCGTGATGCGCGGGCTGGCGCGCGAGCGGCGGATGCACGGTCTGGGCGAAGCGCCGCCGTTCCGCCTGACGCTGTGGCACGACGGCGAACTGTCGCTGACCGACAGCGTCACCGGCCGGACGATCGAGCTGGGCGCGTTCGGCGCCACCAACCGCGCCGCCTTCGCCGCCTTGCTCGGGCCGGCTCGATGAGCCTGTTTCGCCGCGACCGGATCGAGACGGCGTGCCGGATCGAGGTCGACCACACCGACGAATGCCTGTCGGCGCACGTCGAACTGGCCGGCGACATCGCCATCCGGCCGGGCGACCGGGTGCGCGTCCATGGTGCTGCGATCGCGGTGCCGTTTGGGCGCAGCGCGGTGTTCGAGCGCGTCGCCACGGTCGAACGCGCCGGGCCGCTCGAGCGGCTGTGGACGCGCATCGCCGGACATTTCGAGATGGGCGAACTCTACGACGTCAGTTTCAGCTCGGCGAGGGCATCATGAACGCAGTCACTCCGATCGAAGCGTCCGGTGCCGATACGCTGGCGATGGCGCGCGAGAATACCGTGCTGTCCCCCCGCTTCTACACCACCGATTTCGATGCGATGGACCGGATCGACGTCTCGCCGGTCCGCGCCGAATGGGACGCGCTCATCGCCGAGATGGCGAGCGACCCCAACAAGCGCCATTTCCGCCGGACCGACGAATTCGACGGCGTGCTCGAGGGCCTGCCAGCCGAGCTGCGCGCCGAATTCGTCGATTTCCTGGTCAGCTCGCTCACCGCGGAATTCTCGGGCTGCATCCTCTACGCGGAGATCGCCAAGCGCGTGAAGAACCCGGACATCAAGCAATTGTTCAAGCTGATGAGCCGCGACGAGAGCCGCCATGCCGGCTTCCTCAACGACACGCTCAAGGACGCCGGCATCGGCATCGACCTGGGTTTCCTCACGCGGACGAAGAAATACACCTTCTTCCGGCCGAAATTCATCTTCTACGCGGTCTATCTGTCGGAGAAGATCGGCTACGCCCGCTACATCACGATCTACCGGCATCTTGCGCGCCACCCGGAGCTGCGCTTCCACCCGATCTTCAGCTGGTTCGAGAAATGGTGCAACGACGAGTTCCGCCATGGCGACGCCTTCGCGCTGCTGATGCGCGCCGATCCGAAATTGCTCGCGGGCGCCAACCGCTGGTGGATCCGCTTCTTCCTGCTGTCGGTCTACGCGACGATGTACGTGCGCGATCACAACCGGCCGGCCTTCCACGCCGCGCTCAAAGTCGATCCGACCGAGTATGACTATCGCGTGTTCGACATCTGCTCCGAAATCAGCCGTCAGATCTTTCCGGTGGTATTGGACACCGACAGCCCGCGCTTTCGCGTCGGCATGGAGCGGATTCGCCGGGCTGCCGCCGGCATCGCAGCGGGCACGGCGCGCGGCGGCTTGGCCGGCATGCTCCAGCGCGTAGGCGGCGCGATCGGCGCCGGGACGGCGTTCGCCCGCCTGTTCCTGCTGCCCACGGTCGAAAGCGCGCCGCCGGCGCACGTGCGGCTCGTGCCGGCGTGGTGACCGCGACCGGGCATCTGGTGCCGATGGCGGCGACGCTGCTGCTGTGGTTCGCGAGCACGGCGCTGATCGTCTGGCTGGACAGCCGGCCGCGCCACACCTTCCGGTTCAGCCTGGCGCTCGGCGGGCTGGTCGCGCTCGGCGGCATCGCGGCGATCGCGATGACCGCAGCGGACGACGGCGCCGCCGCCGCCTACGTCTCGTTCACCGGCGCGCTGGCGGTTTGGGGGTGGCACGAGATGAGCTTCCTGATGGGCGTCGTCACCGGCCCCCGCCGCCTGCCCTGCCCGCCGGCGGCGGGGGGCTGGACCCGCTTCAGGCTGGCGACCGCGACCGTCATCCATCACGAGCTGGCGCTCGCCGGCACCGCGATCCTGTTGCTCGCCATGAGCTGGGGCGAGCCGAACCAGACCGGGGCGGCGACCTTCACGCTGCTGTTCGCGCTGCGGCTGAGCACCAAGCTCAATATCTTCATCGGGGTGCCCAGCTTCGGCCACGAGCTGCTGCCCGCGCACCTGCGCTATCTGAAGAGCTATTTCGGCGCGCGCCCGTCCAATCCGCTGATGGCGGTGTCGCTTGCCGCGAGCATTGCCGTAGCGGGCTGGCTTGCCGCCGACGCGCTGACGGCGGACGGGGGCGCCGCCGTCTCCGCCAGCCTGCTGTTCGCGCTCGCAGCGCTCGGCGTGCTGGAGCATCTGTTCCTGCTGCTCCCGGTCAGGGACGCGGCATTGTGGCGTTGGGCGGTGCCGGCCGAAGCCGGCGTGCGTGAATGATATGAGCGAGGGGAGGATGTGATGGACTTCGAGGCTTTCTTTCAAGGCGAACTCGGCGTGTTGCGCGACGACGGCCGCTATCGCACCTTCGCCGAACTCGAGCGCCGCGCCGGCGCGTTCCCGCGCGCGCGCCGCCATGTCGACGGCGTGGTCGACGAGGTGACGGTGTGGTGTTCGAACGACTATCTCGGCATGGGCCAGCACCCCGGCGTGATCGGCGCGATGCACGAGGCGCTCGATTCGTGCGGCGCCGGCGCCGGCGGGACGCGCAACATCTCGGGCAACACCCACCATCATGTGATGCTCGAGCGCGAGCTCGCCGATCTCCATCACAAGGAGGCCGCGCTGCTGTTCACCTCGGGCTATGTCTCGAACTGGGCGGCGTTGGGCACGCTGGCGGCACGGCTGCCGGACTGCGTGGTGCTGTCGGACGCGGGCAACCATGCCTCGATGATCGAGGGTATCCGCCACAGCCGCGCCGAGCGCCAGATCTTTGCGCACAGCGACCCGGAAGACCTCGATCGGCGGCTTTCCCGCCTCGATCCGGCGCGGCCCAAGCTGGTGGCGTTCGAAAGCGTCTATTCGATGGACGGCGATATCGCCCCGATCGCCGAGATCCTCGAGGTGTGCGAGGCGCATGGCGCGATGAGCTATATCGATGAGGTCCATGCGGTGGGCCTGTACGGCCCGCGCGGCGGAGGCATTGCCGAGCGCGAGGGCCTAATGGACCGGATCACGGTGATCGAGGGCACGCTCGGCAAGGCCTTCGGCGTGATGGGCGGCTACATCGCCGGATCGACGGCGATGTGCGATTTCGTCCGCAGCTTCGCCAGCGGCTTCATCTTCACCACTGCCTTGCCGCCGGCGCTCGCCGCCGGTGCGCTTGCCAGCGTGCGGCACCTCAAGGCGAGCGCCGCCGAGCGCGCCGCGCATCAGGACCGTGTGGCGCTGGTCCGCCGGCGGCTCGCCGCGATCGGCATCCCGACGCTCGACAATCCGAGCCACATCATCCCGGTGATGGTCGGCGATGCGCACAAGTGCAAGCGCATCAGCGACTGGATGATGGAGCATCACGGCATCTATGTGCAGCCGATCAACTATCCGACGGTCCCGGTAGGAACGGAACGGCTGCGGATCACGCCCTCGCCGGTTCATTCTGCGGACGACGTCAACCGATTGGTGACCGCGCTGTCGGAAATCTGGTCGCAGTGCGAACTCGCGCGGCGTGCCATGGCGGCGTGACCCCGCTTCATCAGGGGTTCCCGGTAACGGCGGCGTAGCTCTGCTTCACAGTTGGCGGCTGAGCCGCATAATAAGCGGCGACCGCCTCGATCTGGGCGTCGGTCATCTGCCGCGCGATCGCCGTCATCGGATTTTGCCCCTCGATCCCGCCGCGCCCGCCGGCCTTGAACACGCGCATCTGATTGGCGACGTACCAGCGTGATTGGCCGTCGAGCGGCGGATAAGCCTTGGTGGCCGCTCGGGTCACGCCGTGACATCCCGCGCATGCGCCGAGCCCGGCGCCGGGGAGACCGACCAAAGCGATCTGCTGGCCCAGCATGGAGGGGGCCGCCCCGGCTTCGGTCGCGCGCCGTGGCAGGGCGGCATAATAAGTCGCGATCGCCTCGATTTGGCGCGGCGAGAGCGTGGTTGCGACAACCTGCATGAAACCGCTGCGCCGCTGGCCATTAGCGAAGGCAGTTAGCGATCGCGCTAGATAAGTACGGTCCTGGATCGTCAGGTTCGGGAAAGCGCCCGCGCCAGCCCCATTTGCGCCGTGACAGCGGGCGCAGGTCGCGATCGGATCGCCAACCAGCGCGTAGTCGGAAAACCCGAACGCCGGATAGCGATAGGCGAAGCTGGTGCGCGGCGGCTCCTCGCTGTTGCGCAGCGCGTAATGCGGCCCGAGTGAGGCCGCGGCGAGTTGTCTGGCGCCCGCCCCCGCGGTGGCCGGCTGCGGTGCGACGATCGCCAGCGCACGGAAGGTTTCCGGCGACATTTTCGGCAATGCCCGCAAAAAGGCGACGAGCTGCCAGACCTCGTCATCGCGGCCTTCGGCGGGCCAGGCCGGCATCGCGCTATATTTGACCCCGGATCGGACGATGCGGAATAGCTCGGCCGATGTGAAGTGCTCATCTTGCGCCGGCAGATCGGTCACCAGATATTGCGGTCGCGGCAGGCGGTGTCTGGTCGGCGTGATAAGCCGTCGACCGGCGAAAGGTGTAATGCAGTATCCGCGCCCACCCGTCGGGATGCGGCCTGGCTGCCGAGAGATCGACGATTCCCGAAACGACGATCACGATCGCCAGCAGGACGCCGGTTACGCCAGCGACGATCAGCGGGCCCAGCCACTGCCGAGGGCGCGTGGGAAACAGGTAACGGAGCACAACCGCCCAACCCCGTGGCTCGGCGAGGGTTCCGCCGCTCCTTGGCTATTGCGCCTTGGTGATCTGTCCCGGATTGCGGAACGCCTCCGCCGTTGCCGCGCCGGCCTCCGGCTGGGCCGCGGCCACCCGCGCCGGTCCTCTCAGCTGCGGATTATCCGCGAGCATGCTGACGCCCGCGAGCGGCTTTGAGATCCCCTGGTGACAGGTCGTGCAGTTGACCTTGTACGCGTCGCCGTGCGGGCCCTTCTGGTCTGCCGGCAGCACCGGGGCCAGCCCTTCGACGTAGGTGTCGTTGATGTCGCGGACCATGCGGATGCCATAATAAGCCGTCGCACGTTGCGCGCGGCTCAGCGTCCACGAGCGGAATGACTGGGTGTTGTGGCAGTAGGTGCAGTTCACGCCGAGCGCATAGGAGATATGCATCATCAGCCCATAGGAGGCTTCCGCGTCCTTGATCGAGACGACGTGATTGGGCTGCGGAAAGGGGCTGCTGCTGGCGACGCGGATCTGGTTGCCGCCGCGCAGATATTGATTGAACGGGTCGTTCGGCAGCGAAGCATAGCCGACATTGGCGTCGGGCGTGTTCTGGCCGCGCTTGTTCCCGCGGATCGAGTTCGGGTTCAGCACGCGCTCGCCTTCGGACCAGCGGAACGCGGGGATGGCGTTGCCGCGGTGGCAGGTCCAGCAGGTCACTCCGGTCTGCTGAACGTGGCTCGACCAGCGCGCATTGATGCCGCGCGTCATCTGCAGCATGCGGCGCGCGACGACCTTGGTGTACTTCTCGTCCGACGCCATGTTTTCCGGATTGTGGCAATAAGTGCAGCCCTGCTCGGGCGGCGCCACCCATTGCGTGATCGACGCCATCAGATGGTTGAAGCGGTCGGCGCTGAGATCGTTGAGCACGCGCACGTTCTGATAGGCTTCGGTGGCGCTCATGCCTCCGTCGGGCGGCAGCTCGTAAGGCGGCGGCGGGATCGCCGCGGCCTTGGCGACATGGTCAAGATCGGTGATCTGTTCCAGGCCGGTGCCGCGGAATCCCGTTTGCTGGGTCGTCTTGTGGCCGAGCTCGCATCCGGCGAGCAGGATCGGCAGCGACAAGGCGATCGCGCTCGGCGTCGTGCGGCGGGCGAGGCGGCCGAGCGCGGTCATTTCGTGGCTCCCGCGAGCGCCGGGTCGACGACGCCGGTTCCCGGATAATCGGGAGCATAATGGTGCTGCACGGCCCATAAGTACCAATTGTCGACGACCGTGCCGGTCAGCAGGATGCCGATGCCCCCGCTCAGCGTCGTCAGCACGGCAAACCACCACGCCCAGCGGTGGATCGACTCCATCGTCGCGTTGAAGCCCATCGTCCAGCGCCAGAACAGCGCGGCGCGCTCGGCGGCGGTGCCGCGATCGGTGATCTGCTCGATCTCGCGCTCGCCGCCGTAGCGGCCGACCGCCAGGATCGTCGCGCCGTGCATCGCGAATAGCAGGGTCGATCCGTAGAGGAACACGATCGAGAGGCAGTGGAAGGGGTTGTAAAACAGATTGCCGTAGCGGATCGAGAAGGCCGCGGTCCAATCGAGGTGCGGAAAGATCCCGAACGGCACCGATTCGGCCCAGCTGCCCATCAGCAGCGGGCGGATGAAACCGAGCACCAGCATCAGCCAGATCGCCGAGGCGAAGGCCCAGGCGACATGGGTGCCCATGCCAAGCGCGCGGGCGCGGGCATAAGTGCGCGCCCACCACAGCAGCACCGAGGTCGTCATGCAGAAGCCGGCGAGCTGCCACCACCCGCCCTGCGCGAGCGGCACGAACAAGGTGAAGCCCCATTGCGGCCCCGGCGGCTCGAGCGCGAGCCACGGCAGCTGGCGGACGAACTGGATCGGGCTCCAGTTGACGCTGGCCCACATGTTGAGCCCGATGATCTCGAAGGCAAGGAAGCCGAAGATCAGCGAGGCAATGCCCAGCCGGCCGAGATAGATCGGGCCGAGCTGCGCGCTGCCGAGCTTGCCCGCCCAATAGAAGTAGTTGGGTTTCCCGATCCTCGGCAGCGTGCCGATCGGTAGCGGCGGGCCATATTCGGTCGCGCCGCGCAGCTGCACCTGGGTGAAGATATTCTGATAGCGTGCCATGCCCCTGCTCCCCGTCAGCGCCAGATCGGCAGGTTGAGCCACCACGTCCACCATTCGGGCCAGCCGCGTGTCCACAGCGGGCCGCTGATGATGATGCACACCGCGCTCCAGAAGCCGGCGGAGAGCGCGAGGAACAGGCCCAGCCGGTGGATGCCGAGCGTGCCGATCGAATAGCCGATCGTGTCGCGGAAGAAGGCGTCTTCATATTCCGGCGACTTCACTTCTCCGCCCGCCGGCGGATTGACGGCCGACAGGATCAGCGCGCCGTGCAGCGCCAAGGCAAGCGTCGTCGTGAAGAAGAACGACACCGCCAGCATGTGCGCGGGGTTATAATGAAAATGCAGATATTGATAACCGGTGTTGGACACCCAGTCCAAGTGGCTGAAAATGCCGTACGGAAAGCCGAAGCCCCAGGCCCCGAGCAGCCACGGGCGGATCACCACCAGCGAGACATAGGCGAAGATCGCCACTCCGAACGCGAACGGCACGTGATAGCCGATGCCCAGCTTGCGGCAGATTTCGACCTCGCGCAGCATCCACGAGACGAACGCGCCGATCGCGCAGACCGTGATGACCTGCCAGAACCCTCCCTCGCGCAGCGGCGCGAACCCCAGGCCGTAGCTCAGGTCCGGCGGCGCGATGCTGATCAGCCATGGATTCCATGTCGGCCCGAGCGACGCGGCGTAGAAGATCAGCCCGGTTCCCAGCGCGGAAAAGAGGATGGTGGTGACGCCGAAGAAGCCGACGTAGAACGGGCCGAACCAGAAGTCGAACAGGTCGCCGCCGATCAGCGTGCCCCCCCGAACCCGGTATTTCCGCTCGAAACTCAGCAGCGCCATGACATCCTCCACCCTCCCGCAGCCGGGGGGCCATCGTCTTTTTCCATGTTGGGCGAGGAATGAGGGCGATCGGGATCGCGCCTCATCCTCTCGCTCACAGCGGTACGGACCCGATGCTCCGCTTCAGGGAGTAGGTGCCGCAGGCGCTGTCGCCGTCGTCGTAGCCGGCTGACGCGGACCATCCAGCCAATTGAACCGGTCGGTGCTGAGCAGGATGAAGTGGATCAGCAGCGCCAGGACGAACAGGAAGATGAACAGCGCGACAAGCGTTCGCCGCGGATCGAAAATGAGCCAGATTCTCCACATGGTATGATCCCTTCTCTAGCCGACTAAGGTTCTGGCGGCGGCGCTCGCCACGTTCACGCCATGCTCGAGCATCGCATAGCCGTTGGGGCCCGGCAGCCACGGCCGCCAGTTCCACGCGAGCACGTGCGCGATGATCGCCACGATCGTGAAGATGATGAAGCTCATGATGAATATCTTGTGGAACTCCTTCGCTTCTTCAGGAGTCAGATAGGTCCCCGGGCCCATTCGATTGTCCCGGTCTTGGTCTCTCAGGTCACTCATATCCCCATCTCCATTGTGCCCGGCATGAAGAGGAGCGACGAACGCGCCCCCGGGCGGCATCGACGCGACGAAATCCGCCGCGAAGATCGGATTCCCGTGATGTGCGGGAAAGAAGCTGGGGCGCGTTCATGCGCGCCCGCTTTCTAACAGTGCATCGGCGAGCCGGCGCGTCGAGACCGAGCCTTCGCCGGCGCGGCGCGCGGCGCGCTCGGCGGCGTCGCGGATGCGCTTGGCGGCGGAGATCCGCACGAGCACGGGCTCGCGCTCGACCAGCGCGTCGAATTCGACCTTGGCGGCATCCTCCCACCGCAGCTCGGGCGCCAGCCGCGCCGGCGTCGGCTCGGCGCGGTCGAGCTGACTGGCGAGCGGCAGGATGTGGAAAAGCGCGTCGAACAGCGCGTTGACCACCTCCTGGACGAGATAGGTCGCGCCCGAATAGCCCATAAACGGGGTGCCGGTGTGACGGCGGATCGCCGCGCCCGGGAACGACGCCGGGATGTAGATACCGCGGCCGCCGGCTTCGGCCAGGTACATGCGCTCGTTGTAGCTGCCGAACAGGACGAGCGGCGGCGTGTTCCGGATCGCCTCGCGCACCGCCGCATTGTCCGGCTTGACCCCGGCCGAGCGGTTGAACGCGAAGGTGCAGGGCAGCCCCATGTCGCCTTCGAGGAAGTTGCGGATGCCGCGCGCGTAGGTTTCGGTCGCGACGACCGCGAAGCTGGCGGTGCCGAAGAAATCCTGCGTGACCGAGCGCCACAGGTCCCATAGCGGCTTGATCGTGGTGTGCTTCTCAGCGGCGATGAACGGCTCGGGATCGAGGCCGGTGAGCTCGCCGAGCTTGCGCAGGAACGAGGTGGTCGACGTGAGCCCGATCGGCGCCTGGAGATAGGGCCGCTCCAGCGTCTCGCACAGCCCGCGGCCGAACTCGCGGTACAGGCAGACATTGACGCTCGCATCCGCCAGCCGGCGCACGTCGGCGAGGTGGCTGCCGAGCGGGAACGTCATGTTCACCTCGGCGCCGATGCCTTCCACCAGCCGCTTGATCTCGGCGAGATCGCTCGGCGAATTGAACGTGCCGTACATCGGCCCGATGAGATTGACCTTGGGCCGCTCGCCGTCCTTCAGCCGTTTGGGCGGCGGCATCTTCTTCGGGCCGTACTGCGTCCACAGCCAGGTCAGCGCACGGTCCGCCGACTGCCACTGATCCTCGTCGATCGTGCGCGGCAGGAAGCGCACGATGTTGGTGCCCTCCGGCGTCACCCCGCCGCCGATCATCTCGGCGATCGAGCCGGTGACCACGACCGCGGGCAGATCGGGATCGAGCGTCGCCCAAGCGCGCTTCATCGCCCCCTCGGTGCCGTCGCGGCCGAGCTCCTGCTCGCCGAGGCCGGTGACGACGATCGGCAGTTCGTGCGGCGGCAGCGCGTCCGTATAGTGCAGCACCGAGGTGACCGGCAGGTTCTCGCAGCCGACCGGGCCATCGATGATGACCTGCAGTCCCTTGATCGCGGTGAACGCGTAGACCGCGCCCCAATAACCACCCGCCCGGTCATGATCGAGGATCAGCGTCATACCCCCACCGCCTCCTCGGCCTTGGCGGCGGCGATGCGCTTGGCGGCGAGCTTCGCCTTGAACTCGGGCCGGTCGACCGGCCGGTCCTGCCACACGCCGGCGGTGGCATCGCGGCCGACGCCGTCGAAGAATGCGGTCATCCGATCGAACCGCGCCTGGTTGGCGAGCGCGCCGTTGACGACGAGCGCGAGGCTGCCGGCGCCGGCCACGCCCATCAGCGGCCGCGCCGAGATGAGATTGGTGAAATAAAGCGCGGGCACCGCCTTCTGCTTGGCGTGCTGGACGACGGGCGTGGTGCCGATCGCGAGATCAGGGCCGAACTCCTCGAACGCAGCGATGTCCTGCTCGAGGCTGGCGCGGTACTGGACGCGCGCGCCGTTCGCCTCCAGCCACTCCCGGTCGCTCTCCGACCAGGACGTGCGCGGACACGCCGTGCCGACGTAAGGCACGTCTGCGCCGCTTTCGATCAGCAGCCGGGCGACCAGCAGCTCCGAGCCCTCGTAGCCGGACACGGTGATCCGCCCCCGGATCGGCGCTGCGGCGAGCGCGCCGGCGATCGCCGGCAGGAAGCGGTTCTTGGCGGCATCGACCGTGCTCTGCGCAACCGCGCAAGTGCGCCCGACCGCGTCGAACCAGGCGGCGGTGCCATCGCGGCCGACGGGGGCCGAGCCGAGTACCGGCCGTCCCGCGCCCTCAAACTCGCGGATGCTGGCGGTGTAGAAAGGATGGATCGCGGCCACCGCGGCGCAGTCGAGCGCAGCGTAGAGCTCGCGCCACTCGCGCGTCGGCACGACGGGCCCGGCGGCAAGGCCGAGCGGCTCGAGCATCTGCCCGACGCCCACCGGGTCTGCGGGAAACATCTCGCCCAGCAGCGTCACCGTCGGCCGATCGACTCGCTCCTTGGGCGCGGCAACCGGCCCCTGCTCGGCCTCGCGGCGCGCATAGCCGAGCATCGCGCCGGCGAGCACGTCCTTCGCCTCGGCGTGCGTCGGTACGCCGAATCCGGGCACGTCGATGCCGATCACGCGCACGCCGTTGATCTGGTCCGGCAGCAGCTGGAGCGGGACGCCCGATGCCGTCGGCACGCACAGGTTGGTGACGATGATCGTGTCGTAGAGCGCCGGATCGGCGAGGCCCTCGACGGCTTCCTTGATGTCTTCGAACAGCTTGCCCGTGACGAGCGTCTCGGAGCTGAACGGCACATAGCCGACAGTCCGCCGCGCGCCGTAGAAGTGCGAGGTGAAGGTCAAGCCGTAAACGCAGCAGGCAGAACCGGACAAAACGGTGGCCGTGCGCCGCATCCGCAGGCCGACGCGCAGCGAGCCGAACGCCGGGCACATCGATTGCGGCTGGTCATGCGGGCCCTTGGGATAATCGGCCGCATAGCGCTTGAGAACCTCGGACTTGCCTGCCTCGACCGCCGCGTCACGGAGGGTCGCCGCAGAAGAACAAGCGCCCTCAATCCTCCCTGAGCTCTGCTCGGGGAGGGGGACCGCCCGCACAGTGGGCGGTGGAGGGGCGCTCGCCACAATCGTATCCACCAGCCGCGAGCCCCCTCCACCATCCTGCGGCTGGTCCTCCTCCCCGTGCCGGGGAGGATTGGGGATCGCATCAAGCCGCATCGTACACCACTTCCAGCGACGGCTTCGGCACATAGGCGCTCCCGCGCATGTCGGCCTGGGTGGCCGGCGTGAGCGTGAAGTTGCCGCCGGTGACGTCGGCGCTGAACAGATTGAGCAGCCCGTCCTGATCGAGCGGCGTCGGCCGCAGCGGCGGCGCCTGCGCGACATTGACCGCCAGCTCCTCGAACAGCGCGGCCCATTCGCCACCCGGCTTGCCGATGATCTGGTAATTGGCCGACTTGCGGCGGATGTCTTCGTTGGCGGGAATCGCGCACAAGGTCGGGATGCCGACCGCCTTGGCGAACGCCGCCGCCTCGCCGGTGCCGTCATCCTTGTTGATGATCATGCCGGCGACGCCGACGTTGCCGCCCATCTTGCGGAAATATTCGACCGCCTTGCAGACGTTGTTGGCGACGTAGAGCGACTGGAGGTCGTTCGAGCCGACGACGATGACCTTCTGGCACATGTCGCGCGCGATCGGCAGGCCGAAGCCGCCGCACACCACGT
>CAXTMX010000070.1:4826-13288 GCA_964245585.1 uncultured Sphingomonadaceae bacterium | reverse complement strand
CTTGGCTTACCTATCCTTCCGTTCGCCCTGAGCCCTTCGACCGTCTGCCGAGGCGCTCAGGACAGGCTTGTCGAAGGGCTCTCCTTTCCTCATGTCGAGAAGAAGGAAGGCCCTTCGACAATTTCAGGGCGAACGGTGATCTGGTGATGCCCTTCAGTCCTTCTTCTCGAAATCGAGCGAGGCCGAGTTCATGCAGTAGCGCAGCCCGGTCGGCCCCGGGCCGTCGGGGAAGACGTGGCCGAGATGGCCGTCGCACTTGGCGCAGCGCACCTCGGTGCGCCGCATGCCATAAGCGGTGTCGCTGTGCTCGGTCACGGCCTCGGGCTCGATCGGCGCGGTGAAGCTCGGCCAGCCGCTGCCCGAGTCATATTTGGTGCCGCTCTCGAACAGCGCCGCGCCGCAGCCGGCGCAATAATATTCGCCGGTCTCGTGGTTGTTCCAATATTTGCCGGTGAAGGCCGGCTCGGTGCCGGCCTCGCGCAGCACGTGGAATTGGTCGGGGGCAAGGCGCTCGCGCCAGGCGCGTTCGGGGAGATCCAGCTTTTCCATGGCGCCAATGTGGGTCGCAAGCGCGTGCAATTCAACTGATTCGGGTTAAGCGCGCGAGCGGATTCAGCAGCCACGGCGCGTGGCCGCCGAGCGCCAGCAGCGGATCGGCCGAGCGGGGGCGCTCCGCCACGTGGCGCAGCGCTCCGGCGATCGCGAAGGGCAGGCGGAGGCGCCGGGCGAAGTGGCGCTGGTAGCGCCGTCCGCCGTCCGCGCCGCGGGCGATGAACGCCTCGGCCGCGCCGAGCCCGCTGGCGAGCGCGATGCCGACGCCCTCGCCGGCGAGCGACGGGATCACCGCGGCCTGATCGCCCACGCGGAACAGCCCCGCCCGGCCATCCCGCGCGCGCCAGCCGTAGGGCACCTGCGATACCGCCTGCGCCGGGCCGATCGCCTGCGCGCCGCCGATCCGCCGGGCGAGAGCCGGCGATTCGGCAGCGAGCCCGTCAAGCAGCGACTCGGGGCGGCCGCCGGCCTCGGCCAGCCGCGACCGGCGCACCGCCATGCACAGGTTGGCGCTGCCGTCCTCCTGCAGCAGCAGGCCGGCATAGCCGCGATCGAACAGATGGAGCTCGATCATGCCATCGAGTAGGCGGGTCAGCTCCGGTGAGGGCGTCAGCCGGAAGCGCAGGCCGAGGGCGGGGTCGTCGCCCGCCGCCCTGGGCCGGGCCAGCCCGCGCAGCTCATGCTTGCCGGTGGCGACGAACAGCGCCGCCGGTTCGAGCAGACGGTCGTCGTCGAGGCGGACCTGCCCGTCCTCCGCTGCGCGCGCGGCGACGCCGCGCTCGACCGTCGCGCCGGACGCCGCCGCTTGGCTCAGCAGCGCCGCATCGAGCGCGAGGCGCGACAGCCCGACCGCGCGGCCGGGCAGCGTGGCCTCGATCGCACGGGATCCCGCGAGCACGCGGACGCGCCCGATCGGGCGGGCACCGAGCGCGGCGACGTCGACGCCGAGCCGCTCGAGCGTCGCCAGCGTGCGCCAGCTCAGGAAACCGCCGCACAGCGCGTCGCGCGGGGTGGCGTCGCGCTCGATCAACAGCGTCCCGACGCCGTGGCGCGCGAGCCCGATCGCCGCGGCCGAGCCGGCCGGCCCGCCGCCGACGATCAGCGCAGCCGCTCGACGCACAGCTTGAACGGGAAGGCGCGATAGACGCGGGCATCGGCGACCCCAGCTTCGGCGAGGAGCGGCGGCCATTCCTCGGGGCGATAGGAGCGCGCGATCGACAGCTGCCCGTCCTCGCGGATGATGCGATGCCAGCGCATGAGCGCGGTCAGCAGCGGGTAGGCGAGATAGGCGAACCGGCTGCGGCGCAGATCGTGGATCAGCCAGCCGCGCGCCGCCTCGGCCTCCATGAAGCGCAGGAAGGCGAGCTGCTGCGGGCGGGTCATGTGGTGCACGGTCAGGCCCGAGAAGATCAGGTCGAAGCCGCCGCCGGCGAGCGCGGCATAGTCGCCGGTGCGATAGTCGATCGCCAGGCCGGCCGGCGTTGCATCGCGCGCGACCGCCGCGCTCTTGGGATTGAGATCGATGCCGACGAGCTCGGCGGCAAGCCCGCGCTGGTCCGCCCAGCGCGCGATCGTGCGCAGCATCGCGCCGTCGCCAAAACCGACCTCGAGCAGGCGGAAGCGCCTGGCGCCGCCGAGCGCGCGGCGGACGAAGGCGAGCGTCGGCCATGACGCGAGCGTCACCCGATTGACCTGAGCAAGCTCGGTGACGACGCGCCGGTAGATCGCCGGATCGAGATCGGCGGCGTCCATCTGCTCGTCCTCGAGCGCGCGGGCGGCGAGCGATCTCATCGCGCGCGGGCGAAATCGAAGCCCTCGGCGGCGAGGCCGGGGCCGAACGCCACCGCGACGCCGCGGCGGACCGCGGGGTCGTCGAGCAGCTGGGCGAGCACGAACAGCAGCGTTGCCGACGACATGTTGCCGTTGCGGCGCAGCACGTCGCGCGAGGCGGCGAGCGCGTGCGGCGGCAGCGCGAGGCTCTGTTCGACCGCGTCGAGGATCGAGCGGCCGCCGGCGTGGACCGCCCAGGCATCGGCCGGCGCGCCGCCGGTCAGCCGTGCGCGCATCGCCGGATCGGCGAGCGCCTGGCCGATCCGCGCCGGCACCGCGCCCGACAAATGCATCGCGAAGCCCTGGTCGCCGATCGTCCAGCGGATCAGCTCGGCGGAGTCGGGCAGCGCGGCGGCGAACGGCCGCGCGATCGCGAAGCCGGTCGGTTCGGCGGTGACCAGCGCGGCGCCGGCGCCGTCGCCGAACAGCAGCATCGACAGCAGCGGCTCGATCGTGGCGCTCGGCTGGAGATGGAGCGTCGATGTCTCGACCGCCACCACGAGCACGCGCGCCTCGGGCTCGGAGCGGACGATGTGATAAGCGCTGCGCAACGCCGCGACCGCGGCGTAGCAGCCCATGAAGCCGACCAATGTGCGCTCGACGCCGGGATCGAGCCCTAGCGCGGCCGCGATCAGCTGATCGACGCCGGGCGCGACGAAGCCGGTGCAGCTGGCGACGACGAGATGGCTGATCGCGCCGAACTCGCCCAATCCCGCGATCGCTTCGAGCGCGAGCGCCGGCGCGGCCTCGGCATAGAGCGCCATCCGCGCCGCGGTCGAGGGCAGCGGATCGACGGCGTAGAAGCCGCCCGGGTCGACCGGCGATCCGCCGTCGGGGAGCGGCGGCAGCACCGACCAGCGGCGCTCGATTCCGGCGCGCTCGGCCATTCGCGCGAAGAGGGCGCGCTCGCGCGCGCTGTCGAGCCGCGCCGCCGCCCAGGCGATGAACGCGCGGTGGACGTCGTGGCCGGGCGTGGCGACGCCGATGCGGTTGATGTAGGGCGTCGCGCGATCCACCCGCTTAGATAGGCCCGTTCAACCCCTGAACCAATGCGTGCGCACGAAATAAGCCGCCACGCCGCCCGCGATCACCACGCAGAAGGCCACGACCGCGCCGAACGCCCAGGGCTCGTGCGCATAGGGAATGCCGTCGACGTTCATGCCGAGCAGTCCGGTGATGAAGGTCAAAGGCAGGAAGATCAAAGCGACGATCGCCAGCACGAGGGTGCGCTGGTCGTTCTGCTCGGCGCGCAGATCGGTCAGCTGCTCGTGCATCAGCGCGGCGCGCTCGCGCACCGCCTCGAGCTCCTCGGTCATCCGCGCGAAGCGGTCCGCCGCGGCGCGCAGGTGGACGCGGTCGAGCTCGTCGAGCCAGTCGACCTCGAGCGCCGCGGCACGCTCGAGCGCCTGGCGCTGCGGCGCGACGAAGCGGCGATAGCCGATCGCCTTGCCGCGCGCGCGGCCGATCGCCTGGCGCATCGCGAAGCTGCGGCTCGGCGCAAGCGTCGTCTCGCAATCGTCGAGCAGGTCGCCGAGCGCGGCGACGTCGGGATCGAGCTCCTCGGTGATCGCGACCGCCAGCGCCGAGATCAGGTCGCCCGGATCGACGATGCGGCCGGCGTGCACGCCCTTGCACACCGCATCGATCGCGATCATCCGGCGGAAGCTGACCGAGATCACCCGGCCCTTCTCGGCCCACAAGCGGATCGAGACGAGCGGATCGCCGGGTTCGTTCTCCGCCTCGCCGAGCCCGCGCATGTTGAGCAGCGCGCCTTCGTCGAACGGCTCGCAACGCGGCCGCGTCTCGATCGCGGTCAGCGCGGGGATGATGCCGTGGGGGATATCGGGCTGCGCCTGGAGCCAGGCGACGCATTCGGGCTCGCGCCCGTCGAGGTGGACCCAGACCATCGGCGCCTTGCCGAACGCCGCCGCGGCGCGGTCGATGCCGGCTTCGTCGACGCCGGCGGGACCGATGACGAAGCCCTTGCCGTTCATGCCGCCATCGCCAGGTCGATCGACAGCCCGGGCGGCGGCGCCGACGGCGGCGCGTCGCACGCGATCCGCGCCGCATCGGCGCGCGCGCGGTCGAGGATCGCGGGGGGAACGTCGGCGCGATGATAGATGCGGTCGGCGCTGCCGAGCAGGCGCGCGGCGCGCAGCGTCAGCTCGTCGGGATCGGGCGAGGCGAGGCGGATCGCCTCGACCCGGTCGTCGCGCGCGGCGCCCGCGCCTGCGAGCCAGGCGGCGACGTCGCCGGCGGCGCCGAAAGGATCGAGCGGACCGCCCGGGGCCAGCGCCGCATCGATCGCGCGGCGCCGCGCGTCGGCTTCGCTCCACCTTGCGCGGATCGCGCCGCGCGCCGCGCCGAGCGCTTCGGCGAGACGGCCGAGCGAGGCCGGCAGCAGCGCCTCGAGCCGCTGGCGCAGCACCTTGGCGAGCCCGGCCGAGGCGCCGCCGGTGCCGATCGCGATCAGTACGGGCGCGCGGTCGACGATCGCCGGCAGGGTGAAGTCGCACAGCTCGGGCTGGTCGGCGACGTTGACCAAGATGCCGCGCGCGCCGAGCCGCGCGGCCGCCGCGCGCGCTTCCGCGCGATCCTCGCAGGCGACGAGCGCGATGCGCGCCTCGGCGGTCTCGTCGACGATGCGCGCGCCGGCGCGTTCGAGCAGGCGGCGCTTGGCGTCGGCGGTATCGCCCCGGCCGACCAGGATCACCGGGCGGCCGCTCAGGCGGAGGAAGATCGGCAGGCTATGCACTGTCCGCTTGTCGTCTCCATCGCGTCGATTGCCAAGGGCCGCGAGGCTTTCTACATCGCGATGGTGCAGATCGTCGCGCGTATCCTGGCGGGATTGCTCCTGGCCTTCGCGGCCGTGCCGGCGCAGGCCTGCGCGGCGCCGCCGCATGGGGCGCAGCGCGCGCCGGCGGCGCATGGCGATCATTCGCAGCACAAGCGCGATGCGCTTCCGTGCGAACGATCGGGCCATCGCTGTGTCGGCTGCGCCACGCCGGTGCCCGACACGCCTCGTCTCGCCAGCGGCCCGATCGCCTGGGACGCGCCCGCGCCGCGGACGTTCGTCGCCCGCTCCGATGCCCAATGGCGGCCAGGCTTCGATCCGCCGCCGCCCCGTCCTGCCATCTGATCGCTCGCGCGGGGCGTGTTCCCGCTGATGTGACTCAGACAGGATTTCGCAACATGACCAGATTTCTGCTCGGCGCGGCTTTGTCCGCCGCCGCCTGCATGCCTGCCGTCGCGCAGGAGACTCACGATATGGCCGGAATGGCCGGAATGGCCGGAATGGACCGTGCCGCTCCCGAAGCTTTGGGAACCGGCTCCGGCACCAGCCGCCTTCCCGCGAACGAACCGATGCATGGCCTGCACCTGACGGCCGGCGACTGGATGCTGATGGCGCACGGTTTTGCCTGGGGCGTCTTCACCGATCAGGGCGGGCCGCGCGGCGATGCCAAGACATTCGTCGAATCGATGGGCATGCTCGAGGCCAGCCGCGCGCTCGGCACGGCGAGCCGGCTGCAGCTCCGCGCGATGCTGTCGCTCGATCCGCTGATGGGCGATTCGGGCTATCCCAATCTGTTCGCCACCGGGGAGACGGCCGGCGGCCGGGCGCTGGTCGACCGGCAGCATCCGCACGATCTGTTCATGGAGCTGTCCGGCCGGATCGACGGCAAGATCGGCCCGGGCAGCCTGTTCGTCTACGCAGGGCTGCCGGGCGAACCGGCGCTCGGCCCTAGCGCGTTCATGCACCGCCGCTCGGCGCGGTTCCTGCCCGAGGCGCCGATCACGCACCATTGGTTCGATTCGACCCATATCACCTTCGGCGTGGTCACCGCCGGTCTCGCGACGCCCCGCTGGCAGATCGAGGCGAGCGCGTTCAACGGGCGCGAGCCCGACGAGGCACGCTCGGACATCGAGACGCCGCGGCTCGACAGCTGGTCGGTGCGCGGCAGCTGGAACCCCGCGCCGGCCTGGTCGGCGCAATTGTCCTACGGCCGGCTGCACGGCCCCGAACGGCTCCATCCCGACGAGGACGAGGCCCGTCTGACGGCGAGCGTCGGCTATACCGGCGCTACGCTCGCGGCGACGGCCGGCTGGTCGCGCAAGGATCGCAAGCCGGGCGGGGCGCTCGACGCCTGGTTCGCCGAGGCGAGCTGGGACGTGACGGATCGCCACGCCGTGTTCGGCCGCGGCGAGCTGGTCGAGAACGACGAATTGTTCGAGGAGGCGTCGCCGCTGCACGGACGGCGCTTCCGGGTAGCCAAATTCACCCTCGGTTATGCCTACAGCCTGCCGATCGGCAAAAATCTGTCGCTGGCGCTGGGTGCCGCGGCGAGCGCTTATGCCAAGCCCGGCGCGCTCGACGGGGCGTACGGCGAGGCCCCGAAAAGCGTCAGCCTGTTCGCCAAGCTCGCGCTGGGAAGGTAGCGGCAGCTCGGCGAAGGCCGGGATCCATGGATACGGCACCGCTGGAGACGAGAGCGGACGTTGACCCGTGGATCCCGGCTTTTAAGTCCTGTCGCAGTTCAGCCACGGCGGGAGGCTGTCGGCGGCGAGCAGCGCCTCGATCGGCGGGCGCGCGCGGACCACCGCCCAGTTCGCGCCGTCGACCAGCGCCTCGGCGACGAGCGCGCGCGAATTATAGGTGCCGGCCATCGTCGCGCCATAGGCGCCCGCGGTCATCAGCGCGACGAGATCGCCCGGCGCGACGCGATCGATCTCGCGGTCCATCGCGAAGGTATCGCCGGTCTCGCACACCGGGCCGACGATGTTGGCGACGAAGCGCTCGCCGCTTGGGCACACCGCGCGGATGTCGTGCCAGGCGTCGTACAGGCTCGGCCGCATCAGATCGTTCATCGCCGCGTCGACGATCACGAACGGCGCGGCGGCACCCTGCTTGACGCGGATCACGCGGGTCAGCAGCACGCCGGCATTGCCGACGATCACGCGCCCCGGCTCGAAGCTCAGGCGGACGTCCCAGCCCTTGGTCGCGCGCGCGACCATCGCGCCATAGGCCGCGGGGCTCGGCGGCACCGGCAACGCCGGATCGTAAGGCACGCCGAGCCCGCCGCCGAGATCGGCGATCGTGATGGCGTGGCCCGCCGCGCGCAGCTCGGCGATCAGCCCGCCGATCCGGCCGAACGCCGCCTCGAACGGCGCGAGATCGGTCAGCTGGCTGCCGATATGGACCGCGACGCCGCGCACATCGAGCGCGGGCAGCTCTCGTGCGCGGGCATAGGCCTGGAGCGCGCGATCGACGGCGATGCCGAACTTGTTCTCGGACTTGCCGGTCGAAATCTTGGCGTGGGTGCCGGCGTCGACGTCGGGATTGATGCGATAGGCGACCGGGGCGACGACGCCGCGCGCCGCGGCGACCTGGCCAAGCATCTCCGCCTCTTCCTCCGACTCGAGGTTGAACTGGCCGATCCCGGAATCGAGCCCCAGCGCCATCTCCTCGGCGGTCTTGCCGACGCCGGAGAAGATGATCTTCTCGGGCGGGATTCCGGTCGCGAGCGCGCGGCGCAGCTCGCCGCCGGAAACGACGTCGGCGCCGATGCCGAGCCGCGCGAGCGTCGCGAGCACCGCGGCGTTGGGATTGGCCTTGACCGCGAACGCGACCAGCGGGCCGAGCGGGCCCGATTCGACGCCCTCGAGCGCCTCGCGGAACACGCGGACGTGGCGCGCGATCGTCGCGGTCGAATAGACATAGGTCGGCGTGCCGGCCTGCTCGGCGATCAGCGCGAGCGGAACCTCCTCGGCGTGCATCGCGCCGTCGATCAGGTGGAAATGGTCCATGCCCGCGGATCAGCCCGGCGGCGGGAGGTCGAAGCGGTCGTCGGGCCGTGGTCCGGAACGGTTGAGCACGTCGTCGCGCCGCTCGGGGCGCGTCTGGGTCGGCGGAGCGAGCAGCTCCTCGACTGTCCCCGCGCGCGGCGCGCTGGCCGGGACCCTCGAGGGCACGCCGGGGGGGATGCGGCTACTCGGCTTCGGGGCGGCCCTCGCCGCCGCGGTGTTCGGGCTGGTGTCCGCCCTGGTCGAGATCGGTGAGCTGGACCAGGCCCGCAAGCTGT
>CAXTMX010000070.1:3150-4816 GCA_964245585.1 uncultured Sphingomonadaceae bacterium | reverse complement strand
AGTTCGTCCACGGTCGCCGCGCGCGGCGCGCTGGCCGCCTGGGGCGGCAGCGCATGGCCCTCGGCCGGCCGCAGCGTCGAGCGCTGGCCGCAGCCGCCGAGCGCCGCCGCCGCCGCGACGATCGCGAGCGCGCGCTTCATCCCTCCTGCTCCAGCCGCTGCCGCGCGACGGCGATCGCGGCGCGCACCCGATCGGGCGCGGTGCCGCCATAGCTCGCCCGGCTCGCCACCGACGCGTCGACCGACAGCGCGCCGAACACGCGCGCGTCGATCCGCGCATCGATCGCCTGGAGCCGATCGAGCGGCCGCGCGGACAGGCCGACGCCGGCCTCCTCCGCCGCCTTGACCGCGGCGCCGGTGATGTGGTGCGCCTCGCGGAACGGCACGTCGGCCGCGCGCACCAGCCAGTCGGCGAGGTCGGTCGCGGTGGCGAAGCCGGCCTCGGCGGCGGCGCGCATCCGCTCCGGCCGGAAGGTCAACGTCTCGACCATCCCGGTCATCGCCGCGAGCGACAAAGCGAGCAGGTCGTGCGCCTCGAACACCGGCGGCTTGTCGTCCTGCATGTCCTTCGAATAGGCGAGCGGCAGGCCCTTCATCGTCACCGTCAGCGCGATCAGGCAGCCGACGATCCGCCCGCAATGGCCGCGCACCAGCTCGGCCGCGTCGGGATTGCGCTTCTGCGGCATGATCGACGATCCGGTCGAATAGGCGTCGGGCAGCGCGATGAAGCCGAACGGCTGGCTCGCCCACAGGATGATCTCCTCGGCGAGGCGCGACAGGTGCAGCGCGGCTTGGCACGCGGCGCTCAGATAATCGAGCGCGAAATCGCGGTCCGACACCGCGTCGAGCGAATTGGCGGTCGGCCGGTCGAAGCCGAGCGCCGTGGCCGTCGCGCCGCGATCGATCGGGAAGCCGGTGCCGGCCAACGCGGCCGATCCGAGCGGGCATTCGTTGAGCCGCGCGCGCGCATCGGCGAAGCGCGAGCGATCGCGCCGCGCCATCTCGTAATAAGCGAGCAGATGGTGGCCGAGCGTGACCGGCTGCGCCGCCTGGAGGTGGGTGAAGCCGGGCATCACGCTGTCGGCATGCTCGTCGGCGCGCGTCACCAGGGCGCGCTGGAACGCGGCGAGACCGGCGTCGACCGCGTCGATCGCGTCGCGCACCCACAGGCGGAAGTCGGTCGCGACCTGGTCGTTGCGCGAGCGCGCGGTGTGCAGCCTGCCGGCGACCGGGCCGATCAGTTCGGCCAGGCGGCTCTCGACCGCCATGTGGATGTCCTCGAGCGCGAGATCGCCGGGCACGCCATCGGTTTCAAATTCACGGCCGATCGCGTCGAGCCCGGCGGCGATCGCGGCGGCGTCACCGGTCGAGATCACGCCCTGGCGCCCGAGCATCGCGACATGCGCGTGCGATCCGGCGAGGTCCTGCCGCCACAATCGTTTGTCGAACGGCAGCGAGGCGTTTATCTCGCGCATGACCGCGGCGGGCCCTTCGGCGAAGCGCCCGCCCCACATCGCATTGGAGCCTGTCGTGCGCCTGCTGATCGTCTGTCTCCCCGCGCTCGTTGCGCTGGCCCTGCTGGGCGGCTGCGATAAGCAAAAGCCTCTGCAGCCGCAAGCCGAGGCACAGACGTCTGCGGAAGCGCCCGAAGCGATCGGGCGGGTCGA
>CAXTMX010000070.1:2218-3140 GCA_964245585.1 uncultured Sphingomonadaceae bacterium | reverse complement strand
GCCAGGAGGTGGACCAGGTCGTACGTCGCCAGGTAGCGGTCGATCTCGCGCGAGCGCGTCACCGCGATGCCCTGGGCGGTCAGGGCGTCGGCCAAGGCCACCGCCAGCGGCGGGTAGGCCCCCTGATCGGCGGGCAGGGCCGCGCGATGCCGGCGATCCCGTTCCTCGGCCCCGACGGCGGCCCGGCGACGCTGACGGCTTTTCGCGGCCGGCCGCTGCTGGTCAATCTGTGGGCGACCTGGTGCGGGCCATGCGTCAAGGAGATGCCGACGCTCGATGCGCTCGCCGGGCGCGAGGCCAGCCGCTTCCAGCTGATCGTCGTCAGCCAGGATGATGGCGGCAAACACGCGGTCGATCCTTATTTCGCCAAGGCCGGCTTTACGCACCTCCAGCCCTATCTCGACAAAGAGCACGTGCTGATGGAGCCGCTCAAGACCGACACGCTGCCGACGAAAATCATATACTACAACACGGTCATCGACCAATCAATAAAAAAAAAAACGATGGACTGGTCCGGCGAGCGGGCGAGGACCCTGATCGACGGCGCGCTCAACCCGCCGGGCGTATGATCACCGTCGCCAGCTACAATATCCGCAAGGCGATCGGCACCGACCGGCGCCGCCGGCCCGAGCGGACGATCGAGGTGCTGCGCGAGGTCGACGCCGACATCATCGCGCTGCAGGAGGCCGACCGGCGCTTCGGCGCCAAGCTCAGCGCGCTGCCGCCCGAGCTGCTTGCCGATCATTCGCCGTGGAAGGCGGTGCCGTTCGACGTCCGGCCCGGCGGGATCGGCTGGCACGGCAATGCGATTCTCGTGCGGAAAGGCGCGCAAGTGCTCGAATGCGCGCCGCTGGTGCTGCCGACGATCGAGCCGCGCGGCGCGGTGCTCGCCGACATCCGGATCGGGGGCATGGACCTGCGC
>CAXTMX010000070.1:0-2208 GCA_964245585.1 uncultured Sphingomonadaceae bacterium | reverse complement strand
CTGCCGACGGTGCTTATGGGCGATCTCAACGAATGGTCGCGCCGCGGCGGCTGCCTGCGCGACTTCATGCACCACCACCGCATCGCGCCGACCGGGCGCAGCTACCACAGCCGCCGGCCGGTCGCCGCGCTCGACCGCATCATCCATACGCCCGACCTGCGATTGGTGTCGAGCGGGGTGCATCATTCGGCCAAGGCGAGCCGCGCGAGCGACCATCTGCCGATCTGGGCGCGGCTCATTCCGCTCGACTAAAACTCACCGTTCGTCCTGAGTAGAGGCTGAGCCTGTCGAAGCTTCGTATCGAAGGACGGTCCTTCGATACGGCATTTCGACTTCGCTCAATGCCTACTCAGGACGAACGGTGTAATATGAATCTTCCTCAGTCGCGCAGCAGCTCGTTGACCGCGGTCTTGGCGCGGGTCTGCGCGTCGACGCGCTTCACGATCACCGCGCAGGCGAGGCTCGGCCCCGGACTGCCGTCGGGCAGCGGCTTGCCCGGGAGCGCGCCGGGCACCACCACCGAGTAAGCCGGCACGCGCCCGACGAAGATCTCGCCGGTAGCGCGGTCGACGATCCTGCTGGTCGAGCTCAGGAAGACGCCCATCGCGAGCACCGCGCCCTGCTCGACGATCACGCCCTCGACCACCTCCGAGCGCGCGCCGATGAAGCAATCGTCCTCGATCACCACCGGGCCGGCCTGGAGCGGCTCGAGCACCCCGCCGATCCCGACCCCGCCCGACAGGTGGACGTTCTTGCCGATCTGCGCGCAGCTGCCGACCGTCGCCCAGGCGTCGACCATCGATCCTTCGCCGACATAAGCGCCCAGGTTGACGAAGCTCGGCATCAGCACGACGTTCTTTGCCACATAAGCGCCGCGCCGCACGATCGCTCCGGGCACCGCGCGGAAGCCCGCGGCGCGGAACTCGGCTTCGCCCCAGCCCGCGAATTTCGAGGGCACCTTGTCCCACCAGCGCGCGCCGCCCGGCCCGCCTTCGATCAGCGCCATGTCGGTCAGCCGGAACGACAGCAGCACCGCCTGCTTGAGCCACTGGTTGACCCGCCACGCGCCGTCGACTTTCTCCGCGACGCGCACCTCGCCCGCGTCGAGCAGCGCAAGCGCGCGCTCGACCGCGTCGCGCACCTCGCCCCTGGTGTCGAAGCCGATGCCCTCGCGCGCATCCCAGGCCCGCTCGATCACGCCCGCCAGATCGTTCATTGCGCCGTCACTCCCGTCAATGCGCCGAGCCATTCGCTCAAATCATCTGTGCGATAATCGATGAAGGCGTCGTCGGCGTCGTCGGCGCCCCGCTCCGATCCGTTAT
Source organism: uncultured Sphingomonadaceae bacterium (assembly GCA_964245585.1). GTDB lineage: Bacteria > Pseudomonadota > Alphaproteobacteria > Sphingomonadales > Sphingomonadaceae > Solisphingomonas. Next base: position 886 of record CAXTMX010000070.1, on the reverse strand, counting down.
CGATCCACAAGGTCGTCATGCCGAGCGCCTTGGCCGGCTTGAGGTTGCGCGCCATGTCCTCGGCGAACAAGGCGCGCGCCGGATCGATCGCGAGGCGATCGCACAGCGCGGCATAGCTCGCCGGATTGGGCTTGGGCAGATAGCCGCACGCATGGATGTCGTGGACCGCCTCGAAGCTCGCTGACAGTCCGATCCGCTCGAGCACGCGGCGCGCATAGGCTTCGTCGCCGTTGGTGAAGACGAGCTTGCGTCCGGGCAGCGCCGCGACCGCCGCGACCAGCCGCCGGTCCTCGCTCACCACCGACAGATCGATGTCGTGGACATAATCGAGGAAATCGGACGGCGCGACGCCATGCCGCTCCATCAGCCCCGACAGCGTCGTGCCGTGCGAATGGAAGAACTGTTTCTGCACGCGCCGCGCCTCGATCGGGTCACAGGCGAGCAGCCGCGCGATATATTCGCCCATGCGCACGTCGATCTGGCCGAACAGATCGGTGCGCGCGGGATAGAGCGTGTTGTCGAGATCGAAGATCCAGCTGTCGATATGGCGCAACGCGGCGAGCATCGCCGCGCCCTAGAGCCTGATCGTCCGAGGTGGAAGCGCTTTGCGCTGCCGCAACGGCGCGAACCAGGCTCTCTGGTCTGGGGCCAGACGGCAACCGACGCGATCGCTGGGAAGTTCGTTAACCTTCCTGCAACATCCCTGGTTCAAAACGGCACAAGGCTGTATCAAGCCAATCTAGGGGACTGAAATCATGACTTTTCCCGGACCGCTGCGTCATCTGGCCGCGTCACTGCTCTGCGCCCCCGCGCTGCTGGCCGGCGCGTGCGGCGGCGGCGGGAGCGGGGGCGGCGACATCGCGTCCACCCCGCCGCCGCCCTCGTC
>CAXTMX010000069.1:0-13632 GCA_964245585.1 uncultured Sphingomonadaceae bacterium | reverse complement strand
CTCCAACCGTTCGCCCTGAGCTTGTCGAAGGGCTCTCCTGTTCCCCGGCGGAAGAAGAGAAGGAAGGCCCTTCGACAAGCTCAGGGCGAACGGCGGTGGGGGTAGCGTCGGGAATTGGTCCATCCGCCAATTCCACATACGCCAGCCCTTCGGCGAGCTTGAGCGCGGTCTCGAAGCTGTCGGCGAGGCGCGTGGCGAGGCCGTCGCGCACGACCAGGCGATCGACCACCACCTCGATGTCGTGCTTGTATTTCTTGTCGAGCGCGGGGGCGGCCTCGATGTCGTGCATCTCGCCGTCGATGCGCACGCGGGTGAAGCCGGCCTTCTGCCATTCGGCGAGCTCCTTCCTATACTCGCCTTTGCGGCCGCGCACCGCGGGGGCGAGCAGATAGAAGCGCGTGCCCTCGGGCAGCTGCATCACGCGGTCGACCATCTGGGAGACGGTCTGCGCGCTGATCGGCTCGCCGGTGGCGGGGGAATAAGGGATGCCGACGCGCGCCCACAGCAGGCGCATGTAATCGTAGATCTCGGTGACGGTGGCGACGGTCGAGCGCGGGTTGCGGCTGGTCGTCTTCTGCTCGATCGAGATGGCCGGCGAGAGGCCCTCGATATGATCGACGTCGGGCTTCTGCATCAGCTCGAGGAACTGGCGCGCATAGGCCGAGAGCGACTCGACGTAGCGGCGCTGCCCCTCGGCGTAGATCGTGTCGAACGCGAGGCTCGACTTGCCCGAGCCCGACAGGCCGGTGATCACGACGAGCTTGTCGCGGGGGATGTCGACATCGACGTTCTTGAGATTGTGCTCGCGCGCGCCGCGGACGCTTATGTGGCTCAGCATAAGTTATGGTGTTCCAGATTTGTTCGCGTCGGGCAAGCGGCCGCGACGCCGCCCGCCACGGATATAGGGCCCGTGCGCTCAGTTGCCAGCGAGCGATGCCGCATGCCGGCGCGCGAGCGCGACATAATGCGCGACGCCGGCGCGGTTTCCGGAGCGCTCCTCCTCGCTGAGATCGCGCAGGTAGCGCGCGGGGCGGCCGGTCCACAGCTGGCCCGCGCCGATGCGTTTGCCCGGCGTGAGCAGCGCGCCGGCGGCGAGCATCCCGCCCGACTCGATCTCGCAGCCGTCCATCACGATCGACCCGAGGCCGACGAACGCGCCGTCGTGGAGCTTGCAGCCATGGACCATCGCGAGATGGCCGATCAGGCAATCGGCGCCGATCTCGGTCGGGTAAGTGCGGCCGTCGATGTGGATCACGGTGCCGTCCTGGATGTTGGTGCGCGCGCCGACGGTGATCGGATTGTCGTCGCCGCGCAGCACGCAATTGTACCAGACGCTGGCGTCCTCGCCGAGCGTCACCGCGCCGATCAGCCGCGCGCCCGGCGCGACGAACGCGCTCGCCGCGACCCGGGGCAGCGTGCCGTCGAACGGCAGCAGGCTTGCTCCGGACCGATCCATGCATATCTCCTGTTGAGCGCTCGCGTGCTTATCTTCTGGACATGACGCTGCCAAGGCGGGAACCGGGTGTCGGTCGGACGGTTCGGATAGGCGAGAGCTAGCTTGAGTCAGGCAAGCTATTCCTTGTTCCGTTCGGGCTGAGCTTGCCGAAGCCCTCTTCTTCTGCTGGCGGAAAAGGAGAGCCCTTCGACAGGCTCAGGGCGAACGGTTGGAGGGATGGGCATCAACCCGACTTCAAACCGCTCAACAAGGGGGAACGCCGGTGCGGCTCAAGATCGACGTCATGCTCGACTATACGATGGCGCATCCGGCCGACGTGCTGCTCGCGGTCGAGGTGATCATGATGCACGACCAGCAGATCGTCGCCGACACGCTGACCGTGGCGGGCGTCGGGCCGATGTATCCGGTGCCGGGCGAGGAGAGCCTGGGCCGGCGCACCTGGATGCGCGCCGAGAATCATTTCCTCGCGACCTATCAGGCGACCGTCGACGTCGCGCGGCACGATCCGACGGTGGTCGGGCGGACCGCCGCGCCGCGCCACGCGCTGCCGGCGCTGGTCGTGCCCTATCTGTGGGCGAGCCGCTACTGCCAGTCGGACAAGTTCGAGGCGTTCGTCCAGCGCGAGTTCGGCGCGCAGGTCGGCGGCGACAAGATCCTGGCGATGGCCGACTGGATCCACCAGCATGTCGATTATCGCTGCGGCACGAGCGACGGCAATACCAGCGCGGTCGACACGTTCGTCACGCGCCAGGGCGTATGCCGCGATTTCGCGCATCTGCTGATCGCGTTCGCGCGCGCCGCAGGCGTGCCGGCGCGGATGGTCTCGGCCTATGCGCTCGACCTCCAGCCGCCCGATTTCCACGCGGTGGTCGAGGTGTGGCTCGAGGACGGCTGGCACCTGGTCGACGCGACCAAGCTGGCGCCGCTCGAGGGCCTGGCGCGGATCGCGGTGGGGCGCGACGCGACCGACATCAGCTTCATGACGATCTTCGGCAGCGCGACGCTCAACCGGCAGACGGTCAGCGTCGCGCGGGTGGATTGATGGCGATCGCTTCACCACTGCCCGTCATTCCCGCGAAGGCGGGAATCCATATTCTCCGAAGCGCGCAAATTGGGAGCTTCAGAGGTTATGGATCCCCGCCTGCGCGGGGATGACGATGGAAGTATGATGCGCTCCTCATTTTCCACCGCCGCCTTCGCGCTGCTCGCCGCCTGCTCGCCGCTGACGACGTTCAACGCCCTGGTGCCGAAGGACGGCGGCGCGGTCCGCGTTGCGCAGGGGATCGCCTATGGCGGCGATCCGCGCCAGCGGCTCGATGTCTATGCGCCGCGGCGGGGCGGGAGCACGCCGCTGCCGGTGATCGTGTTCATCTACGGCGGGTCGTGGAGCTCGGGCGCGCGCGGGGGCTATGCGTTCCTCGGGCGGGCGCTGGCGGCGCGCGGGTTCGTCGCGGTGATCCCCGACTATCGGCTGGTGCCGCAGGTGCGCTTTCCCGCGTTCGTCGAGGACGGCGCGGCGGCGGTGCGCTGGGTGCGCGCGCATGTCGCCGAGCAGGGCGGCGATCCCGACCGGATCGTCCTCGCCGGCCATTCGGCGGGGGCGTACAATGCGGCGCTGCTGGCGCTCGATCCGCATTTCCTGGGGAGCGACCGCGCGGCGGTGCGCGGCTTCGCCGGGCTGGCGGGGCCGTACGACTTCTCGCTCGACGACGGGCCGATCACGCGCGCCGCCTTCGCCGGGGTGCGCGATGTCGCGGCGACCCAGCCGATCGCCTTCGCCGGCGCGGGCAGCCCGCCGGCGCTGCTCGCGTTCGGCGCCGAGGATCGCACCGTGCTGCCGCGCAACAGCGAGGCGCTGGCGGCGAAGCTGACCGCCGCCGGGGTCATGGTGACGCTGCGCCGTTATCCGAAGGTCGGCCATGTCGGGATCGTCACCGCGCTCGCCAAGCCGTTTCGCCGCAAAGCGCCGGTGCTCGATGACCTTGCCGCGTTCACGCACGAAGTGACGCGGCAAGGCCGGAACGTCGCTGCGGCTTGGTCGTTCAGGAAAGACAGGAGGATGACGATGGACGTGCAGCAGAAGAACAGCATCAACCGCAAGCCGATCGATCCGGCGGTGACCCCCTCGCACGAGCAGGGTACACACGAGATGACCCATGTGCGCACTGCGATCGATTCCACCGATCATGCCGGCCTGGCGCGCAATCCTTCCGACGACAACGCCAAGCTCGACGTGGCGCTCGATGAGAGCTTTCCGACCTCGGACGCGCCGTCGAACACCCAGCCGGGCAAAGGCAAGGATCCGGCGCCGTCCTCGGGTTACGATCCCGCCGCCGAGGCCAAGCGCACCGGCGAATAATTTCGGCAGTCCGTCCGCTACCCGCGACGTTGTGCTCCCGCGAAGGCGGGGCCCGGACTGGGGTCCTGCCGTCGGGGGAGCGTTGCGAACCTTGTGATCGTTGCGACACGATCGGCGCCTCGTTCGAGCGCGCCCGAAAATCCATGTTGCATTGCGGAATCCGATATGCTCCGTTCGGGGAAGAGTGCGGAGAGGTTAAGGCGCGAGTAACCAAATCGGGTGCATCATCAATATCGGTTCGATGAGTGGGGGTGTGGCATGAGCACGCAGATGAGACCCGCGGACGGCGCGATGACGCTCGCCGAAATGAAGGAATTCGCGGGCTTTCCCGCGGGCACCCAACGCTACATCCGCCGCTCGCTCGACATCGGGCTCGAACGCGAGGATGCGCTGGCGCGATGGTCGCGCGACGTGGTCGAATCCGCCAGCATCCGCGCCCAGTCGCGCGTCTATGCGCGGCTCGACCAGGTCCGCGACGCCGTTCCCGACGACAGCGGGCTCGACGCGATCGAGCCGTTCCTGGCACCGCTGGTGACGATGACCGCGTTCGATCTGGGGCAGGATCGGCTGTCGGGCTTCGGCGCCTACCGCTTCCTCTACGAGCGGCTGGTCGGTGCGAACGTGCGCCCGTGGCTGCCCGGCGCGTTCTGCGCGGCGGCGGCGCTGCCGCACCTCCACCCCGAGAAGCGGCGGCTGCTGCTGCAATCGATCAGCGAGGCCGCGGCGACCGCGCCGGGCTGGTCGAACCGCGAGCCGTGCTTCTTCCCCGAGTGGGTCGAGAAGGTCGAGCCGAAGCTGGCGAACTGAGCGTCGAGGCGTTTCGGCCGATCCCCATCCCCGGTCGCCCTGCGCTCGTCGAAGGACCGGATAGAAAGGAAGGCTTCGACAGGCTCAGCCCGAACGGTAAGGAGATGGCTCACCTTGCCTCGATCGCTCTAACGGCACCCCCGCCACCCTATCGCGCCGCGCTCGGCCTGGTCGAGGTGGAGGTGATCGCGGTGGGCGGCATTGTAATCGGGCGAAAGCGTCGTCGCGAACAGGCGGCAGGCGCCGTCGCGGACCTCGTGCAGGAGGGCCGCCTCGGGGCCGGTGCCGCGCCAGTCGCGCGCGACGGTGATGCGTTCGCCGTCGGCGAAGCGGAAGCCGGCGATGTCGATCGCGTCGGCGGTGGCATGCTCGCTCATCGCGGCGCCGGCGCGGCCGTAGACCGGGCGGCAGCTGTAGCTGCCGTAATGGTCGATGCGCGTCACCGGCCGGCCGAACCGGCGCAGCGCGGCGGGCTGGACGACCTCCCATTCCCATAGGGCGAGCGCGGCGGCGACCGCGCAGGAGGTGCCGAGGCCGGCTGGAGCGTAAGCGATCGCGCGCGATCCGCCGGGCGTGAAGCGCACGCCGTCGTCATAGCCGCAGCGCGGGCCGGCGTGGCGCGGGGGGAGAGCGGTATAGCGCACGCCGGCGCGATCGAGGAGAGCGCGGCACTGCGCGGCGTCGCCGGTCAGCGCGGCGAGCTTGCGCCCGGTCAACAGGCCGATCGGCTGGCCGAGATCGAGCGCGGTCCACGGCAGATCCTGCGGCCGCGCGCGGGCGAGCAGCAGCATCGCCAGCAGCGCGACGGCGATCAGCGCGAGCGCGAGGAGAAACTTGACCAGGCGAAGGAAACGCATCGCCAGTCTCATCGTTCGAGGGCATAGGGCGTGGCAACGCCGATTTTGGGAGCCGCTTATGCCCGCCGTCCGCCTCGAGACCAAGCGCGTCGAGAAGCCTTGGGGGCGGCGCGGCGCGCTGTGGCCCGGGTTCGGCGAGGTCGCGCCGGAGGCCGAGCCGGTCGGCGAGATCTGGTTCGAGCGGCCGGGCGGCGGCGATCCCGAGCTGCTCGTCAAATATCTGTTCACCAGCGACAAATTGTCGGTCCAGGTCCACCCCGACGACGCCCAGGCGCGGGCCGCAGGCTATGAGCGCGGCAAGGACGAGGCCTGGGTGATCCTCGCCGCCGAGCCGCATGCGACGATCGCGATCGGCACGCTCCAGCCGATGAGCCGCCAGGAGCTGCGCGAATCCGCGCTCGACGGGTCGATCGAGGACAAGGTCGACTGGAAGGCGGTCAAGGCCAACGACTTCTATTATTCGCCGGCGGGGACGGTGCATGCGATCGGGCCGGGGCTGACGCTGATCGAGGTGCAGCAGAACGTCGATTTGACCTATCGCTTGTACGATTACGGCAGCGACCGCGAGCTGCATCTCGACGCCGGGATCGCGGTGTCCGATCCGGTGCCTTATGTCGCGACGCATTTCCCGCGCGAGGCGGCGCCGGGGCGGCTGGTGCTCGCCGACGGGCCGGCGTTCGTGCTCGTGCGGTGGACCGGCGCGGGCGACGGGCGGCTGAGCCCGGCGGAGGGCCGGCCGGTGTGGCTGGTGCCGATGGCGGCGGGCGGGACGGTCGACGGCGGCGCGCTCGCGGCGGGCGGGGTGTGGCTGGTCGACGCGCCGGTCGCGCTCACGCTGGGCGAGGGGACCGACATGCTGGTGGCTTATCCCGGGGCGGGACTGGTCGAGCGGCTGTGGGAGTGATCGCGGTGAGCCACGTCCGTTCGCACTGAGCTTGTCGAAGTGCTCCTTCTTGCGTCGAAGAAGGAGAGGGCTTCGACAGGCTCAGCCCGAACGGTTTGTGGATATCTGAAGGAGAAGCCTATTTCAGATGGCCGGAGATGTGCTTGTTCATCTCGAACATCGACACGGCCTTCTTGCCGAAGATCTTCTCGAGCTTGGCGTCGGCGAGGATCTCGCGCTTGTTCGCCGGGTTCTGCAGATTGTTCTTCTTGATATATTCCCACATCTTGCTGACGACGGCGCTGCGCGCGAGCGGGGCGCTGCCGACGATCGCGCCGAGATCGCCCGAGGGCTGCATCGGGCGGCTGAGGCCATCGGTCTTCTTGGCAGCGGGCTTCTTTGCTTCGGCCATAATATTCCCTCCCATAATGGCTGTGTGATCGATCGTGGAATCGTCGACGGACAACGGTGGTTCCGCCTTAAGGGAGAATGGACCAAGGGGCAATGCGCGGAAAACGACCGCTTCGACTATCCGATCAGGCTGCGCGCAAAGCCGATCAGCCCGGTCTGGCGCTTGCGCGCGAGCCGCTCGGCGTGGAGGATCGTGCGCACCTGGGCGAAGCAGCGCTCCACCTCGTCGTTGATCAGGACATAGTCGTAGCCGTCCCAGTGGCTGATCTCGGCTGCGGCGCGCGCCATGCGCTGGGCGATCACTTCCGGATCGTCCGCGCCGCGCGAGACCAGGCGGCGCTCGAGCTCGTCGAGCGACGGCGGCAGGACGAACACGCGCACGACGTCCGCGCCGGTCTGGTAGATCTGCTGCGCGCCCTGCCAATCGACGTCGAACAGGATGTCGACCCCGCGCTCGAGCATGTCGGCGACCGGCGCGCGCGGCGTGCCGTAGCGGTTGCCGAAGACGTGCGCCCATTCGAGGAATTCGCCGGCGGCGGCCAATTCCTTGAACCGCTCGACCCCGACGAAATGATAGTCGACCCCGTCGACTTCGCCCGGGCGCATCGGGCGCGTGGTGACCGAGACCGACATCTCGATCTCATGCTCGGCGGCAAGCAGCATCCGCGCGATGGTCGACTTGCCCGCGCCCGATGGCGACGACAAGACGAACAGCAGGCCGCGCCGGGCCAATCCGATCTGCTGGGGCATGGCCGCTTCTGCGGCGCGTCGCCGGGTCCGTCAATCCGTCCTGTTCCGGCGGGCGGCGTCGATCCTATTGGCTGCGGATCGCCTTTGCCTGGCCCTCGGCCTGCGTTTCGATCGCGTCGGCCTGCGCGCGACCCTGCCGCTTAACGATCTCCGCCTGGCGGCGCAGCGAATCGGATTGCTCCTGGAGCCGATCGCCGGTGAAGCCGCCGACCTGCTTGGCCTGATTGCCCAGCGCGGCGGAGCTGTTGAGCAGCCCGGCCGCCTCATCGTCCGCGCGCTGCGTGATCAGCTCCGCCTGGCTGTGCGCCTGATCCTTGATCGCGTCGGCCTGCTTGTCAGCAGGCGATTGCGCGCTGCATGCCGCGAGAGCCACGGCGAGAATGACGGTCATCCGCTTCACGATCATTCTCCCGATACGCAACGCGTTTTGCGCGGTCAGCCCTCGTCGGCTGTCCTGCCGCGCGCCTGATCGACCAGCTTCTTGGCGACATAGGCGCCGCCGAGCAGCAGCGCGACCGGCGCCAGACGGCGCACGACGCCGACCGTGACGGCGCCGATCGCCGCGCCCTTGATCCCGCTGTCGCCGTCGCGCCGATCGAGTGCGCCGCCGACCAATGCGCCGATAATCTTGCCGATCATGGATATGCCTTCCGCTGGGTTCGCAGACAGGACGCCCCAGCGCCGACAGAGTTCCGTGGGCGCTCGACAGCGCGCGCCGCGCGGCCCATGAATGGCGCGCGGAGGTCGGCCATGCGGATGATTGCCCTGCTTTGCGGAGTCGCGTTGCTGGCCGCGCCGGCGGCGGCTGCGCCCGATGCCGCGACCGCGCGGCGGATCGAGCGGATCCTGGCGGCGACGCCGCTGATCGACGGGCACAACGATCTGCCGTGGGAGCTGCGCAAGGCGTTCGATCCGCGCGCCGGCTACCCCGACATCGCGGCGGGGACCGACAAGCTCGTGCCGCCGCTCGACACCGATATCGCGCGGATGCGCGCGGGGCATATGGGCGCGCAATTCTGGTCGGTGTGGATCCCGGCGGCGACGACCGGCGCCGAGGCGATCAAGACCACGATCGAGCAGATCGACATTGTCCATGAGATGGTCCGCCGCCATCCGCGCGATCTCGAGCTGGCGTCGACCGCCGCCGACATCGTGCGCATCCACAAGGCAAAGCGGATCGCCTCGCTGATCGGGGTCGAGGGCGGGCACCAGATCGGCAATTCGCTCGCGGCGCTGCGGCAATATTACGCGCTCGGCGCACGCTACATGACGCTGACGCATGCGATCGCCAACGACTGGGCCGATTCGGCGACGGCCGATCCGGTGCACCACGGGCTGACGCCGTTCGGCCAGGCGGTGGTGCTCGAGATGAACCGGATCGGGATGATGGTCGATCTCGCCCATGTCTCGCCCGAGACGATGAAGGCGGCGCTCGGCGTTTCGCGCGCGCCGGTGATCTTCTCGCATTCGGGCGCGCGCGGCGTGGTCGATCATCCGCGCAACGTGCCCGACGACGTGCTCGCGCTGGTCAAGGCCAACGGCGGGGTGGTGATGGCCAATTTCTACCCGGCCTACGCCTCGGCCGAGGCGATGCGCTGGAACGCCGACCGCGCGGCGGAGGTGGCGCGGACCAACGCGCCGCCGTTCGGCGGGATGTACATCGGCCAGCCCGAGCGCGCCGCGGCGGCGATCGCCGCGTGGGAGGCGGCGCACCCCATGCCGGCCGTGACGGTCGCGCAGATCGCCGACCATATCGAGCATATCGTCAAGATCGCCGGCCACGACCATGTCGGGATCGGATCGGACTTCGACGGGATCCCCAACACGCCGCAGGGGCTCGCCGGGGTACAGGATTTTCCGAACCTGATCGCCGAGCTGATCCGGCGCGGCTGGAGCGACGCCGATCTCGCCAAGCTCGCCGGCGGCAACCTGCTCAGGGTGATGCGCGCGGTCGAGGCGGTCGCGGCGAAGTCGGCGGACATGCCGGCGTCGATCGCGACGATCGCAACGCTCGACGCGCCGGCCAAGTGAACCCGGCGCGGGGGCGGCGCGTTGGCACGGTAGATCAGCGGAGGACAGAATGGCCGAAACATCAGGTGGCGGTCGCAAGCGGCCTGCCAAGGACGACCAGAACGTCGCGGGGATGACGGCGGCGCAATGGACCAAGGTCGGTGTCGCGATGGGGATCGGCTCGGCCGGGCTGGTCGCGGCCTTGCTGTACGCCAATCGCGACAGGAAAGCGGCTGAAGAGAAGGCGAAGGCGCGGCTGGCGAGAGCGACGGATTCGGATTGAGCGCCCGCCCTCACCCTTTCCACCGCGGGAGGGTGACGATCAGGGGTGATGGATGCGGATGGGGATCCAAATCCCTTCCGTTCGTTCTGAGTAGGGGCTGAGCCTGTCGAAGCCCCGTATCGAAGGACCATCCAGCCAAGTCCTTCGATACGCCATTTCGACAAGCTCGATGGCTACTCAGGACGAACGGTTTCGATAAACTCACCGCCCCAGCATCGCCTCCGGAATCACCACGCGGTCGAACGTCGCTTCGTCGACCAGGCCGAGCGCGAGGCCGGCTTCTTTCAGCGACAGCCCCTCGTGGTGGGCGTGCTTGGCGATCTTGGCGGCATTGTCGTAGCCGATCTCGGGGGCGAGCGCGGTGACGAGCATCAGCGAGCGGTCGAGCAGCGCCTCGATATGCTCGCGGTTGGGCTCGAGCCCGTCGATGCAGCGCTCGACGAAGCTGGTCATGGCCGTCGCGAGCAGGTCGATCGAGCGCAGCACGGCGGCCCCGATCAGCGGCTTGAACACGTTGAGCTCCATATGGCCCTGCAAGCCGCCGACGGTGATCGCGGCGTGATTGCCGATCACCTGCGCGGCGACCATCGTCAGCATTTCGCACTGGGTCGGGTTGACCTTGCCCGGCATGATCGAGCTGCCAGGCTCGTTCTCGGGCAGGCTGAGCTCGCCCAAGCCGCAGCGCGGGCCGCTGCCGAGCAGGCGGATGTCGTTGGCGATCTTGCTCAGCGAAACGGCGAGCGTGTTGAGGCGCCCTGAGAAATCGACGAGCGTGTCGTGGCTCGCCAGCGCCTCATATTTGTTGGGCGCGGTCTCGAAGGCGAAGCCGGTCAGCGCGGACATCTCGCGCGCGAACGCCTCGCCGAAGCCAAGCGGGGCGTTGAGCCCGGTGCCGACCGCGGTGCCGCCCTGCGCGAGCTTGGCGAGGCCATGCTCGACGAGCGGCGCGATGCGGATGCGGCAGGCGCGGATCTGGGCATAATAGCCGGAGAATTCGTCGCCGAGGGTCAGCGGGGTCGCGTCCTGCAAGTGGGTGCGGCCGATCTTGACGATGTCGTGCCACGCCTCGGCCTTGGCGAGCAGCGCGTCCTCGAGCCGCTGGAGCGCGGGCAGCAGCTGTTCGGTCGCGGCGAGCGCGGCGGCGACGTGGAGCGCGGTCGGGAAGCTGTCGTTCGACGACTGGCTCATGTTGACATGGTCGTTGGGGTGGACCGGGGCCTTGCCGCCGCGCGTGCCGGTCAGCGCCTCGTTGGCGCGGCCGGCGATGACCTCGTTGGCGTTCATATTGGACTGGGTGCCCGATCCGGTCTGCCAGATCACCAGCGGGAACTGGTCGTCGTGCGCGCCCGCGGCGACCTCGGCCGCGGCGCTTTCGATCGCGTCGGCGAGCTTGGGGTCGAGCCCGTGGGCGCGATTGACGCGCGCGGCGGCCTGCTTGACCAGCGCCAGCGCGCGGACGATGCCGAGCGGCATGCGCTCTTGGCTTCCGAACGGGAAATTGCCGATCGAGCGCTGGGTCTGCGCGCCCCAATAAGCGGCGGCGGGGACTTCGATCGGGCCGAACGAATCGGTTTCGGTGCGGGTGGTCATGTCAAATTCCTCGGGTGGTATCCCCGCGCAGGCGGGGATCCAGCTCCGAGCGTAGAACTGGACCCCCGCCTGCGCGGGGGTACTGAAGTCACTTCTTTCGCGAGAAATCCACCGCGACGACGTTCGATCCGTCCTCGACCGGCGCGGGCGCCGGGGCGTCGTTGCCGGCGGGGGCGGTGCTCTGCGGCGCGGCGTCGTCGTCGGCCTGGGCCTGGAACTGGAGCGCGAAATTGACCGCCGGATCGACGAAGCCGGTGATCGCCGCGAAGGGGATGACGAGGCGCGACGCCATCTGGTTGAAGCTCAGGCCCACCTCGAACCCGTCGTCGTGGACCTTCAGGTCCCAATAGCGGTTCTGGATGACGATCGTCATCTCGTCGGGGAAGCGCGCGGTGAGGTGGCCGGGGATGTCGACGCCGGCGGCGCCGGTCTTGAAGGTGATGTAGAAATGATGCTCGCCGGGAAGCCCGCCGGCGCGCTCGACCTCGCCGAGCACGCGCCCGACGACCGCGCGCAGCGCTTCCTGCACGATCTCGTCATAGGGAATCAGGCTGTCGGCGCCGGTCTCGCTCATGCCGCCGTGGTGAACGCTGGCGCCGGACCGGTCAAGCCGTTGCGCAGGCGCGCCGCGGCGCTATAGCGTGCCCCCATGCGCAAGGGCTCGGTTCATCGCGACACCAAGGAGACCAAGATCGCGGTCGAGATCGACCTCGACGGCACGGGGGCGTACAAGATTTCGACGGGGATCGGCTTCCTCGATCACATGCTCGAGCAGCTGAGCAGGCATTCGCTGATCGACATCGATCTGACCGTCGACGGCGATCTCCACATCGACCAGCATCACACCACCGAAGACAGCGGGATCGCGCTCGGCCAGGCGCTGAGCCAAGCGCTCGGCGAGCGCAAGGGGATCGCGCGCTTCGGCCACGCTTATTCGCCGATGGACGAGACGCTGACGCGCGTCGCGCTCGACATCTCGGGGCGACCGTTCCTCGTGTGGAAGGCCGCGTTCAGCCAGCCGCGGCTCGGCGAGATGGACACCGAATTGTTCGAGCACTGGTTCCACGCCTTCTCGGGCGCGGCGGGCATCGCGCTGCATGTCGAGAACCTTTACGGGCGCAACAACCACCACATCATCGAGAGCGCGTTCAAGGCGTGCGCGCTGGCGCTCAGGATGGCGGTGGAGGAAGATCCGCGCAAGGCGGGGGTCGTGCCGTCGACCAAGGGGACGCTGGGGGGATCGTGATCGCCTTACCCCGTCCCCGTTCGGGCTGAGCTTGTCGAAGCCCTCTCCATCCTCTTGAACGCGAAAAGAAGAAATGCACTTCGACAGGCTCAGTGCGAACGGTTTGGGGGTAGGGGGAATCCGTGCCTGAGCGGATCGCGCTGATCGACTATGGCGCGGGGAATCTGAGGTCGGTCCACAATGCGCTGCGCGCCGCGGGGGCGACGGGCGTCGCGGTGACCGCCGATCCGGCCGAGGTGCGCGGCGCCGACCGGATCGTGCTGCCCGGCGTCGGCGCGTTCGGCGCGTGCATGGGCGCGCTCGCGGCGATCCCGGGGATGATCGAGACGATGGAGCGGCGCGTGCGCGGCGACGGCGTGCCGTTCCTCGGCATCTGCGTGGGGATGCAATTGCTCGCCGATGCGGGCGAGGAGCAGGGGACGCATGTCGGGCTCGGCTGGATTCCCGGGCGGGTCGGCGCGTTGGCGCCGGCCGATCCTGCGCTCAAGGTGCCGCACATGGGCTGGAACGATGTCGCGCCCGCTCGGGCGCATGCGCTGGTCGAACCGGGCGAGGCCTATTTCCTCCACGGCTTCGCGTTCGATCCGGCCGATCCGGCCGATCGGCTCGCGGCGACCGACCATGGCGGGCCGGTGACCGCGGCGATCGGGCGCGGCAATATCGTCGGGGTGCAATTTCATCCCGAGAAGAGCCAGGCCTATGGGCTGGGTTTTCTGGGGCGGTTTCTGGAGTGGCGGCCGTGATCTGCATGAGTCTTACCATCTTCCCCGCGATCGACTTGAAGGACGGGCAGGTCGTGCGCCTGGCCGAGGGGGATATGGCGCGGGCGACCGTCTATGGCGACGATCCCGCGGCGCAGGCCAAGGCCTTTGCCGATGACGGCGCCGACTGGCTGCACGTCGTCGATCTCGACGGGGCGTTTGCGGGCGAAGCGGTGAACGGCGCCGCGGTCGAGGCGCTGGTCGCGGCGTTTCCCGGCC
>CAXTMX010000068.1:0-13774 GCA_964245585.1 uncultured Sphingomonadaceae bacterium | reverse complement strand
AGCCTTGCAGCGCAGATGCGCGAGAATGATGATGGGCGAAGATGGAGAATGGCTCGGCGTGCAGTCAGTGGTGAAGCCCTCTCCCATGTAAAATACCCGCCAACAGGGAAATCTGCAGGGAATATGCGAAAAAGGACGACGCATAGCGTGATTCCGCCTCTTAACTTCCCACCTACACGCCACATCACTTAATTAGCGCCCTGATATAACAGGGAAATTCAGTTCAGTAATAGCGATCCAAACAAGCATCCGCCCGACGAGGTTGGGCCAAGACGACAGTGCATAGCGCGTCGAACTCGCCTCTAGTCAGCTAGCCGTCGCTGTCAGGATCGCGACGCCGCATAAGTGCGATCACGGACAGGATAGGCACGCGCCGCGACATATGCCTGGGCGGACTTAACGACCCGGCGGCTCGACCCTCCGCTTTTGATCCTTGTCCAGGAGGACGGAAAGCTCGCACGCACTTAGCCCGGGATGAGAGTTGTTCGCGGGCACAGGCATGCACCGCATTCCAATGGAAAACATTCGTAATAAAAATAGATTAACACTTAAGCAATCATAAGTATAACAACCAAGGAATGGTGTCCAAAATATTAAGTATTTGTTTACTTGACGACTCGGTGGATGCATGTCTCAATGAAGAATAAGATGAGAGGATCGCATGGCAGGACTGGTAGAGGCTGCTTCAATATCTATGCAGCGAGCTCAACAAAAGTTGGAGGTTGCTGCTATTAACATAGCGAACAGCACCACTCCTGGTTACAAAGCAATCTCAGATACAAGAGAGTATACTCAAAGCACTTCACGTCTTTGTGCGAAGATTGATCAGGGAAAACTTCAAGCAACTGGTCGACCATTAGACCTCGCCATTAGCGGTGACGGATTCTTTCAGGTTAGAAGTGGTAATGAGACTCTCTACACTAGGCAGGGCCAGTTCTCGCTCAGCTCTGATGGTTTGGTTATTTCTCCGCAAGGCTATGTTCTGCAGCAAGACGGAGGAGGCGACCTGTCGCTCGAACGCGGCTCGGTTGCGATCTCCGGTGATGGCATGATCCTCGACGATGGTCGATCAGTAGGACGCATCGCCCTGTTCCACGGACCCGACGGTGCAGCGCCCACCTGCGTCGATGGGACGCTTTTCATGATCGACCAAGCCCAGAAGGTCGAGGCGCCGCAGGTTCGGCAGGGCATGCTGGAAGCTTCCACGGTGGATGTCGGCGGTCAGATGGCAAGCTCAATGCTGGCGCTCCGCGAGGCGGACGCCGGGGCCAAGCTGTTCCAGACATACGACGATCTCTTGGGCAGAGCGATAACCACCTTTGAGGAGGCAGGGCGATGAATGGCGCCTTCTATGTCGGAGCGGTCGGGCTTCAGGCTCAACAGCGCGCACTAGACGTAATCTCCAACAACATAGCCAATGCGAACACGCCCGCGTTCAAGCGGTCCGACGTCCGCTTCGCGGAGATGCTTGCGACTAGCGCCGATCCGGAAGCGCCTGCCGCGTTGATGGACGCGGTGCTCACCACCGCCGGCGTATCCACAAGCGCCGCGCTCACTCTCGACGAGACCGGCGCAATCGAAACCACCGGGCGTGCCATGGATCTTGCCATCCGAGGCAAAGGCTTCATCGAACTCATGGGCCCCGAAGGCCGGACGCTGCTATGGCGCGGAGGCCCGCTCAAAGTCGGAGAGGACGGCGCACTCATTGCCGCGGAGAGCGGTTTGGCCATGCGCACTGCGATCAGCATGCCCTCGGATGCGACCGACTTGTCCATCGACATGGACGGTGTCGTTCGCGCCAAATCCTCGTCAGGTGAAACGGTCGAACTTGGCCAGATCATGCTGGTGACCCCGCGCGACAATGCATCCGTGGAGGCCGTCGACGGCGGGCTGTTCAGGGTTGCGGACGACACTTCCCTCGACGAGCTAAGGCCGGGCGAGGACGGAGCGGGAACGCTCGTCCAGGGCGCGATCGAGCGGTCCAACGTCGATATGACCACCCAGGTGGTCCAGCTCCTGCTCGTCCAGCGCGCATACGCCGCAAACGCCCAAGTCGTGCAGGCTGCCGATCAACTAATGGGTATCGCCAATGGGCTTCGGCAGTGAGATGCTCGGCGAAGCGCCCCCAATGATCGCCGTGCAAGCCGTGCTCGTTGACTCTGCGCATGTGCGTATCGAGAGCCGCGATCTGCACGTGCGAGATGTTGTCGACCTCGGCGCTCTTACCCCTGCCGTTGGCGCAAAGGTCGGATCACGCGTGATCGCGCGACTGCCGGCACAGACTGAAGTCGTGTTCACCCGCACTGGGGTTGCTGCCTTGGTCCGTCGCGCGGTGCCCGGCCTGCGATTGCAAAAAGCAGGTCCGGGCTCTCTCACGGTGCTCCGCGCGGACCGAGCTGCGTTGCACCACGACAAGCGTTGCTATTCGCTCGCATACGACCTTGAACCCGGGACGGCGCTCGACAAGAACGCGCTCGCGACAAGCGCTTGCGCAGCCAGCCAAGACCGCGCGCTCGGCTACGACCGGATGCGCGGTCGCGTGATCGCTCGCGAAAGGCTTACGGCCGGGACTCCGGTCGGGCGCATCTTCCTGCCTGCCGAGCCGTCAATAGGAGCCGGGGACAAGCTGTCGCTGACCTCGGCGATTGGTCCGGTCGTAATTGAGCGCGCGGTGGTCGCGATGCAGCCCGGGAGATCAGGCCGCAAAGTCTTCGTCAAGGACGATCAGGGGCATATCTCCGCTGTCCGATTCCAGGTCAACCCATGAGCCGCGCGTGGCCCATGCTCTGGCTTGCTATCATTGCCAGCACCGCTCGCGCGGACGACTTGTACAGCCGCTCCTCCTGGTCATCGATGGCGTCCGATCGCAAGGCCGACGGGGTGGGGGATGCGCTCACCATCGTCGTATACGAGGCAGCGGAAACCGCGAACTCGGTCAAGACCGATTCCAAGCGGAACACCGACATCGCCGGTGTGATTAGCGGCGGCAGTTTCTCCAAGAGGGGCGCGCTCCAAATAGGGGGCGGCTATACAGGTGGTGGCGCCATCCAGCGATCCGATCGCGTCGTTGCGCAGATCACTGTCACGGTTCGCTCGATTCTGCCCAATGGGGATCTGGTGATCGCCGGTGAGCAGAATATGCGCCTGAACGGTGAGAACACGTTGATCGGAATCGAGGGTCGCGTGCGCCGCGAGGATATTCTCGCCGACAATCGCGTCCTCTCCAGCCGGCTTGCGGACGCGCGTATCGTATACAACGGCCGCGGCTTCGTCGCGCAAAGCGCGAAACCAGGATTGGTTGCGCGCGTCTTCCGATTTTTGGGGCTCGGCTGATGCGAGTCGCCGCTGCAGCACTGTCAGCCTGTCTCCTGTTCGTGGCGGTGCCGGCCGCGGCCGAAAGCGTATCGCTTTCAGGGCTCGGCCGCTTCCAGGGTTGGCGTGAGAATGCGCTTATTGGTTATGGCCTTGTGACCGGTCTGGCCGGTTCAGGCGACACACGCCGCAACGAGGTCACCCGCCAGACGCTTCGGAACGTGCTCACCCGGCTGGGCGTGTCGGTAAGCGACGACCAGATTGCGAGCCGGAACGTGGCTGTCGTGATCGTCACCGCCAAGCTTCCAGCCTCCGCGAATGTCGGAGACAAGTTGTCGGCGACCGTATCGTCGGTCGGCGATGCGCGCAGCCTGGCCGGCGGCACACTTCTAATGACACCGTTGCTCGGCCCCGATCAGCGCGCCTATGCTCTCGCGCAAGGTGCGCTGGTTGCCGGCGGGCACGATTTCGAAAGCGACCTCAACCGCCAGCAGCGCAATTACCCGACCACTGCCATGCTCGAGGGCGGCGCCACGATCGAAATCGCGGTGGACGCACACCTGCTCGGTGCCGACGGGATGGTGGGTTTCATACTCTCGGATCCGAGCTTCGAGACCGCCGGCCGCGTCGCCCGCGCGATCAACAGCCGCTTCGGGCAAAGCATCGCGTCGGCGCGTAACGCGGACGAGGTGCGCATTCGCTTCACCGGCTCCGGCGGCAACCTCCCGTCCTTTCTCGCTGCACTTGAGGGGATCAGTGTCGAGCCGGTGCGCACGCCACGCGTCGTCGTCAATGAGCGCACGGGCACTGTCGTGGCCGGCGGCGGAGTAACGATTTCAAGCGTCGTAATCGCGCAAGGCGATGTGAAGGTAACGATTACCGGCGAGCGCACAGCATCCCAGCCCGCTTATTATGCAGGGCTCGCCAGTGATGTGGCGAGCCTGGTTGTGACAAACAGCAAGCTGGACGTCGAGGATGGCGCGCGCGACGCCGTCGTCAATCTTCCGAGTTCGACGGTCGCGGACCTCGTCCAGGCTTTGTCGCAGGCGCACGTCGACACCCGCCGTACGATCAGCGTGCTGCAGGCCGTCAAGGCTGCTGGCGCGCTCCACGCCGATCTCGTGGTTCAATAGGAGGAGGGGAACATGGATCCGCTATCCGCCGCTATCGTCACCAAAGCGCTAGATGCGCTCTCCCTGCGCATGTCCGCGACTGCCGCGAACATCGCGAATGCCAGTTCGACGTCGTTTCGGCCGCAGCGTGTGCGCTTCGAGGACAGCCTTCGCGAGGCCGCCCGGCATGGCGCCGATGCGGTGCATGCTATGCAGCCAGAATTGGCGATCGATCCTTCGGGCCGTCTCGGCGACGAGCCGCGGCTCGATCTCGAGCTTGCTTCGGCGAGCGACACAGCGCTGCGCTACAATGCTCTGGTCAATTTGCTCGGGCGAGAAATGGAGATCGCCCGGCTCGGCGTAAGAGGTGCCCAATGATCGACGCTATGCAAATCAGCCGGTCGGGAATGGACGTCGAGTGGCAGCGACTGCAGGTCATCGCCCAGAACCTCGCCAATCTCAACACCAGCAGGACGGCTGACGGTCAGCCCTACCACCCTCTGCGACTAGTCTCCGGCCCCGACGCGGGCTTTGGCGACATGATTGCCTCCAAGACGTCCGCGAGAACCCCATCGGGGGTCAAGGTTTTCAATGTCGAGGCCGAGCCGACGGGTGTGCGGCGCGTCTACGACCCGAACGATCCCGAGGCCGACGCGCAGGGGTTCGTCAGCATGCCGATGATCGACCATGTCGGCGAGATGACGCTGCTCATCCGTACATCACGCTCTTACGCTGCGAACCTGACCGCGCTGAGCATCGAGAACCAGATGGCGATGCGCGCACTCGACCTGGGAGGTCGGTCGTGACCCCTATCGTTCCTGTGGGCGGTTTGCTTGCCACGCCGCCGCTGCTTACCAGCCTCAATCCCGCGCTTCCGACTGTTGCGTCGACACCGGGTTCGGATTTCGGGCAAGTGTTGCGTGCCGGCATGAACGCGCTGGATGCCAAGCTCCATGCTGCCGACGATCTCGTCCGGCGATTTGCGCTCGGTGAGGCGGTGCCGATGCACCAGGTCACCTTCGCGTTGGAAGAGGCGCGGCTATCGATGGAACTCGGGATGCAGGTGCGAGGCCGCCTGCTCGACGGGTATCGCGAACTGATGAACATGCAGATTTAGCGTGGGTTCGCTGTGATGTCTAAGTGGAGAGCATTTGCGTGAAAGAAGCCGCCGCAGCTCCGCGTCGTTTGCCGCCGCGCATGATCGTGATCCTATTCGGTCTGATATTTGCCGCGTTAGCGGCTGCTTATTATATTCTTCTCCAGCCGGGTTACGCTCCGCTGTTCACGCAGATCCGGGCGTCGGACGCGTCCGCTATCCTAGCACAGCTCGACGCCAAGGGAGTGCCCCATCGATTGTCGGAGGGGGGAACGGCCGTCCTCGTTCCGGAGAACCGCCTCGACGACGCCCGTGTGATCATCGCCGGTTCCGATATCCCGACAAAGGGGGCGGTGGGCTTCGAGCTCTTCAACAAGTCGGACATGGGCCTCACGGACTTCGCACAGAAGATCAACTACCAGCGCGCTCTCCAGGGAGAACTCGAGCGCACGATCCTAATGACCGATGGCGTCGAACGCGCACGCGTGCATCTCGCCATGCCTGAGAGGTCTTTGTTCCGCAGCGACAAGAGCGTCCCCAAAGCGGCCGTAGAGGTTGTACCGGCCTGGGGGGCCCAGCTCGACGAGGCCAAAGTCGGAGGCATTCAGCGGCTGGTCGCATCAGCTGTTCCGGATCTCGCGCCAACCGACGTGACCATACTCGGCGGTGACGGACGGGTGCTGAGTAGAGTTCCCGATACGGCCGAGGAGATGCTGAGCCCCGCCGCGGAACAGCGCCAGGCAGTCGAACGCTACTATCGCGCGCGAGCCCGCGCCGCAGTCATCCAAGCCAAGCCGGGTTTGCGTGTCGACGTGAAGGTCGAGGCTCAGCCGCGCGGCTTCGACCAATTCACAGACGATGACGAGGTGGCCGCTCCCGCTGATGCCGTGCCGCCCAGGCGCGACTTCTCGCTTCGTATCGTGCTCGTTACGGCGACACCGCTCAATGAAGAGGATGCGGGTATTCTGCGCGACACTGTGACTGCGGCAACGGAACTGGACAGCTCGATGGGAGACAGTCTGTTGTTCCGGGTCGCAGCGAGCTCGGCGGAATCGTCAGGTTTCTCCGCCCATAGCTCAGCAGGCCGGGGAACGATCTACGCAGCCGAGCCGCGGACGCATTTGCCTCGTGGGACCGTCTGGGTTGGCCTGATAGCCGCGCTGGTTGCCGCGATGGTGTTTGTCGCGAGACGCCGCGGTGCCGGGGGGCGTCTCAATGTGACCGAGCGCCATGCATTCGTAGCCAGGTTGCGCGCTGCGCTAAACGGGGCGGACGAACATGTCGCATCCTGATCCGCTCGTCTCAGTCCTGCGTGACTTTGACGCGTTGTCGAAGTCCGACCAGCGCCTGATCCTCGCCGATTTCAATGAAGAGGAACGGCTCGCCATCCAGCGCATGTCGGTGAGCGGCACCTTCCCAAGCTCCTTGGAAGACCACTCCTCTTGGTTCGAGGATCTCGTCGCGGCCGCGCGACGGGACGAGGGTGAGATCACGACGCGGGCGCGCGAGGCACTTCTCGCAACGTTCGGGCCGCCGGCCTCCTTCTCGGACAATGTCGCGAAGCCTTCGCTGTTCCAACTGGCGGGCAGCGCGCTCATGCAGACGAGGGTGCGGCGGTGACGTTGATCAAAGCATCGGCGGCAATAGGCGTCACCCCCTTCCGTCCGGGTGGGGCGCGCGCGGCCGAGAGGAGCGGACAAGGCGCAGTCGATCCGAAAGTCGCAGGTCTCGAGGCAGAGGTGATGCGGCTGAGATCCGAACTGGAAACGGCCGAGCGCCGAGCACTCGCGGCGGTCGCGGATGCGCGGGAAGAGGGCGCTCGTGAGGTAAAGCTCGAGCACGCCGCGCATCTCGAAGCGGTCGAAGCGGGGATCGTCCATGCGCGCGCGAGTTGGGAAAAGCGCCTCGGTCATGTAGAAACGCTCGCGGTTGCCATTGCCCGCGCTGCGCTCTCCCGCATGTTCGACGAGCATGACGATCTGGTGACGCTCGTCGAGCGGACAGTCGTGACCCACGTCGCTCGGATCGGCGCGAGCGCCGTCGTCAAATTGAGGGTGAGTCCGATCGACTTCCCTGATGCCGACGCTCTGGCGCGGGTAGGAGCGCGGATCGGGTTAAGCGAGGAAGCAGTCGTCGGTGACCCGGCGCTCAGCTCGGGCGAGTCCCGCCTCGATCTCCGGCTGGGAGGCGCCAATCTCGACGTCGCGGCGCAGTGGCACGAGGTGGATGCGGCACTGGCCGCGCTCGAGCCCGTGCGGGCGGCAGCATGACCCATCCGATGGTCGCCCGAATGGCCTTGTGCCAGCCGGTCCGACCCTATGGTCGTGTGCGAAGCCTCGGATCCGGCGTGGTCGAGGCCACCGGACCTGCCGCTCGACTGGGAGATCTGTTGGAAATCGAGGCGGCGAGTTCGCCTGTGTCGGCCGAAGTGGTCGCTGTGTCTGATCGGGGCATCACGTTGGTGCCCCTCGACCGCATGTCGGATGTTAGAATGGACGCGCGGCTCGCGGCAGGCGCAGGAGGCTGCTTTCCAGCAGGTGACGCGTTCGCGGGTCGCGCCGTGAATGCGCTCGGTCGGCCGATCGACGGCGGTGGCCCGATCGTCGCCGATCCGACGCCCGTCGGCGCTGCAACTCCTGCGACGCTTGAGCGCATAAGCCCGCCCACTCCACTCGCTACCGGAGTGCGCGCGATCGACGGACTCCTGACGCTGGGTATCGGGCAGCGGATCGGAATCTTCGCGGCGAGCGGCGTCGGCAAGACCACTCTGGTCGAGCAACTCGCCGCGCAAGTCGAGTGCGACCGCGCGGTGATCTGCCTGATTGGTGAGCGCGGCCGCGAGGTAACCGCATTCTGGGAGAAATTCTCGAGCGGTGAGGCAGGACGGCGCGCCACCGTGGTCGCGGCGACCTCGGACGAGAGCCCGGCGATGCGTGCTCGGGCAGCCGAACAGGCGCTGGCGCTGGCCGCGCATTGGCGTGCGCACGGAGACCATGTCCTCCTTGTTCTCGACTCGGCGACACGCCTCGCCATGGCGCTTCGGGAGATCGGCCTCGCGGCGGGCGCCCCTCCGACCGTGCGGGCATATACGCCGAACGTCTTCTCCGTGCTTCCCCGATTGGTCGAACGCTGCGGGGCTTTGCGCTCGGGCGGCGCGATCACGGCGCTGATGACCGTGCTCACCGAAACCGACGACGCTGATGACCCAATCGCCGAATTGATGAAGTCGCTTCTCGACGGCCACGTCGTGCTCAGTCGGGAGCTCGCCGAGCGAGGCCATTTTCCCGCGATCGACGTGGTGCGCAGCATCAGCCGACAAGCCTCTCGCCTCGTCGCCCCGAGCCACGCTGCTCTGATGCGCGAGGCGTCGGCGCTGCTGGCCGACTATGACGAGAATCGCGTCATCATCGAGAGCGGCGTCTATAAGCCGGGCGCAAGTCCGCGCATCGATAGGGCGATCGCTGCGCGCGAGCGGCTCGGCGAATTCCTCCGGCAATCTGAGACGGCAAACGAGCCTTTCACGGCAACCGTCGCGGCGCTGGCTCGCAGCTTGGAGAAGCCCCGTGGTTAGATGCGGCGACGCCTTCCAGCTGCGTGAGCTCGCAGCGCTCCGAGCCGTGATGACACAGGCGGCGGCCGGCGAAGTCGGCGAAGCGCTCGAGCGCGAACGACAGGCCGATAAGCATGTCGTCGCAGCGACCGGATGGGTCCAGGAAGCGGGACAGCGCTGGTATTCACATCTGCTGAGCGGTCTCCAACCCGAACTGGGAGGCGCCTACGCCAAACAGCTTGTGGAGCGGCAGGAGGATGTCGTGGCCGCTAGGGGTAAACTCGCAGACGCCGAAGGCGAGCGCGCAGCCAGTGAGGATGTTTGGCGCGAAGCCCGCGCCGCGCAACGCTCTGTCGAGAAAGTCGCAAGGATCCTGGATCGGAAGCGGCTGAACCGACGCGAGGAAGCTGTTCTCGCGGCCGCCGCGGACCGGGCGATTGGGCGATGGAGGGAATCGTGACAGCAATCGGCTCGATCATCACCCGCCACAACGCCCCAGATCTTCTAGCCGGTAACGAGGCGCAGCCTGCCGCCGATGGCGTGTTCGCGGATACGCTCCGCATGCTGTTCCAGCGCAACGCGGTAGGCATGGAATTCGGCGGGAACGGCCGAGACCCGTCAGCGGCATCCATGTTCAACGAACACGGATTCTTCGCTCATGCGCCGGTTCCACTGCCAGCGTCGCATCAATATCCGGCTTCCGAACCTGTCGTGACGCTGAGTCAGGATAGCATCGACGGCTCGTCTGTAGCCACTTCCGGGTTGGACGGCCTGTCGGACACTTCTGCCAACCCGCATTCGGTCCAGGTCCAGGCGTTTCGGAGCCCGAACGCTGCCGATCAGCCTGCTTCGAGCGCGACGGAACGTCAAATGTACGTCGAACAGGCGAAGCCAGACGCAGGCCTCGACGCTGTCGGGAGCTCCGCTAGCCCCATCCAGTTGCCCGTCCGACAGATCAAGGCCGCCTCTTCGAATAACATCACGGACGTCCAAGCCATTGATCGAGGTGTGAACCGCACCACGGCGGTACCGAAACCCGAAATTATGCTCGCCGTGGCTGCGGAAGGGCGCCGCATGTCAATCTCAGCGCGTTGTGGCGCGCTGACAGGCGGCGGCATCGAGGAGCTTCAGGAGGAAGTGATCAAGCTGCTCGCTCGCTATGGATTTTCGCTCGACGAATTGCGTGTGAATGGCGGGTATCCCGGCATCAGGGAAGGAGAAAACTGACATGGCGGTCGCACCTGTCAATTCAGCAACGTCTACGCTCAGCCCAACGCCAGCACCCGCGCAGAGTACGGCCGCAAGCGCGTTCGGGCTGGGCTTCGATTCTCTCCTCAAGATCATCCTGACGCAGCTGACCTATCAGGATCCCTTGAAGCCGATGGACAATTTCCAATTCGTCTCTCAGCTCGCGCAATTCTCGCAGATCCAGCTCGGCCAGACGACGAACGACAATCTTCAGACGCTGATGAGCGCGCAGGGCGCTCTGCAGGCGACCGGACTGCTCGGTCGACAGGTCGATGCGAACGGAGGCTCGGGGCTCCTGTCGGGGCGCGTCGTTGCCGTCAGCCTTTCCGACGGTGCGCCCAAGATCACGATCGAAACTGAGGACAAGCAGACGGTCGCCGGCCTCTCCCTCAGCAGCGTCTTCCAGATTCGCGAGGTGCAATAATGTTCGGATCTATCTACGTCGGACTGAGTGGATTGACCGCTTATTCGCGCGGCCTCCAGCAGATCAGCGGCAATGTCGCAAATCTGAACTCGCGAGGGTTCAAAGGGCAGACCACGACCTTTCAGAACCTAGTCGGCGGGCGGACGTTCGACCGGGTCGGCTCAGGCGTAGCGAATGTCGGCAACGGCGTCGGCATCGCCGCCACGCACATCAATTTGAAGCAGGGCGAGCTTCGCCAGTCCGATCGCGACCTCGACCTAGCGATCCAGGGCACGGGCTTCCTGATGCTGAGGCAAGGCGACAAGGTCGCCTATACCCGGACCGGCAGCTTCGAGCCGGATAAGGACGGCTTCATCGCCCTCTCGGGGACAGAATACCGGCTGGTGACGCTCGATGCTTCGGGCAATCCCGTGAACGCTTCGATCGATCAGCATCGGACGAGCAGTCCGGTGGCGACCACCAAGGTGACTTTCGCCGACAATCTATCCTCCAGCGCCGCCTCCTCCAGCGTGGGCGACATCGCGGTTTATGACGAAACCGGCGCCAAACATGTGTGGCAGGCGCAATTCGTCAAGACGACGGACGGCACCGCGTGGACGGTCACCGTCACCGACGACAAGGGCAGGACGGTCGGAACGCAGACGCTCAAGTTTGTGAATGGTTCGGTCGATCCTACGACCGCATCGCTGTCGTTCACCGATCAGGACGCGAACCTGACAGTTGCCTTTGACTTCGGTCCGGAGGTCACCTCCTTCTCGGCCGGCACCGTCTCCACGCTCAGGATGGCGTCAGCCGATGGATATGGAGCGGGCACACTGGCGACAGTCGCGGTGAACGCGGATGGTGAGCTTGAGATCGGCTATTCAAACGATCAGAAGCTCAAGGTCGGGGCTATCGCCGTCGTCGATTTTCGCGACGCGGATGAACTCGACCAGCAGGTGGGCGGCCTCTTCACCGACCGCGGAGGCGCCGGCCGCGAGCTGTTCGCAAGCGGCGACGTCCGCGTCGGCAAGGTGGTCTCCCGTAAACTCGAAGCGTCCAATGTCGACCTTACCGTCGAGTTTTCGGATCTCATCCTGGTCCAGCGCGGATTTCAAGCCTCTTCCCAGATCATCAGCGTGACCAACGACATGATCCAGCAACTCTTCGGCATTCGTGGTCAAGGCTGATGGAGGAGATCGGCCAGGTCAAATCATGGTTGCCGGAATCGGTAATCGTCGAGCGATTGCCAGTCGCGTCCTTCGCTGCGTTGATAGACGATTGGTCGTCGCAATGGTTCGCCGCGGCGCAGCCGCGCGCGGGCAGTTGGGCGAAGGCCACACCGGAGAAGCTTGCACCCGAGATTCTCACAACCGAGGAAGGCTTGGCGCTCGCTTGCAGCGCAAGCGTGACGGAGCGGCTTGCCGACCTGATCTTCGGCACACCGGCCGACGTTCGGCTAACAGTCGCCGACCGCCGGCACCTGAACCAGGTGGTCGATGCCTGCATCGACGACTTGAAGCATCGGCTGCAGCATCTGTTCGGTGTGCCGGCTGGCGCTGTCTGGAAGAAGCCGGATATGACGGCCTTCTTCCCTGGTAGCTATTGCTCCATTCACCTTGGTGGATCGGAGCGCCACGCGTCCGTCGCCGTGCTGGTCGCCGATGACCTCGTCGTGCGCTTGGTCAGAGCGGGACTTCCGCCATGCGCCGCACAGGGAGGCCTCCAGCCGCTCAGCGAAGCGCTCATTACTCAGCCGGTGAGCCTATCGGCGCGGCTGGGCTCTTGTCGGGTTCCGCTCGCGGACCTCGCGAACTGCGTCGTGGGCGATGTCTTGGTACTCGACCAGGGCCTTGAAGATTCTGTCGAGCTTGTGGTCGGCCGGGACGTCCATCCCGACCTCGCCTGTCGCATTATCGAACGCGACCAAGCGCTTCATCTCGTCCTCTCCTAACCAAGGGAAGATCCGAACGTGTCTATCGACGACGACGCCAATGCCGACAGCGAAACCTCTGCCGCTGCCAAGAGCCCTGGAACGAGCCGCCTGATCGAGAATGTGGAGGTCTCGCTCGAGGCATTCGTCGGCGGAACGCGGCTCACGGTGGCGGAGCTGACGGCGCTGCGTCCCGGCGCGACGCTCAAGCTGGACGCCGCGCTCAATCAAGCTGTCGGATTGCAACTGAACGGGAAGGTCGTGGCGCGTGGTGAACTGGTCGCGGTCGGCGACCGGTTTGGCGTCCGACTGACCGAAGTCACTGAATGAGTGGGCTTTTCGGAACGGTGGCGTCGGGGTCGGCGCATGTCGGTCGGCTCGGCGGCGGGCAACCGTTGGACATCCCCGTGCTGCGCATCCTGATGGCCCTCTCGATCTGCCTTACGATCGCAGCGCTCGCCGTCCTTCTCATGCGCCAGCGCCGGGGGCACGATGATCTGCGCCGATGGACGAGCGCGCTCGCTGGTCCTGCTCGCGCCGTCGACGTGGTTGAGATGCGTCGATTGGGGGTCCACGCTGATATCGGCCTGGTTCGCCACGGGGGGCGAGAATATCTGCTTGTCGTACATAGCGGCGGCACGCAGGTGCTCCACGCCGGCGAGGTGCCATCGCTCGGTGCCGCAAGAGATGAAGTGCCGTGAGCGTGCTACTCTCGGAGTCCGCGCCGGCCCTGTTCGGCACTTCTTCGGCGGATGTCGTGCGGGTGTCGCTGGTCATCACCTTGCTCGCCATATTTCCGGCGGTGCTCATCAGCATGACCAGCTTCGTTCGGATCATCATCACCTTGTCGATGGTCCGGCATGCGTTCGGCATGCCGGAGACGCCGCCGAACGCAGTGTTGATCAGCCTTGCGCTGTTCCTCACCGCCTTCTCGATGACGCCGGTTCTCACTACTCTAAATGGACAAGCGGTACAGCCGCTCTTGGCCGGCAAGCTCGGGGTGGAGGACGCGCTCCGGCGCGGGAGCACGCCGTTACGCGACTTCATGCTCGCCCAAACGCGCGACGCGGATATCGAGGCGATCTACGCGATCTCGCGGACGCCCGTCCCGACCCGTGCC
>CAXTMX010000067.1:0-13845 GCA_964245585.1 uncultured Sphingomonadaceae bacterium | reverse complement strand
ACTTCGATCCCCCGCCCCGCGCGCCGCGCGATCAAGTCGCGATTGGCATCGAGCAACTTGACGACCCCCGCACCCACGGTGCCGAGGCCCGCAAGGGCAATTTTAAGGGGTTCGGTCATTTCCGAACGCGGTTAGAAACAAGGGGGAGCTTCGACAAGCTCGTCAAGTCGGCGGGGGCAGACCGCTCCGGTGCAGCGGCCTATATTCACGCGAAGGCGCGAAGCCGCGAAAATGAACGATCCCCTTCGCGGCTTCGCGTAAACCTTGCAAGCCTGCGGCGCCTATAGCAGCCCAATCTCCCGCAGCCGCTGCTGCAGATAATCGTCCGCCGTGATCGCTTCCGAATAGCGGTCTGGGTTCGCCGCGCTTACCGTGCCGGGCAGCGTCGCGATCGGAAACTCCCCCGCCAGATGCAGAAAGAACGGCATCGAATAGCGCGAATGCCCGCGCCGCTCGGGCGCCGGGTTGACCACGCGGTGCGTCGTCGACGGCAGCACGTGATTGGTCAGCCGCTGGAGCATGTCGCCGACATTGACGACCAGCGCTCCCCGGGGCGGATCGACCTCGAGCCACTGCCCTTCGCGCGTCAGCAGCTGCAACCCGGCCTCTTCCGCCCCGAGCAGCAACGTGATCAGGTTGATGTCTTCGTGCGCGCCCGCGCGGATGCCCGGCGCATCGGCGCTGACCGGCGGGTAGTGCAGCAGGCGCAGCACCGAATTGCCATTCTCCACCGGCTTGTCGAACCAGTCGGGCGCCAGCCCCAGCCAGGTCGCGATCGCCGACAGCAATTTTGCCCCGACACGGTCGAATTCGGCATAGAGTTGCGTGAAAATCTCACGGAATTCGGCCGGACGATCGGGCCATATGTTCGGCGGCTGCGTATCTGTATATGGCACCCCCGGCGGCAGGTCGCGGCCGATATGCCAGAATTCCTTCAGGTCGTTCTCGGTCGCCCCCTTGGCGATCTCGATGCCGAACGGAATGTAGCCGCGCGCGCCGCCCTTTTGCGCGCGGTATTTCAGCTTGTCCTCGAGCGGCAGCGCGAAGAATTCGCGCGTGACGGCCCAGGCGCGGTCGATCAGGTCCTTGTCGATGCCGTGATCGGCGACGATGCCGAAGCCGAAGCGCTGGAACGACTCGCCGAACGCCTGGGCAAAGCCTTGTGGATCGTCGGCCTGCTGGGCGAGCGAGAGCGCCGGAACGCGCTGAAGCGGAGTGTCGAGCATGGCCGCGATCCTACGCGCCGTCGCCCGGGCGGACAAGGGAACCGCTCCGCCGTCCCGCTGGTTCAACCGGCGAAACCGGAGTACACCGATGAACCGCGACGTCAGCCAGCCTTATGCCGACAGCAACCAGCCGCAGGAAGAAACCACCGCCGACGGCCACCGTCCCGCCGACTCCTCCAACCGTGACGATTATGACGAAGCCCAGCGCGCCGAAATCGCCGAATATGAAGGCGGCGGCCGCAGCGACGGCACAATCCTGACCGACATGGACGCCGACCTAGGCGAGGACATCGACAGTGGCGATATAGAGGATGACGAGGACGGCCTGACGACGATCATCGACACCAACGAGTAAACTTTATCCCCTCCCGGCCTTCCGGGAGGGGCGACTCGGCGCCTTCGTGCCGAGCGGGGGGTAGGTCCTACCCGCCACGCTTCGCCAAGCTCTCCATCACCTGCTTGTGCAGCCAGATATTCATCTCGGCGCTGCCGTCCAGCGCGCCGGAATAGCCCAGCTCGGTCGCCAGTTCCTTGCGGTTGTCGAGGCTCGAATCCAGATCGAGCAGCTTCATCAGATCAACGATCGACGTCTTGTAGTTCGACGGCGCGCCCTTCTGCGCGGCGATGGCCGACAAGCGCGCATCGACGTCCCCGGCGCTGGCCGGCGCGGCGGCAGGCTGTGCGACAGGGGTGGCGGCCTGGGCCTGGGGCGTTGCCTGCGTCTGCGGGGTCGCCGCTTGCGCGTCGTGCCCGAAAATCGCGTCCTTGATCTTACCGAAAATACTCATGCCGAAATCTCCTTGGTTATCCGGCACAACGCGGTCCGATACGGCCGCGTTCCGTCAGTGCATGGCGCGAACCCAATTCTCGATCAGCGCGACGCCCTCGATATGGACCGTCGCGCGGCCCAGTTCGGGCATCGCCACGCCGGGCTCAGTCGAGGCCATGCGGTACGTCAGGATCGACGCCTCGGGATGGCCCGGCACGATCCCCGCCATCCGCCCGCCGCTGCCGCGCCCCGCTGCCACCGGCGCCTTGCCAATGCCAAGCGACGGCCCCGCCGGCTCCGCCCAGCCGAGAAACAGCCCCGAATTGCTCGCCGACCCGTCCGCCTTGTGGCAATGCGCGCAATTGATCTCGAGATAGGCCCGCGCGCGGAGCGCGACCGGTTGGCTCGCATCATCCCAGCGAGTGATTTTCGGCACCTTTGGCGCCGCATCCGCCAACCCCGCCTCGCGCCACGCCGTCAGCTGCGCGTCGTCCAGGTTGCGCGCCTTGGGGCCGATCGGCGTCAGCGCTACGCCGCTCTGGTGGCATTCCTTGCACTGGTTGACGTTGGGCACGGCGTAGCTGATCGCCTGCCCCTTGACCTCCGCTGCCAGCCGCGTACCCCCGCGCTTGAGCACCGCGTCCGCGCCGTCCCAGACATAGGGCAAGGCGATCCAGCCATTTGCCCGATGCAACAGCACCCGGGTCTCGAGCTTGCGCGCCCCATAGCGAAACGTCTTGATCAACGCCGCCCCCTTCGGAAACTGCGCCGCCCCGCCCGCGTCGAAAGTGATCCGCGTCCCCGGCGGGAGATAGAACCACCGGTCCTTGTCGGTGTAATCGGAAAACAGCGGCGTGTTGAGGTGATAGGCCGTCACCCTCGCATTCGCCGTGTCGCCGTTGAAGAAATGATAGTCGGACAGTTTCGGCGGCAGTGCATCCCCCGCGATCAGCGCATCGTCGACGGGCACCGCCGGTGCCGCGCCAAGGATCAGTAACGGGAGCATCGCCCGCCAGTATCGTCCGGGCTTTAACGGGCTCAACCGGAACGGTGGCATCAGCGGGCGCATCGCAGGCTCATTTCGCCGCCGCCTCCATTGACGCGGGCAGCATCACGGCCGCGGGTTCGGCCACCGCCCTGCCATGTTTCAGATCGATCAGGCCCGGTCGCGCCTGCTCCACCGGCGTCAAGGCCTCGGGCAGATTAAGGCTGACCACCGGCACCGTCTCGTCGATCAGCACATTGGTCCGCTCGCGCCCGCCCGCGCCGTCCCAGAATACCGGCGCCAGCGCGCCGCCCATCGCCGCCGCCAGCTCCTTGCCGCCGACGAAACCCGGCGCCCAGCCCGCGCGACCGTGCGCGTTCTGCCGCACCACCACGTCATGCGGCAGCGGGTCGTATTTGGCGTCGGTGAACGGCCGCTTGTAGGCGACGACCATCACATTGGACGTGGCATTGTCGCTCAGCGTGTTCTTGAAGACGTGCACGTTGCGATTAGCCATCACCATGACACCCGTGCCATTAGGCACGCTGGCGACGATATTGCCCTTGGGCGCGAAATTGGGCTGATCGTTCTTCGTCACGGCATTTTCGAATATGCGGATCGAGTGTCCGCCCATCTGCGGCAGGTTGGGCAGATCGAAAACGAGAATGCCGCCAGTGTTGTGCGTTGAAGTGTTGTGGAAAACGTCGGCGCGGTAACTGTTCTCGATCTCGATCCCGGCGACGTTGCCCTGCGCGACATTGTTGCGCACGACGATATCCTGCGACTGGCCGACATAAATGCCGGCGTCCGACGCGCCCTTTACCACGCAGCCGTCGATCAGCACCCATCTGCTCGCCACCGGATAGAGGCCGTAAGCACCGTTGGTTTCCCTTGGTCCGCCGGTCCATTCGACGCGAAGATTCTTGTAGACCGTCCGCTCGACGCCCTTGGACTTGATCGCATCGCCCTTGGCGTCTTCGACCGCGAAATCGCGAAGCACCACGTCGGACGCGGTGACGAGCAGCCCCTCGCCCGCGGCTTGCTGGCCCTTAAAGTCAAGCACGGTCTTGTCCGCGCCCGCCCCGCGGACCGTCACGCGCGGCACGTCAAGCGACAGCCCGTCGGTCAGCACGAAGCGCCCTGCCGCCAGTTGCACGACATCGCCCGGTCGCGCATCGATCAGCGCGGTCTGCAGCCGCTCCTGCGCGTTCGGTCCGGGCGCGACATCGATGGTCTTCGCCGCAGCCGGCGCCGCGATGAGAATGAGTGGGAGGAACAATTTCATGCCAGCACCGCTTTCTGTCGCGCGTAGAAGAAATAGATCAGCAGTCCGAAGCCGTTCCATACGAAGAAGCTGATCTGCGTAATCGGCTGAAGGCTGGAGAATAAGTATACGCAGCCGAGGATGGCCGCCGGGCAGATCAGCCAGGCGAACGGCGTACGGAAACTGCGCTCGCGATCCGGTTCGCGCTGCCGCATGACGAGGACGCAGGCCGCCACGGCGATGAAGGCGCAGAGCGTCCCGGCATTGGCGAGGCTGGCGATCAGGTCGAGCGGTGACACCCCGGCAATGACCGCGACGAAGATCGCGGTCAGCCAGGTGATCCGCGCGGGCGTGCCGCGCCGCGATACTTCGGCCAGTCTTCCGGGCAGGAAGCCGTCCCGGGCCATGACCAGAAAGATGCGGCTCTGCCCGTAGAGAAATCCGAGCAGGACCGTCGGCAGCGCGATCGCCGCCGCCGCCGCAACGACGGTCGCGACCCCGCCTTGCCCGATCGAGCGCAGGATCACCGCCAGCGGCTCGGCGCTCGTCGCGAAGCCGGCAAAGCCCATCGCGCCAACCGCCGCCGCTGCCACGATCATATAAATGACCGTGCACGCCGCCATGGATCCGACGATGCCGATCGCCAGGTCACGCTTGGGGTTCTTCGTTTCTTCTGCCGCGGTCGAGATGGCGTCGAAGCCGTAAAAGGCGAAGAAGATGATCGCCGCCGCGGCCATCACGCCGTGCTTGACGCCCGAGCCGTCATCCGCCGCGCCATAGCCGAACGGCGCCCACGGCTTGAGATTGGCTGCATCGACATGCGGCAGCGCCACGGCCACGAACAACGCCAGCGTGACGAGCTTGAGGGCAACCAAGGCGGTGTTGATCGTCGCGCTCTCCCTGGTGCCCGCGCTGAGCAACGCCGCGACCACGAAGATGATGAAGATCGCCGGGACATTGATGCCCCAGGCCGTTACCGCGCCGTCGACGACCGTGGGTCCGTGGCGCAGCACATCCGGCAAATGGACCCCGATCCCGTCGAGGAAACCGGTGGCATAGCCCGACCAGCCGACCGCGACCGTCGCCACAACCAACGAATATTCGAGGATCAGCGACCAGCCGACCACCCAGGCGATCACCTCGCCCAGCACGGTATAGCTGTAGGTATAGGCGCTGCCCGACGCGGGGATCATCGTCGCCATTTCGGCGTAAGCGAGGGCCGCACATGCGCAGATCGCCCCCGCCACCGCGAAACTGATCAGCACCGCCGGCCCCGCGCGCCCCGCGCCGACGCCGATCAGCGTGAAGATTCCCGTCCCGACGATCGCCCCGATGCCGAGCGCAAGCAGATGCGGCCACCCGAGCGTCCGGGCCAGTTGCTGATGTTCGGGGAGGTCGGTCGAAATGGCCTTGCGGCGGAAAAGCGAGCTCATAGCGGCACGCTAGCCCATCATCACGGGCAGAGGAAAGCGTCAGTCGCCCGCGGACGTGGCAACCGTATCGATAATCAGCGCCCGGATTGCGGGATCGATGTGATCACCGAGCTCCGCCTCCAGATCCTTCACCGCCACGAACGGCGCATGGTCGACCTTGACCAGCTTCATCGACCAGGTTCCGAAACTCCGCCGCTCGATCACGCGTTCGTCGATGATCTCGATATCGCAATGGCGCGGATCGGCCTCGAGCTTGTGGATCATCGCGGTCAAGGCAGCGTCGCCCGCCTCCAACAGCTGCACGAAGAAGTTGCCGTCATGCACCAACAGGCCGGTAATACCCTCCAGGGCATTATTCTCGGTCGCCTGTTTGTAGATCTCATAGACCTGCGTGTCGTCGAGCGGCTGCGCGCGCCGGCTGCGATACAATAAAGATTTAAGCGCCCCTTGCACGAGCGACAAATGGTTACGCCTGATGATCGAGTCAATTGATCCAGATTTACCAGGCCGGGTCGTCCAGCCAGGGAGCAAAGCCTGGCAAGTCCGTGCTCACTTTATCCGGATAGCTCGCGGCGCGCTTTTCGAGAAAGCTCGACACGCCCTCTTGCGCATCGCCGCTCGCGCCGCGCCGCCAGATCATCCGGCTGTCGAGCCGGTGCGCGTCCATCGGATGCGCCGCGCCGAGCATCCGCCACATCGCCTGCCGCGTCAGCGCGATCGACACCGGCGCGCTTTCGGCAGTCAGATCCCTGGCCAACGCACGCGCGGCGGGCAGCAGACCGTCCGCTGCATGCATGCTGCGGACAAGGCCGCCTTTCAGCGCTTCGGCCGCATCGAACACCCGCCCCGAATAGCACCATTCGAGCGCCTGGCTGATGCCGACGAGCCGCGGCAGGAACCAGCTCGACGCCGCTTCGGGCACGATGCCGCGCCGCGCGAAGACGAAGCCGAACCGCGCGCCGTCGCTCGCCAGGCGAAAATCCATCGGCAGCGTCATCGTCGCGCCGATCCCGACCGCCGGGCCGTTGACCGCCCCGATCACCGGCTTCTTGCAGGCGAAGATGCGCAAGGTCACGCGCCCGCCGCCGTCGCGCACGCCGGGATGGTCGAAATCGACCGAGCCGTCCTCGCGCACGGGTGACGCCTCGCCCCAGCGGCCGCCGCGCTTGGCATAATCAAAAGTGTCGCCGCCGGAGCCAAG
The DNA here is from genome assembly GCA_964245585.1 of uncultured Sphingomonadaceae bacterium. Classification (GTDB taxonomy): domain Bacteria; phylum Pseudomonadota; class Alphaproteobacteria; order Sphingomonadales; family Sphingomonadaceae; genus Solisphingomonas. The sequence continues at coordinate 6,967 of CAXTMX010000067.1, read as the reverse complement.
ATCGGCGCCCGCGCAAAAGGCGCGACCCTCCCCCGTGACGATCACCGCGCGCACGGCATCATCCGCGTCGGCGAGATCGAATGCCTCGATCATCTCGGCCATCATCGCCGGCGTGAACGCGTTCATTCGCTCCGGGCGGTGCAGCGTCAGCGTGGCGATGCCGTCGTCCACGGCATAACGGATAGTCTCGAAATCGCTCATCGCTTACTCCGTCACGGTCGTTGCCGGCGCGCCGGCGGGACCGGTGCCGGGAATACATTGCATCGCATCGGGGCGCTTGAACACGCGGCAATTCCATAGCGCCTGATCGTGCGCCAGGCTGCCGCGCCGCCGGTACAGAAACGACACCGCCTGCATGTTGGCCGGCCGGATCGGCGTCGTCCGCGGGATCTGCTCGGCCTTGAGCCACCCCATGACGGTGCACTCGCTTTTGCCGCGGCAGATGCCCAGCGCGGTGGTCGCATAGCTCCCCGGAAAGGCATCCTTGTCGAGCTGCAGGACATATTGCGCGCGGTCGGCATCGATCAGCCGCGGCACGTTCTTGCCGAGCGTCGCTGGCGAGACGTTGGGAATGACCAACGGCGCCGGCCCGTTCGGCGTTGCGCCATCGACGGCGATCCCCGGCGCCAGATAGGCGATGCGCGGGTCGAGCGCCTCGCCCCCCGCATAGCCGCCGCGAAACGCCGGCGGCGTGCCCCACCAGCCCTTCCAGCGGAAGAACAGATGCGTCTGCACCCGCGCGATCTTGTCGAGCGTCGGACTCCAATAGGGCAACACCCAATCGGTATGGTAATGCGTCGCCAGGCCGACGCGCTTGTCGACCGTCCCCCGGAGCGCGCGCGCCGCGACAGTCCGCGCCCGCGCCCACGCCGCCGCGGACGGCTGGCGCGCGGCGAGCGACCCATCGCAGGCAAAGGTGAACTGACAGCCGGTTGAACGTTCCGAACCCTGGAAGACCACCGCGCAAATCGATTTGGGAAACGCGGGATGGCGCACGCGGTTGAGCACGACCTGATCGACCGAGCGCTGCCCGTCGGCATCGTCGCCCGCTTCGTAATAGCCCGCGGCGGCAAGGCAGGTGATCGCCTTTTCACGCTCGTCGCCCGTCGCCGGGAGGAAATAGGGCCGCGCCGCCGGATTGGGGCCGCGCGCGAAGGGCACCGCCTCGTTCGCCTTGCGCGCATCGTCGGGCGAGATATCGGCGATGACCACCGGCTTGACCCTGGGCGGCGGCGTGTTCGGCCGCGGCAGCGCCACGGGCTGCACCGCTTTCGGCGCGGGCGTGCTCAGCCGTGGACCGATCAACACCACCGCCAGCACGATCGCCGCGACCGCGATGATGACCCTCAGCCAGCGGGGCCGGGCCGGCGGCGTCGCGGCGGCAGTGACGGGCTCGTCCGGTTCGGCGGATGACAAAAGTTCTGGCCCCATTGCCCCACGGCCGGAGATCGGCCACTCGCTCAGCGCGCGTTCATGCCGTCTCGGCACTGGGCTGGCAAATCCTCATGGGCAAGGCAGACGTGCTGGCGACCAGCGACCCCAGCGAACCGGGCACGTTCCTGCAGCCCAACCGCAAGCCGCGCTGGCGCGCGATCGCGCTGACACTGGCGGTCGAGCTGGCATTGCTGCTGATCGTCTGGTTCACCCCGAGCTTTCGCGAAATCGTCAAGCATCCCGGCCGCGTGCTCAAGACCTTCGATTTCGAGCAACCCAAGGCCGGCGGCGCGCCCAAGGCATCCGCGGCGCCGAAGGAAAAGCAGCAGCAGCAGCAAGCGGCGTCCACCATATTGCCGCCGGTGATCCCGCCGCCGGTGACACAGCCCAAGCCGCCGCCCAGCACGACTTGGATGAACGCCGCCGATTTCGCCGCCACCGACATTTCCAAACTTGGCGGCGGCAAGGGCGGATCAAGCAGCGGCAAGGCGGCAGGCTATGGTCCGCCCGACGGCAAGGGCAGCCAGTTCGCCCGCGCCGACTGGTACCGCGAGCCGACACGCGGAGAGCTCGCCGCCTATCTGCCCTCGATCACCGAAGATTCATGGGCGGTGATCGTCTGCAAGACGGCCGAAGGAAACCATGTCGAGGATTGCTACGCGCTTGCCGAGTCTCCGCCCGGCTCCGGCCTGGCCAAGGCGCTCCGCCGCGCCTCATGGCAATTCCTGGTCAAGGCGCCGCGCATCGACGGCAAACCGCAGATCGGCATTTGGGTGCGCATCATGTTCGACTGGAAGGATTTGAAGGACGGCTGATGCGGGTCGCGCCGCGGGCAAAGAGGGCGTTTCACACAGAGGCACGGAGGAAAGTGGAGGCGCGGAGAACAATCTCTCCGTGCCCTTCTTCTTCTCCGTGCCTCTGTGTGAAACCAGCGTCGCCTGCGGCGCTTATGCCTGGTGCGCCTCGTGATGCCGGATCACCTCGTCGATGATGAAGCGCAAGAACTTCTCTGAAAATTCCGGATCCAGCTTGGCATCCGCCGCGAGCTTGCGCAGCCGCTCCACCTGCCGCGCTTCGCGCCCGGGGTCGGCCGGGGGCAGCCCGGCGATGGCCTTGTGCCGCCCCACGGCCTGCGTGATCTTAAACCGTTCGGCGAGCATGAACACCAAAGCCGCGTCGATATTATCGATGCTTTCGCGGTATCCGCGCAACACCTCGTCGCCCATCTCGCTTCGCCCCTTGCGTCCATTCGCCGGGGGCAGCACTAGCCGCACATGGTCGCCACCGTCCACAGCCTGAAGCCGCGCAAGGAACCCTCGCTCGGCGCGATCATCGCGCTGGCGGCGAACGACATGAACGCGGTCAATGCGGTGATCCTCGACCGGATGCAGTCGGACATCCCGCTGATCCCCGCGCTCGCCGGGCATCTGATCGCGGGCGGCGGCAAGCGGCTGCGCCCGATGCTGACCTGCGCTTCGGCGCGGCTGCTCGATTATCCGGGCACGCGGCACCACAAGCTCGCCGCGACGGTCGAGTTCATCCACACCGCCACGCTGCTGCACGACGATGTCGTCGACGGCAGCGACATGCGCCGCGGCTCCAAGACCGCCAACATCATCTGGGGCAATCCGGCAAGCGTGCTGGTCGGCGATTTCCTGTTCAGCCGCAGCTTCGAGCTGATGGTCGAGGACGGCAGCCTCAAGGTCCTCAAGATCCTGTCGAACGCCAGCGCCGTGATCGCGGAGGGCGAGGTCAACCAGCTGACCGCCCAACGCCAGACCGACATCGGCGAGGACCGCTATCTCGACATCATCTCGTCCAAGACCGCGGCTTTGTTCGCCGCCGCCTGCCGCATCGCCGCGGTGGTCGCCGAACGCGACGAGCGCACCGAAGCGGCGCTCGACGCTTATGGCCGCAACCTGGGCATTGCGTTCCAGCTGGTCGACGACGCGATCGACTATGCCTCCGACGCCGCGACGATGGGCAAGGGGCAGGGCGACGATTTCCGCGACGGCAAGGTCACGCTGCCGGTCATCCTCGCCCAGGCGCGCGGATCGGATGCCGACCGGCAATTCTGGAAGGACGCGATCCAGGGCCACCGCGCGTCGGACGGCGATCTGGCGCAGGCGGTGCGGCTGGTACGCGAGACGGGGGCGATCGACGACACGATGGCGCGGGCGCGGACTTATGGCCAGCGCGCGATAGACGCGCTCGGATCGTTTCCGACGACCACCGCCAAGCTGGCGATGATCGAGGCGGTCGAATTCGCGGTGGCGCGCGCGTATTAGCGTTCAAGAAATCCTGGGCCCCTGCGCAGGCAGGGGCCCAGATGGACTCTCAACTGGCACCTTAGTTCAACTGGAGAGTCTATCTAGGCCCCTGCCTGCGCAGGGCGACAGGTGCAAAACTATTCGCCAAACCTGACAGCCTGAGCGCTACCCGCACCCATCCCCCGTATCGGCGCACTCGATCTGCAGCGTGACATGGCCGATCCCGAACTCCTCTCGGATCAGGCTCGCTGCCTGCATCAGGAACGCGTCATTGCCGCCGCTCGGCACCACCAGATGCGCGGTCAGCACCGTCTCGCTCGTGCTCACGCCCCAGATGTGCAGGTCGTGCACAGCGGTCACGCCGTCGAGCCCGCGCAACGCCGTTGCGACCGCGTCGAAATCGACGCCGCGCGGCACCCCGGCCAGCGCCATCGCCACCGTGTCCTTGAGCAGCCCCAGCGTCTGCCAGAAGATCAGCGCCACCACCGCGAGGCTGACCAGCGGATCGATCCACGTCCGGCCGGTCCACAGGATCAGCCCGCCCGCAATCACCACCCCGACCGACACCAGCGCGTCCGCGACCATGTGCAGATACGCCCCGCGCACGTTCAGGTCGTGCTTCTGCCCGCGCATGAACAGCAATGCCGTCACCACGTTGACGGCGATGCCGACGGCGGCGACGGCCATCACCACCCCGCCCTCGACCGGCAGCGGCTGCGCCAGCCGCGCCAGCGCCGCCCAGGCGATCGCACCCAGGGCCGCGATCAGCAGCAGCGCATTGGCCAGCGCCGCCAGGATGGTCGAGCCGCGCAGCCCGTAGGTAAAACGCTTGCTCGGCGCGCGCTTGGCGAGCGCCGCGCCGCCCCAGGCCAGCGCCAGCCCGAGCACGTCGGACAGATTGTGCCCCGCATCCGCGACCAGCGCGATCGAATCGGCCAGGATGCCGTATCCCGCCTCCACCGCGACGAAGATCAGGTTGAGCGTGATGCCGATGGCAAAGGCCCGGCCGGGATCGGCGGGCGGCGCGTGGCTGTGCCCGTGCGAATGGCCGTGCCCATGATCGTGGCCGTGGTCATGGTCATGATGTCCGCCCATGAGCATAAGCCTAGCAGCGGCGGGGCATGAGATACTAGGACGCCGAGGCAATGCTGCCGATCGAAGCCGTCCTGCCGCGAATCCGCCAAGCGCTCGCCGCCGGCACGCGCGCGGTGCTGGTCGCCCCGCCGGGCGCGGGCAAGACGACGATGGTGGCGCCCGCCCTGCTCGGTGAAGCCTGGTGCACCGGCGAGATCCTCCTCCTGTCCCCCCGCCGCCTCGCCGCGCGCGCCGCCGCCGAGCGCATGGCGAGCCTCGCGAGCGAAGCGGTGGGCAGGACGTACGGCTATGCCACGAGGATGGACGCGAAGCGCAGCGCGGCGACGCGCGTCACGGTCCTGACCGAAGGCATTTTCCGCAACCGCATCCTTGCCGATCCCGAATTGCCGGGCGTCAGCGTGGTGCTGTTCGACGAGGTCCATGAACGCAGCCTCGACAGCGATTTCGGTCTCGCTTTGGCGCTGGAGGCCCAGGGCGCTTTTCGGCCCGATCTGCGCCTCGTTGCGATGTCCGCGACGCTCGACGGCACGCGCTTCGCCGCGCTGATGGACGCGCCCGTGATCGAAAGCGAAGGCCGCGCGCACCCGCTTACCCTGCGCCACCTCGGCCGCAGCCCGGACCGTATCGAAGACGACATGGCCGGCGCGATTCGCCAGGCGCTGCGCGAAGAGCCGGGCGACCTGCTCGCCTTCTTGCCCGGCGTCGCCGAGATCAGCCGCACCGCCGAACGCCTCGCCGGCATCGACGCCGACATCCTGCCGCTCCACGGCACGCTCCGCCCCGAGCAGCAGCGCGCCGCGCTGGGTCCGGCCGACCGCCGCAAAGTCATCCTCGCCACCAGCATCGCGGAGACCAGCCTGACGATCGACGGCGTGCGCATCGTCGTCGACTCGGGGCTGGCGCGCCGCCCGCGCTACGATCGCGGCGCGGGCATGACCCGCCTGGTCACCGAACGCGCCTCGCAGGCCAGCGTCACCCAGCGCGCCGGCCGCGCCGCGCGCCAATCGCCCGGTATCGCCTATCGGCTGTGGGCGGAGGCCGCGACCGCCGGCCTGCCCCGCTTCGACCCGCCCGAAATCCTGGAGGCCGACTTGTCGAGCCTCGTCCTCGATTGCGCGCTGTGGGGCGAGGCCGATCCGCGCGCCCTGCGCTGGCTCGACGCGCCCCCCGCCGCGGCAGTCGACGAAGCGCGCAAGCGGCTGGCCACCCTTGATGCGATCGACGGAGACGATCGCCCGACCGCGCACGGTCAGGCGATCGCCAAACTGCCACTGCCCCCGCGCCTCGCGCACATGCTCGTGTTGGCGGAGGATAAAGCGCTCGCCGCCAAGGTCGCGATGCTGCTCAGCGAGCGCGGCCTCGGCGGCACCGACACCGATCTCGAAGACCGCCTGCGGCGATGGAATTCGGATCGCGGCCAGCGCGCGGAAGCGGCGCGGCGCACCGCGGCACGCTGGGCATCCCTAGTCTCCCCTCCCTTTAGGGAGGGGCAGGCGCAGAACGCCGGGGTGGGCAGTACGTCCTCTTCCCACCCCGGCTCCGCTGTGCTCCGCCTGCCCCTCCCGCAAGCGGGAGGGGAAAGTCTCGCCGCCACCCTTGCCCTCGCCTTCCCCGATCGCGTCTCCCGCCGCCGCGGCCCCTCCGGCGAAGACTGGCTCAGCGCGGGGGGCCGCGGCTTTCGTCTCGATCCCGCCTCGTCGCTGGCCAAGGCCGAATGGCTCGCCGTCGCCGAAGTCGCGGGCCAGGCCGCCGGTGCCCGCATTCTCAGTGCCGCCATCCTCGATGCACAGGACGTGGAGACCCGGTTCGCCGACCGCATCAAAACCCGCCGCACGCTCGCTTTCGATCCCGTCACCGGCAGCGTCACTGCCCCCCGCGAACGCCGTCTCGGCGCGATCGTCCTCAAACGCGGTGCCGACGCCGCGGTCACGCAGCCCGAACGCCCCGGCCAGGCCCAGGCCGGACAGGGCGCGCCCGAGCAGGTCGTACCCCGCCTTGACGTAGCCGAGGCGGGTCTGCGTGCGCTGCAGCGCGAGGGCCAGGCGGCGGAATGCGTGCTGCTCGTCGAGCCAGGCTCGGCCGACGGGGCCTGCGACACGGCCCGCCAGGGCGTGGGCCGGGGCGGCGTGGGGATCCGCGGCCGCGGCGCCCATAGCGGCGGCAACGTC
>CAXTMX010000066.1:0-13997 GCA_964245585.1 uncultured Sphingomonadaceae bacterium | reverse complement strand
CCCAGCCCCTGGACGCTCGCATCCTCGATCACATAGCCCTGCCCGGCGCTGCCCAATCCGGCCGCGACGATCCCGCACGCGTCCGACGCGGCCCCCGCCCCCGCCGGCGGATCGACCGCGACCACCACGCGGCGCAGCGCCGGCATCGTCCGCACCCGGCTCGCCTCGATCAGCGCCCGGCTCCACAAGGCGCCCGCGACCTCCTCGATCAGCTCGCCGTCGAGCTCCTGCCGCCCGATCCGCGTCCCGCCATAATCCTGCTCCATCGCCGCGATGAACGCCCCCGGCAGATGCGCGCGATTGTCGCTCGTCCCGCCGCGCGTCACCCGCGTATCGCCCGCCGCCGCCAGCCGCCGCACCAGCGGCACCGGCCGCGGCGTCGTCGTCGCGACGATCTGCGGCCGCCCGCCGAGCCGCACGCCCATCGCCAGATTGTCCCACGCCTCGCAGCCCTGCGGCCATTTGGCGATCTCGTCGGCCCAGGCCGCGTGATGCTGCGGCCCGCGCAGCGAATCGGGCTCGGCCGCCGAATAGAGGAACGCCTGCGCTCCGCTCGCCCAGCTGAGCTTGCGCAGGCTCGGCTCCCAGTTCGGCCGCAATCCCGCCGGCGCGATCGCCAGCAGCCCGCTCTCGCCCTCGATCATCACCGCGCGCCCCTCGGCGATCGTCGCCGCGACGAGGGCGATCCGCACGCGCCCGTCACGCTCGGCGCGCGCGCGCACCCACTCGGCCCCGGCGCGCGTCTTGCCGAAGCCGCGTCCCGCCATCACCAGCCAGGTCCGCCACAATCTGTCCTCCGGCGCGCGCTGCGCCGGCCGCGACCAGAATTCCCAATGCGGCTCGAGCGCGACGATCTCGTCGTCGCTCATCCCCGCCACCATCGCCGCGCGCTCCGCCGCCGGCAACAGCGCCAGCCGCTCGGCCTGCGAGAGAGGGTTGATCGTTTCGTCCATCTACCGCCTGAAACCTCAAAAAACGCCCGTTCTCCCTGAGCTTGTCGAAGGGCTCTTCCTCTTCGACCGGCGCAACAAAGAGAAGGCAGGAGAGGGCTTCGACGAACTCAGCCCGAACGGTCGTTGGTGTAATCCCCACCCCCCAGCCGCTCGTTCATCTCCTTGAGCTTCGCCTCGATCCGTTCGCGCGCGGTCGCCGCGTCGCCCGCGGTCGCCTTGGCCTGGCGCCGCGCCATCACCGAGGCATGGTGCAGGCTGAGCAGTTGGAAGCCGAGCCGGTCGGGATATTCGCGGCTGCGCCCGACCTTCTTGCCGCCGTGCCATTCGGTCTTGAACGTGCCGTTCGCCGCGCGCCGCAGCATCGTCATCTCGAGCCGCGCATAGCCCTGGTCCTGCGCCGCGTTCCACGCCTCGCGGAACGCGGGATCGAGCGCGCGCTTCTTGTAGACCGTCTTCTCGCTGATCCCGACCGCGCGCGCCGACGCCGCGACGTTGCAGGTCGCGGCCAGCTCGGCGAGGAACTCGGCCTGCCGCTCCTTGGTCCAGGTCAGCGACGACGGCCGGCGCAGCTGTACTCCGCCGCCGGTCCGCGGCCCGATCACCTTCGCGTCCGTCATCGAACCCCCGCACGTGAGGAAAGGGCGCAACGAAAAAGGGCCGAAGCGCTTCCGCTCCGACCCGCTCATTCCCCGCCCGCGCCGCCAGCCCCTCGACGCAATTCTCAAGCTTGCCCTGCTTATGCCTGACGAGCCTCGCGCTGTCAACCAGAATATCGCCTATCTGGTTACTTTCTGGCGGGCGCTGGTCGCTCGCGGAGCGCGAGGGCGGCTTTCTCACGGCGAGAAGGATCGCCGCCGCCCAATCCGCACGGTGCTCCGGCCGCCGTCCGGCCTTCGCCTCGTGCGCGTCGTTACTCGCCGCCGACTACGCCGATCAGGCGAACGCCTGCCGCGTCTTGGTCGCGCGCCGGCGCATCGCGCCTCCGGCAAGGCCGAAGCCGGCGATCATCATCCCCCAGGTCGCAGGCTCGGGGACCGGGCTGATGCTGAAGTTGGCCGATTCGAACGCGTTGATCGAAGGATTGTTCGAAAAGGCGACGGACGTGATCCGCTCGTTCGCGCCCAGCGCGTTGAACTTCACATATTGCGACACGTTCTGATCGCCGCTGGTGGAGGGAAAGCCGAGTCCCTGCGCCGTGAAGTCATACACGCCCTCGGTCGAGGTGATCTTCAGCTGGTTGTACGTGTCGGGCGAACCCCACAGGAAGCTGAGATAATTGACGCTCGTATTGAACGACAACACCGCCGGCTCGCCCGCGGTCGGGCCGGCCGCGAGGAACTTGCCCTCATGGACGAAGCCCGCGGGAATATCCGCGAACGGCTGATCGCTGGTATAGACCGTTCCTCCGGCCAGCGTCGCGACCGATCCGCCGTTGAGTCCGGCCGACGACAGGCTGAGGTAGTTGCCGTTATTGCCGCCGAGCTCGCCGATCACCGCGGCGTTCGCCCCGGCCGATGCGACAAAAGCGGCAGACACCAGCAGCGTTCTGATCAGTTTCATATCGTGCCCCTTGGCCATGTTGGCGAATCATGTGTTGACCGCGCCATAGAACACGACAGGAGAATTATTCCTAATAGAATATCAACGATTTCCTGTAGTAAAATGATACATATTGTGGGTTTTCGTACCTTTGTTGTAAATTATGCATCGTAGGCAGTCAGTATTAAGTATATCCGTTCACATATAGTATGAGGCTCGGCCTCTCTATTAACCATAATCCGTGGATACGCCTCCGCACGATTCGCTCGCGAACCGATATTACAGCCTGTTCGGCAAGCATCGGGGAAGGTGGTGCGTCGAGTGCTTCCGTTTCGGCGATCTCGCCTCGCTGAAACGAATGCGGCCTGATCATCCGAAGCGGAAATCAGGCTCTATTGTCGACTTCACTTCGGTCGCACCGTCCACCGCCATTCGGCGAAGCCGGAGTCGGCGGACCGTCTACGCTTTCGGTCCCGAGCATGCGTGTCCGTGGGTCCCGGCTTTCGCCGGTATGAAGATCAACTCGACGAAATCGATCCTGCCACAGGATTCAGGCCACCCCTTCCAGCGCCTCGCTCGCCTCGACCCAGCGCGCTTCGGCCGCGGAAATCTGCGCGTCGAGCTCGGCGCGCCGCTTCATCAGCTCGGTCATCGTCAGCTTCTTCAGCGCCCCTTCGGCCGAGCCCGGATCGAACATCGCCCGATCGACCGCCGAGCGCTGCGCGGTAAGCGCCGCCATCGTCTCCTCGGCCGCCTTCGCCGTGCGCCGCAGTTCCTGCCCGCGCTCGCGCTGCGCCGCCGCGGCCTTGCGCCCCTCCTTCTTCGAAAGCTTAAGCGAATCGCCGTTCTGGTTCGTTCCCCCCGCCCCGCCGGCCAGGATCAGCGCGGTATAATCGTCGAGCGTGCCGCCATATTCCTGCGCCGTCCCCTCGTCGACCAGCACCAGCCGGTCGGCCGTCAGCGCGAGCATGTGGCGATCGTGGCTGATCATCACGACCGCGCCGCTATACTCGTTGAGCGCCTGGACCAGCGCCTCGCGCGTATCGACGTCGAGATGGTTGGTCGGCTCGTCGAGGATCAGCATGTGCGGCGCGTCGCGCGTGATCAGCGCCAGCGCGAGCCGCGCGCGCTCGCCGCCCGAGAGCTTGCCGACCTTGGTCAGCGCCTTGTCGCCCGAGAAGCCGAATCGGCCGAGCTGCGCGCGCACCGCCGCCGGCGGGCTCCCGCGCATCACGCTCGTCATATGCTCGAGCGGGGTGTCGTCGGTGTCGAGCTCCTCGACCTGATATTGCGTGAAATAGCCGACCTTCATCTTGCCCGACGCGGTGATCGCGCCGTCCATTGCCGGCAGCTGCGCCGCGAGCAGCCGCGCCAGCGTCGTCTTGCCGTTGCCGTTGCGCCCGAGCAGCGCGACGCGGTCGTCGGGATCGAGGCGGAAGTTGAGCCGCGTGAGGATCGGCGTCTCGGCATAGCCGACCGCCGCCATGTCGAGCGTCACCAGCGGGGGCTTCAATTCGCTCGGATTGGGAAAATCGAACGCGAGGCTCGGATCCTCCGCCGCCGAGGCGATCGGCTGCATCTTCGCCAGCATCTTGGCGCGCGACTGCGCCTGCTTGGCGGTCGAGGCGCGCGCCGAGTTGCGCGCGATATAGTCCTGCAATTTGGCGCGCTGGCTCGCCTGCGCCGCGCGCGCCGATTCGAGCTGCGCCAGCCGCTCGGCGCGCTGCCGCTCGAACGCGTCGTAGCCGCCGACGTAGAGCGTCGTCTGCCCGCCTTCGAGATGAAGGATATGGTCGACGACATTGTTGAGCAGGTCGCGCTCGTGGCTGATCACGACCATCGTCGCGCGATACGATTTGAGGAAATTCTCGAGCCACATCGTCGCTTCGAGATCGAGGTGGTTCGAGGGCTCGTCGAGCAGCAGCAGGTCGGGCCCCGAAAACAGCAGCGCGGCGAGCGCGACGCGCATCTTCCACCCGCCCGAGAAGCTGTCGAGCGGCCGCTGCTGCATCTCCTCGTCGAACCCGAGCCCGACCAGAATCCGCGCCGCGCGCGCCGGTGCGGTATAGGCGTCGATCGCGTTGAGCCGCTCGTGCAGCTCGCCGAGCCGGTCGGGATCGTGGCTGTGCTCGGCCTCGTCGAGCAGCGCGGCGCGCTCGGTGTCGGCCGCGAGCACCGTCTCGAACGGCGTCGCGTCGCCGGCGGGCGCTTCCTGCGCGATATAGCCGATGCGGCTGGCGCGCGGCATGTCGATCGATCCGGCGTCGGGCTCGCTCAAGCCGGCGATGACCTTCATCAGCGTGGTCTTGCCCGCGCCGTTGCGCCCGATCAGCCCGACGCGCGCGCGCGGCGGCAGCGCGGCGCTCGCGCGGTCGAGGATGACGCGCCCGCCGAGGCGCACGCTGATGCCGGTGATGCTGAGCATGATGGCGCGCCCGTTAGCAGCATCGTCCTGTCATGGCGAGGACACAAAAACGTAGTCGACCGGGACTAGCAGTCGCCCCATCACGCCACGGGGGTTTGCGAAATGACCGATTACAGCGACGGCGACATCGACACCAACCGCTCGGACAATCCGACGCTCCACGAGCTCGTCGCGACGCGCTACTCGCGCCGTCACACCTTGCTCGGCGGCCTGTCGGTCGGCGCGGTCGCGTTCCTCGGCGGCCTGCCGGTCGCCGCCTGCGGCTCGGGCAACGACGCGCCGACGGTCAACGGCGGCGGCGCGCGCTCGTCGAGCTCGGGCAAGGCGATCCCGCTGGTCGGCACCGCGACCGACGACGGCACGATCGTCAGCACCAGCTGGACCCAGGTCTCGGGCCCGCCGGTCGCGCTGGCCAATTCCAACACGCTGAGCGCGAGCTTCATCGCCCCCAGCGTCGCCACCGCGACCGCGCTGACCTTCCGCCTCACCGCGACCGACGACAAGGGCAAGACCTCGACTTCGGACAGCACCGTCACGATCGATCCCGCCCGCCTCGATTTCACCGCGGTCGCCAAGAATCAGAACGACGTCGTCACCGTCCCCGCCGGCTACACCGCGACCGTGCTCTATCGCCTCGGCGATCCGATCGACACCGCGACCGGCGCCTTCGCCAACGACGGCAGCGATTCGGGCTTCAGCCACCGCGCCGGCGATCATCACGACGGCATGTCCTATTTCGGCCTCGCCGCGACCGGCGCCACCCCCGATCCGGCCAGCAGCACGCGCGGCCTGCTCGTGCTCAACCACGAGAACATCACCCAGCGTTATCTTCATCCCAACGGCCCCACCACCGTCGCCGGCGTCCGTCCCGAGGCCGAGGTGATCAAGGAGATCGAGTGCCACGGCGTCAGCGTCGCCGAGATCACCCGCGCCGCGAGCTGGAGCTACGTCCAGGCGGGCACGCTCAACCGCCGCATTACCCCGCTCACGCCGACCAGCTTCAGCGGCCCGGTGCGCGGCAATGCGGCGCTGCGCACCCGCTTCTCGACCGACGGCACGCAGGGCCGCGGCACGCTCAACAATTGCGCCAACGGCTATATGCCGTGGGGCACCTATCTGACCAACGAAGAGAATTGGGCCGGCTATTTCCGCCGCGACGCCGGCGACGATGCCGCCCGCGGCGGCGCGACGGCCAAGGCGGTCGTGTCGCTCAACCGCTACGGCGTGCGCCAGGGCGCGGCCGGCAATTACGGCTGGACCACGGTCGTTCCCGCCAACCCCGCGAACACGATCTACGCGCGCTGGAACGCGACCGTCGCGCCCGGCGCGCCCGCCGACGGCACCGGCGACTTCCGCAACGAGCCCAACCAGTTCGGCTGGGTGGTCGAGATCGATCCCTATTCGCCGACGTCGACCCCGCGCAAGCGCACCGCGCTCGGCCGGATGAACCATGAAGGCTGCTGGCCCTCGGTCCCCGTCGTCGGCCGCAAGCTCGCCTTCTACATGGGCGACGACGCCGCCAACGAATATGTCTACAAGTTCGTGTCGAACGCGCCTTGGGTCGCCGCCGATGCATCCGCGGCCGATCGGCTCGCGATCGGCGACAAATATCTCGACGCCGGCACGCTCTACGTCGCCAAGTTCAACGCCGACGGCAGCGGCCAGTGGCTTCCCCTGGTGTTCGGCACCGGGCCCCTGACCGCGGCCAATCCGGTCTATGCGTTCGCCGACCAGGCCGACGTGCTGATCAACGCGCGCCTCGCCGCCGACGCGCTCGGCGCGACCAAGATGGATCGCCCCGAATGGACCGCGGTCAATCCCGCGACCGGCGAGATGTATCTCACGCTGACCCAGAACACGACGCGCACCTCGGCCACCACCGACGCCGCCAATCCGCGTGCCTATACCGATCCCAAGGTCGGCGGCGGCGCGACCAACGGCAACGCCAACGGCCACATCATCCGCCTGCGCGAAACCGGTGACACCTCGGAGGCGACCGCCTTCACCTGGGACATCTACGTGTTCGGCGCCGGCGCGGATCTCGATCCGGCCAACATCAACCTCTCGGGGCTCGACGCCACCAACGATTTCTCGATGTGCGACGGCCTGTGGTTCTCGCGCGCGAGCAGCGCCGCCGGCCTCGTCACCCCGGTGATGTGGATCGAGACCGACGACAACGCCTATACCGACGTCACCAATTGCATGCTGCTCGCGGCGATGCCCGGCACCGTCAACGACGGCGCAGTCAAGACGATCGCCAACACGGTCGGCGGCGCGGGCACCCAGGCGACCCGCGTCGGCGCCGCGCCGGGCACCAAGCTGCGCCGCTTCCTCGTCGGCCCGAAGGAATGCGAGATTACCGGCATCGACAGCACGCCCGACGGGCGCTCGCTGTTCGTCAACATCCAGCATCCCGGCGAGAACGGCAGCACCGCCAACATCACCAGCCATTGGCCCGCGAGCCAGGCCAACCCCGCCGCCGCCGATCGCCCGCGCTCGGCGACGATCGTCATCACCAAGGACGACGGCGGGGTGATCGCCCTATGAGGAGCGATCGCCCTCCGGGGCGGGCGCGTCGGCGCCTTTGCGCCGCAGCTCGTCCAGTTCCTGCCCCGATTTGGTCTCGATTCCGGCGAGCTCGTCGCGCGCACCGCCCATCGCCACGATCAGCTCGTCGATCTTGATGTGCAGCGCCGTATCGCGGCGGCGCTGCTGGTTCAGCACCATCTGCGTCAGCGTGATCGCCAGCACCGCGAGCACGAGCATCGCGGCGTTGAGCGAACCTCCGGCCGCAACCCAGCCGATCACCGCGGCGAGCAGCACCAGCTGCGCGAACGGATGCCCGGCAAGCCGCGCGCCTTGATCCGAGGTTGTCTCTCCCAACCTGCGCACGCCCGACCACATCTCGTCGCTCCTTTCGTCGCACGATAGCCGCAAGCCCCGCCCGCCGCCAACGCGATCCGTATCAGGCGATGCGATAGAAATCGGCCAGCCGGTCGAGCGCCATCGTCAGCACCACGCGCCCCGCCCGCGCCGGCCAGCCGAGCGCCTTTTCCGCGCTCTCCATGCCCTCGCCGGCGCATACCAGCCGCCAAGCGATGTCGCGCAGGCCGGGCCCGATCGCATCGAGCGCCGCCTCCATCCGCCGCTTGGCCGCGATCTGCGCCAGCGTCGGATCGACCGCGCCGCCGGGGCCGCGCGCGGCGCGCGATTGCGGCGCGGCGTCCCACCGCATCGTCACGCGCGGCCCGAGCCCGCCGATCGTCCAGTCGGCGCGCAGCCGCTCGCCCGCGTCGTGCTGCCGCGCGCTGATATAGCCGCGCGCCATGAGCCAGCCGAGCGGCGATTCGGCGAGATTGACGGTCACGCTGCGCGCGCGCTTGCGCTCCGGCGAAGCGGCCTGGCGCGCCTCGCCCTCGCTCGGGACGGCGCGCTCGGCGAGCAATCGGCCGGGCAGGTCGGGCCGCGCCGCCCGTGCGCTCCAGCCCTGCCCCGCCGCCGTCAGCGCGAGCACGCCGCCTTGCTCGCACACCAGGTCGCGCCGCTTGAGCGCGTCGACCAGGCTGTCGGGCGCCGCCAAGGCACCCGCACGCCACGCGCCCTCGGCCCGCCGGAACCTCCGCCCGGCGTCGAGCGCCTCGATCACGCGCCGGCCATGTGCCCCGATCGTTTCCGCCATTCCGCACCTCGCCCGAATCCGTCGGCGCGACTTGCCATGCGGGCAAAGATGTAGGAAAGAGACGAACCGATTGGGTTAGGAGCCGAAGCCATGATCACCTGCATTCGCGACGTTCGCCGCGCCAAGCGGCTGACGCTGGCCGATGTCGCGGCGCGCTGCGTTCCGCCGACCACCGCGCAGACGATCGGCCGGCTCGAAACCGGCACCCGCACCGTCTCGGTCGGCTGGCTCAATCGCATCGCGACCGCGCTCGGCGTCACGGCGGCCGATCTCGTCACCTTGCCGGAGCGCGCCGACATCCCGCTCGCCGCGCTGCTTGGCGCGGAGGGTGCGCGCGCGCCGAAGCACGAAGGCGTGGTGCTCGCGCCTGCCGCCACCGCGGGGATGGTCGCGCTGCGCGTCGAGACCGGGGTCGGCGACTATCGCGCCGGCGACGAGGTGTGGCTCGATCGTCTGGCGCCCGCAAAATTCGCCGCGGCGCTCAACCGCGACGTGCTCGTGCCGCGTCCGGCGGGCCGTTTCGCGTTCGGGCGGCTGATCGGGCGCGATCCGGGCAAGCTCCATCTGCTCCCGCTCGGCACCGGCGGCCGCCAGATCGTCGTGGCCGATCCGCCGTGGGCGGCAGTCGCAGTCAAGCTGGTCCGCACGTTGGTTTGAAGCGGTTCGCCAGCCGAAGCTTCAGCGAAGGCTGGTGGGCGGTGACGGGCTCGAACCGCCGACATCCTCCGTGTAAAGGAGGCGCTCTACCAACTGAGCTAACCGCCCGCCGGCCCCGCATGCCATTGCCCCGTGGACGCCGCAAGCCTGCTACGCCGTCAGCGCCGCCACCTGGCGTGCCGCCGCGAGATAGGCGGTCATCGACTGCGCGGTGGCGGGGGACAGCTCGATGAACACCCGCCGTCCGTCGATCGGATCGGCGCGGCGGACGAAGATGCGGTGCTCGGTCATCGAGCGGATCCAGCGCAACGCGGTGGTCGGCGGCACCGCGGCGGCGATGCACAGGCTCGACACCGCGACGCCGCGCCCGTCGATCCGCGCCGCCATCAGATCGAGCAGCATGTCCCAGGCCGGGTCGGCGAACAGGTCGGCGGCGAAGAATTGCTCGCGCAGACGACGCGTGCGGATGATCGCGCGGATCGCCGCGGCGTCGACTTCGGCCGATGCGCCGTCGCCGCTGCGATAGCCGGTGCGTCCCTCGGCCGCGCCGCTGCGTGCATCGACATTCGACAGCGAGGCGAGCGCACGCGCGATGCGGCCGACCTCCTCGCTCAGCTCCATCAGCCGCGCGGCGCCGTTTTCGGCGCTGATATCGTGCAGCGACAGCGGTTGCCTAGTGCAGGCCAGAGCGATTGCAGCCGCGCGTTGCGCCGGATCGGGGTCGGCCAGCAGCGTCACCTCGGGGTGGCTGATCCGCGCCGCTGCGGCGTCGATCAGGCCGACCGGCACGATCACCACGCCGGCGTATCGCCGTTCGCGCGCCGCGCGGTCGACCCGCTCGAGCAGCGCATCGAGCGTCGCGCCCGAATCTTCGCGCACGTCGACCACGACCGCGGTGACCCCCGCCTGCAACTCCAGCCGGGCGGCGGCCTGCGCGATCGGCAAGGCGGCGATCAGCCTGGCGCCGGCCGCTTCCACCGCTTGCTCGGCGAGAGCGCGGTCATAGGCGTCGTCGGCGAAGACGAGCACCGCCGGGGCTTCGCCATAATCGGTTGATTCAAGCGCAGCGGTGGTCATGCCCCGTCCCCCGTTCGATCTCTGTTCCCGTCTGCCGTCGATTCGGACCGAAGTCAGCCCGACTTTATGCCATTTTGGAGAGAATTGGCCCGTGAGATCGAAATAAAGGCTCGAAGTACGGCGCTTTTGCCGCAAACCGCTCGACTGCCCACGACCACGCCAATCATTTCGGACGAGGGTGATATCCGTTTCGGACTTTTTTGGAGACGCCGCGTCGATCGGGAGCGCGCGTTTTCGGCCGGTGAAACGCTAGCGACGGTCCGCCATCTTCCCCGCCTCGGCGGCAAAGCCTTCGAGCTGCTCGGCGAGCCCGCTGATGGCGGCGAGGATCGCCGGATCGCCGCCGCCGGAAGTCGCCGCATAGATCGTCGCTTCCAGGCTCGCGACCTCGAACAAGGCGGCGGCGATGCGCGCGCGGGTGACCGCCAGCTTGGCGCTCTCCGCCGGAGGCACCGCTATCGCGCGCGCCAGCGGCTCGGCGCGCTCGAGCACGAGACGCGCCGATTGCAGCGCGATCCGCTGCGCATTCTGGCGATCGAGCGCGCGGCGGCGTGCGCGGTGGTTGACGGTGCGCGGCGCCTCCGGCCGTGACGCGGTCTTATCCTCGGTTAGCCACGGATTCGATCGATCGATTATGCCGGCCATGCGTGACTCCACGAGCAATCCCCTGCCTGGAGCCACTAAGCCACCGCATCTGTTAGAGAAGTTCCAATGGCCGCAGCGGCCGTCCTACGCAATTTCCGCGCAACGGCCTCGAGCTGGGCAGAAACGCGGCCGTGTCGGCGTTAACGCGCCTTTTACCATATTCGGCGACATCTGCCCGACCACGATCAGCCTGCGAGATCATGATGTCGACCACGTTACCCGCCTCCCCGAACCGGCCCGCCGCCTCGCTGATCGCGCGGATCTTCCCACGGCGCGCGCTGCTGCTCAAACGCAGCTGGATCATCGGCGGCCATGGCCGCGCCATGCCCGGGGGGCGGCCTGGCGCCGAAGAGGCCGGGCGGCCGCTCCAGCTGCGTCGCGACCAGATCGTCGCTGTCGCTGAGCCGATCCTCGAGCTGCGTGAAGATCAGATCATCGCGCGCGGCAGCGAGGTCCCTGCGCCGCGGTTTGCGCGCGTCCCCACCTCAATCGCGGCCTGATCTGCCGCCGCGAAGCGGAACCCAGCCCCCACCCGGCCGTTGACCGAGCTCACCGAGCGAAGGACGCACGACATGGCGGGCAAATATGCGGCGCGAAACGATCAGGGCGATCATCGCATCAAGACGGACGATCCGCTGGCGATCAGCCTGCTCAAGGAAGAGCATCGCGTCTTCCGCACCTTGTTCGACCAGGCCAACGACGGCGACGACGCCGCGCGTGTCTCCGCCGCCCGCGAGCTGTGCCTGCGGCTCGCCGTGCACATGGCGATTGAGGAGGAGATCCTTTATCCCGCACTCAAGGACGTGCTCGAGGCCGACGAGGTCAACGAGGGCATCGTCGAGCACGCCACCGGCAAGGTCCTCGCTGCCGAGATCGAGCAGCTCGACGGCACCGAGGAACTGTTCAAGTCCAAGGTCCACGTCCTCGGCGAGGTGACGATGCATCACCTCGACGAGGAGGACGAGGAGATGTTCGAGGACGCCAAGGCCGCGCACCGCGAGGGCAAGATCGATCTCGAGGAGATCGGCCGGCAGCTGCGCGCGCGTCAGGCCGAACTCTACGATCAGGTCATCAGCGACGGCGAGCTGGGGCCGACCGACGAAGCCCCGGTGGAGGAAATCCCGGTCGTCGCCAGCTGATCGACCGCCCGGGCGTCCGCCCCGGCGATCAGTGCGCCATCGCCTTGACGATGTCCTCGACCATCTTCTTGGCGTCGGCGAGCAGCATCATCGTATTGTCCAAGTAGAACACATCGTTGTCGACGCCGGCATAGCCGACGCCGCCCATCGAGCGCTTGACGAACAGTACGGTCTTGGCCTTCTCGACGTCGAGCACCGGCATCCCGTAGATCGGCGAGCTCTTGTCGGTCTTCGCCGCCGGGTTGGTGACGTCGTTGGCGCCGATCACGAACGCCACGTCGCTCTGCGCGAACTCGCCGTTGATGTCCTCGAGCTCAAACACCTCGTCATAGGGCACGTTGGCCTCGGCGAGCAGCACGTTCATATGCCCCGGCATGCGCCCCGCGACCGGGTGGATCGCATATTTGACGGTGACGCCGGCCTGCTTGAGCTGGTCGCCCATCTCGCGCAGCGCGTGCTGCGCCTGCGCCACCGCCATGCCGTAGCCGGGGACGATGATGACCTGTTCGGCCTGGCTCATCAGGAAGGCGGCGTCCTCGGCGGAGCCGCGCTTCCAGGGGCGCTGCTCCTTGGCCTCGCCGCCGGCACCGCCGCCGCTGTCGCCGCCGAACCCGCCGGCGATCACCGAGATGAAGCTGCGGTTCATCGCGCGGCACATGATGTAGCTGAGGATTGCGCCCGACGAGCCGACCAGCGCGCCGGTGATGATCATCGCGGTGTTGTGCAACGTGAAGCCCATCGCCGCCGCCGCCCAGCCTGAATAGGAGTTGAGCATCGACACCACGACCGGCATGTCCGCGCCGCCGATCGGGATGATCAACAGGAAGCCGATGACGAAGCTCAGCGCGGTGATCGTCCAGAATATCCACGGGCTCTGATCGGTCAGGAAATAGCCGATCAGCCCGAGGATCGCCGCCAGCGTGCCGAGGTTGATCAGGTGGCGGCCGGGCAGCATGATCGGCTTGCCCGACATGTTGCCGTTGAGCTTGAGGAACGCAATCACCGACCCCGAAAAGGTAATCGCGCCGATCGCGATGCCGAGCCCCATTTCGATGCGGCTGACCTGATGGATGATCGCAACGCCGTCGACGATGCTCGCAATCCCGAACGCCGTCGGGTTGAGATAGGCTGCCGCCGCGACCAGCACCGCGGCCATGCCGACGAGGCTGTGGAACGCAGCAACCAACTGCGGCATCGCGGTCATCGCGATCTTGCGCGCGGTGACGAAGCCGATCGCGCCGCCGATCAGGATGGCACCCGCGATCTCGACCAGTCCGGTGCCGTGGAGGACGAGCGTGGTCGCCACCGCGATCAGCATGCCGATCATGCCGAAGCGGTTGCCGCGGCGCGAGCTTACCGGGCTCGACAGGCCTCGCAGCGCCAACACGAACAGCACGCCCGCGACGAGATAGGCGAGCCCCGCCCACCACGGCACGCCATGCTCGGCGACAATCGGAAGGGTCGTAACGGCGTCCTGCATATCTCGTCCCTTTGCCCCTCCTCAGCGGAAGGGGAAAATCAGCCCTTCTTCGGCTCTTTCTTCTTGTACATCGCGAGCATCCGCTCGGTCACCGCGAAGCCGCCGAAGATGTTGACGCTGGCGAACACCACCGCGATCAGCCCGAGCCACTTCGACGTGACCGATCCGCCCGCCGCGCTGGCGATCAGCGCGCCGACGATGATCACCGACGAGATCGCGTTGGTCACCGCCATCAGCGGCGTGTGCAGCGCCGGCGTCACCGACCACACGACGAAATAGCCGACGAAGCAGGCCAGCACGAAGATCGAGAGGATGCTTATGAAGTCCATCAGAATGCTCCAGCAAAATCCTCCCCATGCTTCGCACGGGGAGGATTTTGCGCTGCAATCACGCCAGCAGCCTC
>CAXTMX010000065.1:0-15219 GCA_964245585.1 uncultured Sphingomonadaceae bacterium | reverse complement strand
CACCGTGTGGATCTCGTCGATGAACAGCACCGCGTGCGGCAGCTTCTCGAGCTCGGTGACGACCGCCTTCAAGCGCTCCTCGAAATCGCCGCGGTAGCGGGTGCCGGCGAGCAATGCGCCCATGTCGAGCGAATAGATCACCGCTTCCTTGAGCACGTCGGGCACCTGGCCCTCGACAATCTTGCGCGCCAGGCCTTCGGCGATCGCGGTCTTGCCCACGCCGGGATCGCCGACGTAGAGCGGATTGTTCTTCGAGCGGCGGCACAGGATCTGGATCGTGCGATCGACCTCGGGCCCGCGCCCGATCAGCGGATCGACGCGGCCGTCCTTGGCCTTGTCGTTCAGGTTGACGGTGAACTGCTTGAGCGCGCTCTCGCCCTTCTGCTTGGGGTCGGCCTTCTGCGCCTTTTCCTCGTCTGCTCCCTTCACCTCGCGCGTCTCCGATGGCTGGCCGCCCTTACCGACGCCGTGGCTGATGAAGCTGACCGCGTCGAGGCGGCTCATGTCCTGCTGCTGCAGGAAATAGACGGCGTAGCTCTCGCGCTCCGAAAACAGCGCGACGAGCACGTTGGCGCCGGTCACTTCCTCGCGGCCCGAAGACTGGACGTGCAGGATCGCGCGCTGGACGACGCGCTGGAAGCCGCTGGTCGGCGACGGATCGGTGTCGCCTTCGGTCTTGAGCGCGTCGAGCTCGGTGTCGAGATAGAGCGTGACCGCTTCCTTGAGCTCGCCGGTGTCGACGCCGCATGCGGCCATCACCTTCGAGGCGTGCTCGTCGTCGATCAGCGCGAGCAGCAGATGCTCGAGCGTGGCATATTCGTGGTGGCGCGTGGTCGCGTTGGACAGAGCGTTGTGCAGCGTCTGTTCGAGCTCGCGAGCGAATGACGGCATGGTCGATTACTCCTTCGGGCCCAGTGCGATCACCGACCCGTTGCCGAATATGTCGGGTGCCGGGAGGCGTTGATCAAGAACGGCTTTCCGGGACCGGAGAGAATCGCGTTCTCCGCGCTCCGGTGCGCCCGCTCTCACCGCTTGAATATCGCGTCGGCGCTTGCGCGATGGTTAACGGCGGCTTCGATCTTTTCGCGCGCGCGGGCGATCTCGCCCGTCAATGTCGCGATCCGCGCTTCCAGCTCGGCCACGGACAGCGGATCGAGATCCTGCTTCACCAGCGCGGTGAGCGGATCGCCGGGGGACTTCGCGAAAAGATCGTCCGCATCCATGTCGCCAGCGTTGACCGCCGCGGCCGCGCTGTCAATAACGCGCGCGATCGGAGGACGGCATGACCGCGATTTCCCAAACCATGATCGCGATCGATCCCGCCGCTCCGGGCGGGCCGGAAGTGCTCGTGCCGGTCGAGCGGCCGGTGCCGGTGGCGGGGCCGGGCGAGGTGCTGGTCCGCGTCGCCGCCGCCGGGGTCAACCGGCCCGATCTGATGCAGCGCCAGGGCAAATATCCGCCGCCGCCGGGCGCTTCCTCGATTCCCGGGCTCGAGATCGCCGGCGAGATCGTCGCGCTCGGCGCCGGCGTCGACGCGGGCCAGCTCGGCCAGCCGGTGTGCGCACTCGTCACCGGCGGCGGCTATGCCCAATATGCGGTCGCGCCGTTCGGGCAGTGCCTGCCGGTGCCGCCCGCGCTGAGCATGGTCGAGGCGGCGGCGCTGCCCGAGACCTTGTTCACCGTCTGGATCAACCTGTTCGAGCGCGCCTACGTCAAGGAGGGCGAGGCGGTGCTGGTCCATGGCGGCACCAGTGGGATCGGGACGATGGCGATCCTGCTCGGCCGGCTGTTCGGGCTCACCGTCATCGTCACCTGCGGCTCGGACGCCAAATGCGCGCGCGCGATCGAGATCGGCGCGGCGCACGCGATCAACTATCGCGACGCGGATTATGTCGAGGAGGTCAAGGCGATCACCGGCGGCAAGGGCGTTCAGGCGGTGCTCGACATGGTCGGCGGCGATTATGTGCCGCGCAACCTCGCCTGCCTCGCCGACGATGGCCGCCACAGTTCGATCGCCGGCCAGCGCGGCGGGACGGCGCAGATCGATCTGTGGACGGTGATGCGCCGCCGGCTGACGCTGACCGGATCGACGCTGCGCGCGCGCCCGGTCGCGTTCAAGAGCCTGGTCGCGGACGAGATCGCGCGCAACGTCTGGCCGCACGTCGCCGAGGGGCGGCTGAAGCCGATCGTCGACCGCGTTTTCCCGCTGGTCGAGGCGAGTGCGGCGCACGCCTATCTCGAGGCGGGCGATCATGTCGGCAAGGTCGTGCTGACGCCCTGACTTGCTCTCGCGGCCGCCCCGGCCTACACCCCCGGCGATGGTTCGGCCGCTCCGCGAGGGGCGGCCCTTTTTATTCGTGGAGATTTCGATGCCCCAGCCGCTCATGCCGCACGCGACCGCCTCGTGGCTGGTCGACAACACCGGCCTCAGCTTCGAGCAGATCGCCGAGTTCTGCGGGCTGCACATCCTCGAGATCCAGGCGATCGCCGACGACACCGCGGCGACCAAGCTGACCGGGCGCGATCCGATCCGCGCGGGCGAGCTCGCGCAGTCCGAGATCGACAAGGCGCAGGCCGATCCCGACTATCGCCTGGTGATGTCCAAGGGCCCCGATCAGGTCCGCCGCACGTCGGGCCCGCGCTACACGCCGGTCTCCAAGCGCCAGGACAAGCCTGACGGCATCGCCTGGATCATCCGCAACCATCCCGAGGTCAGCGACGGCCAGATCGGCAAGCTGATCGGTACCACGCGCACGACGATCGCCGCGATCCGCGACCGCACCCACTGGAACATCCTCAACATCGTGCCGAAGGATCCGGTCACGCTCGGCCTCTGCTCGCAACGCGAGCTCGACGCGGTCGTCGCCAAGGCGGCCAAGGCGGCGGGGATCGAGGCGCCGGTCGACAACCGCCTTGCCGGCGACCGCGTCGCGCTGATCGAGGAGCTGCGCGCCCAGCGCGAAGCCGCCGCGCACGCCGCCGAGGGCGGCGGCGAGGAGGTGGTGATGGGCGGCGTGGCGATGCCCGCCGGGTTCGTCGATCCGTTCAAGCGCTGATCCATTTCAAGCTTCGAAAATCAAACCGTCATGCCGGCGAAAGCCGGGATGACGGATACGGAACGGGACGGAGCTGAGGGCAGACGCCGGCTTTCGGCGGGATGACGGCCGGCCTGGTCGCCCCGCAGATTGCTCCATTGGATCGAACGCCTTACGTCTGCGTCATGGAAGACCCGGCAGCCATCTGGCGCACCGCCTATCGCCATCCGGCCGCGTGGGATCAAAACTTTCCGCCGCTGTCGGTGCCGGCCATGCTCGAAGCGAGCGTGGCACGCCATCGCGATGCGCCGCTGATCGATTTCATGGGCCGGCGCTACAGCTACGGCGAAGTGCTGTCGGCCGCCCGCCGTGTTGCCTGCGGGCTCGCCGCCCTGGGCATCGCGCGCGGCGATCGGGTCGGGCTGTTCCTGCCCAACGTGCCGCATTATGTCGCGGCGTATTACGGCGCGATGATGATCGGAGCGACAATCGTCAACTTCTCGCCGCTCTACACGGTCGACGAGCTGAGCCATCAGGTCGAGGACAGCGGCACGCGGTTCCTGTTCACTTTGTCGGCCGCGGCATTGCTGCCCAACGCGCTCGCCTTGCTCGAGCGCAGCCGGCTCGAGCGGCTGGTCGTCGGATCGATCGCCGGCGCGCTGTCGGGGCCGAAGTCGATCCTCTACCGGCTGTTCCGGCGGCGCGAGGTGTCGCTTCGTCCGGACGATGTCCGGATCACGGCTTTCTCGAAGCTGATCGCCAATGACGGCGTTTGTTCTCGGGTAGAGATTGATCCCGAGCGCGATGTCGCGATGATCCAATATACCGGCGGGACCACGGGCGTCCCCAAAGGGGCGGTGCTGACCCATCAGAATGTCAGCGTCAACGCGCGCCAGATCGTCGCGATCGACCCGCATCGCGGCGACGTTGATCGAATCATCGGCGCGCTGCCGTTGTTCCACTGTTTCGCCAACGCCTGCGTGCTCAATCGGACGGTGGTGGACGGCGGTGAGATGGTCTTGCTGCCGCGCTTCGACGCCGGGCAGGTGCTCGCCGCGATCGCGCGGACGCGGGCGACCGCGCTTCCCGGCGTGCCGACCATGTATCAGGCGCTGCTCGATCACCCGCGCATCGCCGAGGCCGATCTGTCATCGTTGCGCGTCTGCGTGTCGGGCGGGGCGCCGCTGCCGGCCGAACTCAAGGCGCGGTTCGAGGCGCGCACCGGCGCGGTCGTCGCCGAAGGGTATGGCCTGACCGAATGCAGCATCGTCGCGACCAACCCCTACGAAGGGTTGAACCGGAGCGCGACGATCGGCCAGCCGCTGCCGGGCACGACGTTCGGCCTGGTCGATCGCGACGATCCGTCGCGCCCGCCGCCGGCAGGGGAGCCGGGCGAAATCGTGATCGCGGGGCCGCAGGTGATGCGCGGCTATTGGAACCGGCCGGACGGCGAGGCCAGCCCGTTCGTGGACGGGCGCCTGCGCACCGGCGACGTCGGCACGGTCGATGCCGACGGCTACATCCGCATCGTCGATCGGCTCAAGGACATGATCGCGGTGGGTGGCTTCAAGGTCTTCCCGAGCCAGATCGAGGCGGTGCTCCATCGCCATCCGGCAGTGCGCGAAGCGGTCGTGATCGGCATCCCCGACGCCTACCGCGGCGAGATGCCCAAGGCATTCGTCACGCTCGAGGCCGGCGAACAGGTCGACGGCGCCGCGCTCAAGGCCTGGCTCAATCCGCAACTCGGCAAGCACGAGCGCGTCGCCGAGGTCGAGGTGCGGCTGACTTTGCCCAAGACGCTGATCGGCAAGCTGAGCCGCAAGGAGCTGGTCGCCGAAGAGCGGGCGAGAGCCGCGTTGCCAGGCTGAGCCGAAGTGGCTACAGTGGCTACCATGAAGATGGTGCCGATCAAGGAGGCCAAGAATCGCATCGCCGAACTCACCCGCGAGGTCGAGGCCGGCGCGCACATCCTGATCACCCGCAACGGCGTGCCGGTGGCCGAATGGACGCCGGTCAAGCGCAAGGGCGGGATCGACTGGGAAGCGGCGCGGCGCTGGAAGGAGGAGAGGGGCGTCGATCGCATCGTCGCGCATATCTCCGACGACTTCGACGATCCGCTGCCGGAAGATTTCCTGGTCACGCCCGGTCCTGCCTGATTGTGCAGCTCCTATTGGATACGCATGTGCTGCTCGGCTTGTTCGACAGCGCCCGTGCGCGATACGACGAAGCAGTGGCAGAGCTGCTGGAAAGCCCGGAACACCAATTCTTGGTGAGCGTGGCAAGTCTGTGGGAAATCGCGATCAAAGTGCGCTTGGGCAAGCTCGAATTGACTGTTCCATTGGCGGATCTTCCGCGCGAAGTGGGGCGCCTCAGATGCAGTGTCTTGCCCGTTTCGCCCGAGCAGGCGATCGCCGAAGTTTTGCCCTGGCCTCCTACCAACGACCCAATCGATCGATTGCTGCTCGCGGTCTGTGCGGTGCTCGACGCTCAGCTTGTTACGGACGACGCGAAGCTCCGCGACCATTCCTTGGCCTGGCGTCCGCGTCCCTCCGCTTGACCCCCGCCTGCGCCGTCGCCACAAGATCGGCGATGGCCGAACAGACCGATACGATCACCGAGCTGTCGTTCGAGGACGCGCTCAAGCGGCTCGAGGCGATCGTCCAGCGGCTCGAGAGCGGCGACGCGTCGCTCGACGAATCGATCACGCTGTACGGCGAGGGCGATCGGCTGCGCGCACAGTGCGAGGCGCGCCTTGCCGCGGCGCAGGCGCGGATCGAGAAGATCCAGCTCGGCGCCGACGGCCGCCCGGCCGGCGTCCAGCCGTTCGATGCGGGCTGACGCGCCCGTGGCGGACGCCACGCTGAGCCTCGGGCCGGCCTTCGCGCGCGTCGCGAAAGACGTCGACAATCTGTTCGATCGTCTGCTGACCCCGCCCGACGATCCGCGCCGCAAGCTCTACGAGGCGATGCGCCATGCCGCGATCGGCGGCGGCAAGCGGATGCGCCCGCTGCTGGTATGCGCCGCGTGCGACCTGTTCAACGTCGACCGCGAGCGTGCGCTGCGCGTCGCCGTCGCGATCGAATGCATCCACGTCTACAGCCTGATCCACGACGATCTGCCGTGCATGGACGATGACGACCTGCGCCGCGGCAAGCCCACCGTCCACCGCGCGTTCGACGAGGCGACGGCGGTGCTCGCCGGCGACTCGCTCCACGCGCTCGCGTTCGATCTGCTCGCCGATCCCGAGACGCATCCCGATCCCGGCGTCCGCGCCGAACTCGTCGCCGAGTTGGCCAAGGCGAGCGGCCCGGCGGGCATGGCGGGGGGCCAGATGATGGATCTCGCTGCCGAGGCGGAGACCTTCGATCTGCCGACGGTCACGCGCCTGCAGCAGCTCAAGACCGGCGCGCTCATCGGCTTCTGCCTCGAAGCCGGCGCGATCATGGGCCATGTCCAGCCTGACGGGCGCACCCGGCTGCGCGGTTATGCGCGCGATCTCGGCCTCGCCTTCCAGATCGCCGACGACCTGCTCGACGTCGAGGGCGATCCGGCGGCGACCGGCAAGGCGGTCGGCAAGGATGCCGCGGCGGGCAAGGCGACGTTCGTCTCGCTGCTCGGGGTCGAGCGCGCGCGCCAGCAGGCGGGGATGCTGGTCGAGCAGGCGATCGCGCACCTCGCCAGCTTCGGCAGCGAGGCCGATCCGCTGCGTGCGATCGCGCATTACGTCGTCGAGCGCGACCGGTGACGCGCGTCGGCGTCTATCCCGGCACGTTCGATCCGGTCACGCTCGGCCACATGGACATCATCCGGCGCGGTGCCAAACTCGTCGATCGGCTGGTCATCGGCGTCACCACCAATGCCTCAAAATCGCCGATGTTCTCGCTCGACGAGCGCCTAGCGATGGTGCAGCGCGAAGTGGCGGGTGTCGACGGCGTGATCGAGGTCTGCGCGTTCGATTCGCTGCTGATGGACTTTGCCGAGCGCGAAGGCGCGTCGGTCATCGTGCGCGGGCTGCGCGCGGTATCCGACTTCGAATATGAATATCAGATGGCGGGGATGAACCAGCAGATCAACGACCGCGTCGAGACGGTGTTCCTGATGGCGGACGTGGCGTTGCAGCCGATCGCGTCGCGGCTGGTCAAGGAGATCGCGCTCTACGGTGGCGCGATCGGCCCGTTCGTCCCGCCGGCGGTCGAAGCCGACGTGCGCGCGCGGGTGGAAAAGCTCGGCCGCAGGGGCGCATGACGCGTTCAGGCATGGGAAAGCGGCGGCGGATCAGCTAGCGCCGGTCCGCGACCGAGATATCCGAGGAAAGGCAATATGCGTCTTAAGCAGCTTTTGGTGATGTTCGCAGGGCTGTGCTTCGCCGTCGCAGCGCAAGGCAAGCCGCCGGCGTTGGCGCCTATTCCAGTCGTGCCCGCGCTGACGCCCGAGAACACGCTGCTGCTCGACCTGTCGAGCGGCGGTCGGGTGACCGTCCAGCTGCGTCCCGACAAGGCGCCGAGGACGGTCGAGCGGATCAGGCTGCTGGCGCGGCGCGGCTTCTACGACGGGCTGATCTTCCATCGCGTGATCGAAGGCTTCATGGCGCAGACCGGCGATCCCAAGGGCACCGGCGAGGGCGGCTCGGAGCTGCCGGATCTCAAGGCCGAGTTCAACGACCTGCCGCATGTCCGCGGCACGGTCTCGGCGGCGCGGGCGTCGGACGACGACAGCGCCAACAGCCAGTTCTTCATCATGTTCCAGCCCAATCTGCGGCTCGACAATCGCTACAGCGCATTCGGCCGGGTCGTTGCCGGGATGACCTTCGTCGATGCGATCGCGCGGGGCGAGCCGCCGGCTAATCCGACCAGGATCGTCAAGGCGACGATCGGCGGCGATCCCGAGCGCGCGCCGATCCCGCAACCGGCCGTCCCGCCCGAGCAGCCGAAGGCCGCGGCGGAACCTGTCGGGCCATCGGATGCCGAGGCCGCGGCTGCGCCCGCTGCCCCGACCGACCCGGTGCCGCCGACGACGAGCGAGAGCAAGGCCGAGCGGAAAGCCAAGGCCAAGGAAGCGAGGGCCGCCGAGAAGGCGCGCGCCAGGGAGGCCAAGGACGCCGCCGAGGCCGCGAAGGAAGCTGACAAGGCTGCCGCCAAAGCGACGAAGAAGGCCGACAAGGCGGCTGCCAGGGCAGCGAAGGCCAAGGCGAGTGAGCCCGCCGCACCGGGCGCCGATGCCGCGCCGGCGGCGCCCCCGCCGCCCGCCGACGCTCCCGCTGCGGAGGCTCCCGCCGCGCCGCAATAATGCGTGTCGATCTGTTCGACTTCGATCTGCCCGCGGACCGGATCGCGCTGCGGCCGGCAAGCCCGCGCGATTCGGCTCGGCTGCTGCTGCTCGACGGCGTGGGGCGCGAGGATCGGCGGGTCGACGAGCTGCCCGATCTCCTGCGGCCCGGCGATCTGCTGGTGTTCAACGACACCCGCGTGATCCCGGCCCAGCTCGAAGGCGTGCGCGGCGCGGCGCGGATCGGCGCGACGCTGCACAAGCGCGAGGGGCCGCGCGCCTGGCGTGCATTCGTGCGCAACGCGCGGCGTTTGCGCGAGGGCGACCGGATCGAATTCGGCGCCGGTGTCTCGGCGATCGCCAGCGCGCGCGGGGAAGACGGCTCGCTGCTGCTCACCTTCGCCGGCGAGGAGCCGGTGGAGCTGCTGCTCGCGCGCGCCGGACGGATGCCGCTGCCGCCCTATATCGCCGGCAGGCGCCCCGCCGACGCGCGCGACGCCGACGATTATCAGACGATGTTCGCCGCGGCCGACGGCGCAGTCGCCGCGCCCACTGCCGCGCTCCATTTTACTCCCGCGCTGATCGCCGCGCTCGATGCGCGCGGCATCGGCCATGCGCTGCTGACGCTGCACGTCGGCGCGGGCACGCTCCTGCCGGTGAAGGCCGACGACACCGCCGCCCATCGCATGCACGCCGAATGGGGGCGGATCGACGCCGCCACCGCTGCGCGTCTCAATGAAGCGCGCGCCGCGGGCGGACGGCTGATTGCCGTCGGCACGACCAGCCTGCGCCTGCTAGAGAGCGCGGTCGGGGAAGACGGCACGATCGGCGCGTTCGAAGGCGATACGTCGATCTTCATCACGCCGGGTTACCGCTTCCGCGGTATCGACGGGCTGATCACCAACTTCCATCTCCCGCGTTCGACGCTGTTCATGCTGGTCTCGGCGCTGATGGGGCTCGATCGGATGAAGGCCGCTTATGCGCATGCCGTCGAGAGCGGCTACCGCTTCTATTCCTACGGCGACACGTCGCTCCTGCTCCCTTGAAGTCGCCCAAATTAACTTAGGGCAATTCAATAATTTTTTTGAGGCTGAGGCGTTTCGCCGGATGCCGCGTTCCTGCTGCGCAGGTTCGTCATGCTCGGAGGGCAGCACATTATGGTCGATCAATATTGCCGGAACATGACGTCGAAATCCTGGGGCAACGACCGCGCCCCCCGCCTGCTGTGCTTCTCGCATCTCCGCTGGGATTTCGTTTATCAGCGGCCGCAGCATCTCATGACCCGATTTGCCGAATTTGCCGAGGTTATCTTCTGGGAAGAATTGGAGGCTGCGGTCGGCATCTCGAGCCCGCGGCTTGATTTGCGGCTGGTCGAGCCTGGGATCACCGTGATCAGGCCGCTTCTCCCGCCCGGCCTGTCGCCCGACGAGACGGACGGCGTGCTGCGCGATCTCCTGGACACCTATCTCGGCACGGACGACAGCCCCCTGATACGCTGGTACTACACCCCGATGATGTTGCCATTTTCGCGGCACCTCGACGCTGCCTGCACCGTGTACGACTGCATGGACGAACTGGCTAATTTCCGATTTGCTCCGCCCGAGCTGGTCGTGCTGGAAAAAGAGCTGTTCGCCGCCGCAGACCTCGTCTTCACTGGCGGGTACAGCCTCTATGAGGCGAAGCGGTCACACCATCCCGCGGTCCACCCGTTTCCATCGAGCGTCGACTGCGCGCATTTCGCGACGGCGCGGACAGTCGATTCGGAACCGGCGGATCAAGCGAAGCTGCCGCGGCCTCGCCTTGGTTTTTATGGCGTCGTCGATGAGCGGATGGATCTGGCGCTGCTGGCAGGGCTGGCCGATGCCCGCCCCGATTGGACGCTCGTGATCGTCGGGCCAGTGGTCAAGATCAATCCGGCCGACCTGCCGCAGCGGCCCAATATCGCCTACCTGGGCGCCAAGACCTATGATGAGCTGCCTCGCTACGCCGGCGGTTGGGATGTGGCGCTGATGCCGTTTGCGATAAACGAATCGACGCGCTTCATCAGCCCGACCAAGACCCCTGAATATCTGGCGGCGGGACTGCCGGTGGTCTCTACCCCGGTCATCGACGTCGTCCGCCACTACGGCGAGCTCCAGGGTGTGCAGATCGCCGGGAGCGTCGCCGCATTCGTCGCCGCGTGCGAGCGGGCGCTGGCTTTGTCCCGCGAGCCGAGCGCCGCCTGGCGCGTCGAGGTCGACCGGCTGCTTGCCGACGTCTCGTGGGAAAACGTCGCCTCCGGCATGCGCCAGCTGATGGTCGAGGCGTCGAGCGTCGGGCGAACGAAGAGCTTCCGGCGGCAGGCTTACGATTATCTGGTCGTGGGCGCGGGCTTTGCCGGCGCGGTGATGGCCGAACGGCTGGCGGCGGACGGCGGCAAGCGCGTCCTCGTGATCGATCGCCGGCCCCATATCGCGGGCAACGCGTTCGACCGGCTCGACGACGCGGGTATCCTGATCCACCAATATGGGCCGCATATCTTCCACACCAACAGCAGCGAGATCGTCGATTATCTATCGCGCTTCACGCAATGGCGGCCCTACGAGCACCGCGTGCTCGCCAGCGTCGACGGACGGCTGGTGCCGATGCCGATCAACCGGACTACGCTGAACCTGCTCTATGGGCTCGATCTGGCGAGCGACGCGCAAGCCGAAGCCTATCTGGCGAGCCGGGCCGAACCGGTCGATCCGGTGGTGACATCGGAGGATGTCGTCGTGTCGAAGATCGGCCGCGAGCTCTACAAGACCTTCTTTCGCGGCTACAGCCGCAAGCAATGGGGCATCGATCCTTCGGAGCTCGACAAATCGGTCACTGCGCGCGTGCCCACCCGCACGAACCTGGACGATCGCTATTTTACCGACAGCTTCCAGGCCATGCCGCGCGACGGCTATACGGCGATGTTCGAGCGGATGCTCGATCACCCCAACATCGAGGTCAGGCTCGGCGTCGATTTTGCCGAGGTTCAGCAGGCAGTCGAATATGACAAGCTCGTTTTTACCGGCCCGATCGACGAATTCTTCGGCCATCGCTATGGGAAATTGCCCTATCGCTCGCTCGAATTCCGGCACGAGACGCTTGAGACGGCGCAGTTCCAGTCGGTCGGGACGGTCAACTACCCCGACGAGGCGACGCCCTATACGCGGATCAGCGAATATAAGCATCTGACCGGCCAGCAATCGGCGAAGACGAGCATCACCTACGAATATCCCCGCGCCGAGGGGGATCCTTATTATCCCATTCCGCGGCCGGAGAACCAAGAGCTGTTCAAGCGTTATGAGGCGCTGGCGTTGGGCACGCCCGACGTGATCTTCGTCGGCCGGCTCGCGACGTATCGCTATTACAACATGGACCAGGTCGTCGGACAGGCGCTCTCGACCTATCGTCGCCACATCGCCGACCAGCGCGCGGCCGAGGGCGGACGTACATCGAGCACCGCCATCGCTGCCGAGTGATCGGCGCCGCGAAGGCGCAGATCGCTGCGCCACCGATCGAGGAAGCGGTACCGAGCAGCTTCTTCATGGCGGGCTTCGAATGCTCGACGCATCGTCGCCGTGACGGCGCAAGGCTCGATGTGATCAGCGCGACGAGGCATGATCGGCATGCGGCGAGCGATTATCGCCTGATGAAGGAGCATGGTCTGTCGTCGGTTCGCGACGGCCTGCGCTGGCATTTGATCGAGCGACAAGGGGGCCGCTACGACTGGTCGAGCTGGCTGCCGATGCTCGAGGCGGCGGAGGCGGCCGGTGTCCAGGTGATCTGGGACATCTGGCATTATGGCACGCCCGACGACGTCGATGTCTGGTCGCCGCGCTTCGTCGAGCGGCTGGCCGCCTTTGCCGAGGCCGCCGCGCGGCTTCATCGTGAGGTCACCGATCGCGCGCCGCTATGGTGCCCGCTCAACGAGATCTCCTTCTATTCCTTCATCGCCGGCGAGGTTGGGGATTTCCACCCCTATGGCCACGGGCGGGGCTACGAGCTCAAATGCCAGCTCGTCCGCGCGGCGATCGTCGTGGCGGACAGCTTGCGCGCGATCGATCCCCGCTGCCGTCTGCTGTGGGCGGAGCCGCTGATCAACGTGCTGCCGCTCACCGGCTCCGCCGAGGACGAGGAAAAGGCCCGCGGCTTCCATTTCTCGCAATATCAGGTGTTCGACATGCTGACGGGTCGGCTCGAGCCCGATCTCGGCGGCCGGCCGGAGCTGCTCGATCTGGTTGGATGCAATTTCTATCCCCACAACCAGTGGGCGCTCGGCGGCTCGGCCATTCCCTTCGGCCACCACGCCTATCGCCCGCTGGCCGATCTGCTCCACGAAGTCCATGCCCGTTACGGGCGCCCCATGATCATCGCCGAGACGGGGGCCGAAGGATCGGCGCGCGCGCCCTGGCTGCATTACGTCTGCCAGGAGGTCGCCGAGGCCGCCGCTGCCGGCATTCCGGTCGATGGGGTGTGCCTGTATCCGATTGCCGCTTACCCGGGCTGGGACGACGACCGCGACTGCCACACGGGCCTGTTCGGCGCGGTCGCGGAAGACGGCGGCCGCGCTGCCTTCGCGCCGCTGCTCGCCGAGATCAATCGCCGGCTCGGCTAGAGCCCGACCCGCTCGATCAGCGTCGCCGCCAGCCGCCGATCGTTCAGGGTGGGCGCGTCCGCCGGGCATTCGAGGCAGCGCACCTGGATCGCCGGCCCGCGCGCGATCTTGCGCGCTTCGGCGATCGCGGTGGCGACCAGCGCCTCCGGCCGTGCCGCGATCCGGCTGAACGCGTCGCGCGCGCTGTCGCCGCCGCCGTTGCCGCCGAACAGGTCGCGCAGCAGCTTGAGCCGGAACGACGGCTCGCGCTCGATATAGACCGGATGGACGCTGGCCGGATCGAGCCCGGCGCGCCGCGCCGCCTCGGCGATCGCGTCGTCGACCCCGCCGAACGCATCGACCAGCCCGAGCTGGCGCGCCGCGCCGCCGGCCCACACGCGGCCCTGCCCGATCTCATCGACGCGCGCGACGGGCAGGTGCCGCGCTTCGGCGACCAGCCCGATAAATCGGGCGTAGATCTGTTCGACACCCGCCTGGAGCAGCCGGTCGACCGCAGGGGAGGTGCCCTTGAGCACGTCGGGCTGGCCCGACAGCGCGGTCGTCGCGACCCCGTCCGCCGACAGGCCGAGCTTGGCCAGCGCGCCTTCGAACGTCGGCAATATGCCGAACACGCCGATCGATCCGGTGATCGTCGCCGGCTCGGCGAAGATGCGGTCGCCCGCGGTCGCGACCCAATAGCCGCCCGAGGCGGCGAGCGAGCCCATCGACACCACCACCGGCAGGCCCTTCGCCTTGGCCTGCATGATCGCCGAGCGGATGCGATCCGATCCGGTGACCGAGCCGCCCGGCGAATCGATCCGCACGACCAGCGCCTTGAGGTCCTTCTCCGCCAGCGCGTCGGCCACCAGCCGGGCGATCGTCTCGCCGCCCGCGGTTCCCGGCGGGGCGATGCCGTCGACGATGTCGCCCGCCACCGTGACGACTCCAATCGCGCCGCCGCTCGATCGCGCCGGATGCCCTGCGAGATAATTGTCGAACGGGATGCGCGCGAACCCGCCGCCGGCTTTCCTGGCGTTGTCGCCGGCGATCTGTGCGACGCGGCGGCCGAACGCGGCGCGATCGCCGATCTGGTCGGCCAGCCCGGCGGCGACCGCGCTCTCGGCGAAGCTCTTGCCAGGCAGGCCGCCGGCGAGCTCGATCCGCTCGACATAATCGGCCAGCTGCGCCTTGGGTCGCGCCTGGCCGACCTCCTGCCGCCAGCTGGCCCACAACGCATCGGCCAACGCCTGATTGGCCGCGCGCGCGGCGGGCGACTGGTCGGTGCGGATATAGGGCTCGACCGCCGATTTGAACTGGCCGACCTTGTAGACCCGCGCGGTCACGCCGAGCTTGTCGAGCAGACCCTTGTAATAGAGCCGCGATCCGCCCGGCCCGGCGATCAGCACCGCGCCAAGCGGATCGACCCAGATCTCGCTCGCATGGCTCGCCAGCTGATAGCTGTCGTCGGTATAGCCGGTCGCGAAGGCGAGCACCGGCTTGCCCGCGGCGCGGATCTTGTCGAGCGCCGCGCCGGCAGTGGCGATCGCGGCCTGGCCGCCCCCGGTGAACGCGTCGAGATCGAGCACCACCGCCTTGACTTTGGCGTCGTGGGCCGCTGCGTCGATCGCGCGAACGAGATCGCGCAGGCGATACTGCGTGACCCGGCCGGAATCGCCGGAGAGCACGCCGAGCGGATCGCCCTCGGCCGGCTGCTCGACCAGGCTGCCGCGGAAATCGAGCAGCAGCGCGCCGCTCGACGCGACCGCGGGATTGGGCGAGGACGACAGCACCAAATAAAGTGCGCCGAAGAACAGCAGCAGGAGCAGCAGGACCAGCGCGTCCTTGATCCCGACCATCAGCCGCCAGATGAAGCGCACGAACCGCATGCCGATGTCCCTTTCTTCGCGAGCCATTGCGCTATCGCACGCCGGACGGGGTGTAAATCGAAGCGCCGCTTGACCTGACCGGGCGTCTTCCCATATGCACGGCGCTGGCACTCGCCTAGGTAGAGTGCCAACAACAGTTTCAACGAAGCGGCGATACGGCATCCCTCCGGTGCCGTGCGCCGCGTTCAACAGGAAGGGTGAAGCGCAATGAACTTTCGTCCGTTGCACGATCGTGTACTCGTCCGCCGCGTCGAAGCCGAAGAGAAGACGGCCGGCGGCATCATCATCCCCGACAGCGCCAAGGAAAAGCCCCAGGAGGGCGAGGTCGTCGCCGCCGGCGGCGGGCTCAAGGCCGACGACGGCAAGATCACCCCGCTCGACGTCAAGGCCGGCGACAAGATCCTGTTCGGCAAATGGTCGGGCACCG
>CAXTMX010000064.1:0-16220 GCA_964245585.1 uncultured Sphingomonadaceae bacterium | reverse complement strand
CCGCCAAATTGCCCTGCGCCATCGCGTAGATCTGGCCGTCGGCGCCCATCAGCGGCGTCATGATCAGCGCGCCGCCGCGCAGCGACTTGGCCTTGCCCATCGAGGCGACGGTGATGTCGAGCCGCTGGCCGGGCTTGGCGAACGGCGGCAGCTCGGCGGTCACGATCACCGCCGCCGCATTCTTGAGCGCCGGATTGACGCCGGGCGGCAGCTGCAGCCCGAAGCGCGACGCCGCGCCCTTCATCGCCTGCGTCGCATATTCGAGGCTGTCGTCCCCGGTCCCGGCCAAGCCGATGACGATGCCATAGCCGGTCAGCTGGTTCGGCCGCACGCCCTGGAACGTGCCGAGATCCTTGATCCGCTCGGCATATGCGGGGGCGGCGAGCGCGAGCAATGCGCCCGCCAGTCCCGCCCACACCGTTCGGAAAACAGATTGGATCATCTTACTTCCTCAGAACGGGCTGAAGCGCGAGAAGAAGCGGCCCAGCCAGCCCTGCGAGCTGGCGCGCGCGATCTCGCCCTTGCCGGAATAAGTGATCCGGGCATCGGCCACGCGCGTCGAGGGGACGCGATTGTCCGGCCCGATGTCGGACGGACGAACCAGGCCGGACACGCGGATGAACTCGTCGCCGCGATTGAGCGTCACGAGCTTCTCGCCGCGCACCAGCATCGTGCCGTTGGGATAGACCGCGGCGACGGTCACGGTGACCTCGCCCTGGAGCGTGTTCGATTGCGCCGCCTGGCCCTTGCCGTCGAACTTGCCGCCCGCGCTCGCGGCGACGTCGCTCGGCGAAAACAGCGCGAGCGGGCCGGTTGTCGGCGGAATGATGCCGATGCTGCCCGAGCGGTCGGTCGAGGCCGAGTTGATCTTGACCGCCGCGGTGCGCTCGACCAGCGCGATCGTCAATATGTCGCCGACCATCGACGCGCGGCTGCCCGAGGTCAGCGGCGCATAGCCGTTGCCGATCTGGAAGATCGCGCCGTTCGCCGCGGGCGCTTCGGCCGGAACCGCGTAGGTCGGCGCATACGCCAGCGGATCGCGCTTGTGCGCACCCGCCGGCGCCGCGAGCAGGACGACGGCGACGAAGACGATACGAGGCGGCATTGCCCGCGGCTCAGAGCTGCTGGTTGACATATTGCAGCATCTCGTCAGTCGACTTGATCATCTTGGAATTGACCTCATAGGCGCGCTGCGTCTCGATCATGTCGACCAGCTCCTGGACGACATTGACGTTCGATCCCTCGAGCTCGCCCGAGCGCAGCAGCCCGCGCCCCTCGAGCCCCGGCTGGCCGACCTGCGGCGCACCCGACGCGGCGGTCTCGGTCAGCAGATTGTTGCCCTGCGCGGCAAGCCCCGAGGCGTTGGCGAAGCGCGCGGTCTCGATCTTGCCGAGCTCGGTCGGCGCGGTCTCGCCCTGGAGCGTCGCGGAGACCGTCCCGTCGGCCCCGATCGTGAGCGACGTGACCCCCTGCGGCACCTGGATCGCCGGGACCAGCGGCATGCCGTCGGAGGTCACGATCTGGCCCTCGGACGACAATTGGAAGCTGCCGTCGCGGGTGTAGGCGGTCTTGCCGTCGGGCGTCTGGATCTGGAAATAGCCGCTGCCCTCGATCGCCATGTCGAGCGCGTTGCCGGTCGTCACCGTCGAGCCCTGCGTGTCGATCTTGGCGGTGCCGGTCATCTCGACGCCCGAGCCGAGCGACAGGCCGGTGGCATATTTGTCCTCGGCCGACGACGCCGTGCCCGGCGCGATCCGGGTCTGATAGGCGAGCGTCTGGAAGCTCGCGCGATCGCGCTTGAACCCGGTGGTGTTCACGTTCGCGAGATTGTTCGCGATCACCTGCATCCGTGTCGATTGCGCGTCGAGCCCGGTGCGGGCGACCTGAAGGGCGGCGTTGGTCATGGTCGGGTCCTCGTTTCGAATGTTTCGTCATCCCGGCGGAAGCCGGGATCCATGGATGCGGCACGCACGATCTCTTGCGTTGCGGGTCCATGGATTCCGGCTTCCGCCGGAATGACGGGAAGAAGCGTATCCATCACTCCGGCAGCCGCATCAGGTCGGCAGTGCCGCTGTCGATGTCCTTGGCGGTCGTGATCAGCTTGATCTGAGTTTCCCACGCGCGGCTGGCGTCGATCATGTCGACGAGCGCCTTCGACACGTCGACGTTCGATCCCTCGAGCGCGCCCGACGCGACGCGCGCGTCGGGGTCGGACGGCAGCGCGCCGCCGTCGCGCACGCGGAACAGCCCGTCGGTCGCCTTGACGATCTGCGAGCCCGTCGGCGAGACGAGCTTGAGCTGCGCGACCTGCTGGGTCTGGCCGCTGGTGTCGCCGCGCGGCACGATCCACACCGCGCCGCTGCCGTCGATCGTGACCTTTTCCGCCGGCGGCAGCGTGACCGGGCCCTGGTCGCCGATCACCGGCAGGCCGTCGCCGGTCGTCAGCAGGCCGCTGTCGGTCATCTGCAGATCGCCGCGCCGCGTATAGCCCTCGTCGCCCTCGGCCGATTGGACCGCGAGCAGCGCATTGCCCTTGAGCGCGATGTCGAGCTCGCGCCCGGTCTGCGTGACCGTGCCCGGCTTCATATCGGCGGCGAGCACCTCTTCGGACGCGACCGCGCGCGATTCGAGCCCGTGCCCCTGCACCCACAGAGGCTGCACGTTGGCGAGCTCGGCGCGAAAGCCGGTGGTCGACGCGTTGGCGAGATTGTTCGCCGTCGCCGCCTGCCGCGCCATCGCGCTGCGCATCGCGGACAAGGAGGTGTAGGCGAGACGATCCATCGGGTGCTTCCTTCAGCGGCCGATCAAGTGCGCAGGTTGACGATGGCGTCGGTCATCGTGTTGGCCGTCTCGATCGCCTTGGCGTTCGCCTGGAAATTGCGTTGCGCCGAGATCAAGGCGACGAGCTCCTCGGTGATGTCGACGTTGGCGCGCTCGAGGCTGCCGGCCTGGATCGTGCCGAAGCCGTCCGACGACGCTTCCCCGATGATCGGCTCGCCCGAATTGCCCGTCACCGCCCAGTGGGCGTCGCCGAGCTGGCGCAAGCCGGCGGGATTGGAGAAATTGGCCATCACCACCTTGCCCAGCGCCTGCGTCGTGCCGTTCGAGAAGCTGGCGGTGACGAGACCGTCCGGGCCGACGGTGACATTGTCGAGCTTGCCGGCGGCATAGCCGTCCTGCGCCAGCGCGGCGACGGTGAACGGCGTCGCGGCCTGGCGCGTGGCGGTGCCGAAATCGACCGTCAGGCCGATTGCCGAAGCGGCGCCGCTCGGCTGCACCGGATCGTAGGTAACGGCCGAAGTAGGAGCGGTCATCGTGCCGGTCGCCGCGAAAGTGAGCGTCAGCGGCGCGGGCTGCACCGAGGCGCTCGGATCGGCGCTGACTTGCTCGTTGCCGACGAACAGGCGCGCTTCCCACGTGCTTGTCTGGTCGGTGCTGTCAGGCGCCTTGGTCCGGGTGAAATAGATCGTCGCCGGGATCGGATTGCCAAGCGCGTCATACACGCTCGTCGCGGTCGACTGATTGTAGCTGTTCGCGTCGAAGCGGTCGAACGCATAGGCATTATTGCTGTTGTAGACGCCGCGCTGCGCCGGCAGGTCCGCCGCGGACGGCAGCGACAGCGAGAGATTCAGGCTGGTGGTCGACTTCGGCTGGCCCGAGGTCAGCGGCAGCTGGAGATTGCGCGTCGAGGTCAGCCCGGTCGCGGTCACCTGGCCCTGCTGGTCGACCGGCATGACCTGGAGATAGGCGCCGCTCGAATCGGCGACATAGCGGTTCGAGTCGATCGAGAACGAGCCGTTGCGGGTGAACGAGATCTGCCCGCTGCCCGCGCCGCCGCGCGTGACGAAGAAGCCCTGGCCCGACACGGCGAGATCGAGCGCGCGATCCGACGATTCGAACGCGCCCTGGGTGAACTGCTGGCTGATGCCCTTGAGCCGCGTGCCCTGCCCGGCGATCGAGCCGGTCGACTGCAGCGGCGCGGACGAGATGATGTCGCCGAATTCGACGCGGCTCTTCTTGAAGCCGACGGTGCCGACGTTGGCGATGTTGTTCGAGATCGTGGCGAGATCGGTCTGTGCGCCCTTGAGGCCGGACAGCGAGGTGTAGAAGGACATGGACTTGGCTCCGTTCGGATGAGGGGGTCAGGAGAGGCTGAGGGTATCTTCGGGCGCGATCAGCCCGAGCCCGGTGACGAGCTTGGCGGCCGCTCCGCCCGCGGGGGATTGGACGCCGGCGATCTGGGTCCAGGTGGCGGTGTCGGCGGCGAGCAACCCGTTCGCGCCCGATGCCGTGACGACGAGCCGCAGCGGACCGGTCGCGACGGCCGAGCCGGACGCGTCCTTGCCGTCCCACGAGAAGCCCGCAGCGCCTTTGGCGCGCGCGCCGAGGCTTTCGCTGTGGACCGTCGCGCCGTTCGCATCGATCAGACTGACCGAAACGGCGGTCGCATCCTCGGGCAGAACGACCTGCCCGGCATAGCTGCCGTCGGAGAGCGGGGTGGCGACGTCCGACGTCACCAGCGCCGAGCGGCCGATCCAGCTCGCCGCGTCGCCGATCCGCGATCCGGCCAGGCTGTCCGAGATCGCCTTCAGCGACATGTTCATCTCGGCGATGCCCGCGACCGACGAGAATTGCGCCATCTGCGCGACCATCTGGGTATTATCGACCGGGTTGAACGGATCCTGCGTCTGCAGCTGCGTCGTCATCAGCTTGAGGAACGCGGTCTGGTCGAGCGTGTCGCCCGACTTCGCCACCGCCGCCGCGGTCGCGGTCTTGTTCGACAGCGAATCGAGATACGAGTTGCCGGTGACGCTGGTCATTTGCCGAGCCTCAATGTGTCGAGCGTGAGCGATTTGGCGGTCTGGAGGACCTGGACGTTGTTCTGATACTGGCGCGAGGTCTCGATCATCTCGACCAGCTCGGCCGCGCTATCGACGCCGGCCTCCCACACGTCGCCGTTCTGGTCGGCGAGCGGATGGGTCGGGTCGTGGCGCTTGGTCGGCTCGGTCTGCGACGAGACGATGCCGTCGACCTGGACGGTCTGGAGGCCGGGCTGGTCGCCGACCGCGCGGAACACCGGCTTGAGCGACCGGAACGCGCCTTCCTTGCTGCCCGACACCGATCCGGCGTTGGCGAGGTTCGACGCGGTGGTGTTGAGGCGCACGAGCTGCGCGGACATCGCGCGCCCGGCGATGTCGAACACCGATAGCGGACCGGTCATCGCTTATTCTCCCTTGAGCGCCGTCATCACCGTGGCGATGCGGCCTTCAAGGAAGGACAAGGTGGTGCGGTACTTGACCGCATTCTCGGCGAACGCGGTCTGCTCGGTCGACAGCTCGACCGTGTTGCCGTCGAGCGACGGCGACACCGGCACGCGATAGCGCACCGCGCGTTCGGCGGCGGCATCGGGCGTGGTCCCCTGCGTCGCGTCGGCCAGCGCCTGATCGAAGTCGATGTCGCGCGCCTTGTAGTTGGGCGTCGCCGCGTTGGCGATGTTCGAGGCGAGCAGCGACAGCCGCTGCGAACGCAGCGTCAGCGCGGCACCATGTACTCCGAAGAGCGCGTCGGCCATTGCGATCAACCCCCTAAAGCCCGCTGCCGATCCGCCGTTACTGACGATGGACAGGCAGCCCCGCGGCATGTGGTGCAAAGGCCGTGCCAGAATCGCCGCGCGTGCTTTTCCAAGCGGTTGGACCGGTCCGTGCCGGACAGCGGCAACGGCTTGCCGTGGGGCGGCAATTTCTTGCCGGGTGCGGCAGCGAGGGGGAGCGTGAACGATGGCCGTGCTCGATCAGCTCGCCCGCTTCCTCGATCCGACCGCGCTGGCGATCGTCTTCGGCGGATCGTTCCTCGCCGCCGCCGCGCGCTCAACGCGCGACGACATCGCGCGCGCCTTCGCCGCGCTCGGCCCCTTGTTCACCGCCGATCCCGCCGCCGACGGCCGTTGCGCGCGCGTCGCCGTCGGGCGCATCGCCGCGATCGCCGAGGTACGCCACATCTCCTGCGCCGATCGCGTCAGGACCGCG
Source organism: uncultured Sphingomonadaceae bacterium (assembly GCA_964245585.1). Lineage (GTDB taxonomy): Bacteria > Pseudomonadota > Alphaproteobacteria > Sphingomonadales > Sphingomonadaceae > Solisphingomonas. The sequence continues at coordinate 10,194 of CAXTMX010000064.1, read as the reverse complement.
CAGGCCTATCTGCGCCGCGTCGCCGCGCAGCTCGCCGACGCGCCCTCCGCCGACGCCTTCGCCCATTGGGCGCGAGGCGACCTCGCCGCGCGCGCCGCGCGCCACGCCGCCGCGCAGGATTTCTGGCGCGCGGTCGCCGATGCCGCGCCGGCGATGGGGATGATCGGCACGATCGTCGGCCTGGTCGAGATGTTCGCCGGGATGGACGATCCCGCGCGCATCGGCCCGGCGATGGCGCTCGCGCTGCTGACGACGCTCTACGGCGTGGTCCTGGCCAATGCGCTCGCCGCGCCGCTCGCCGCGCGGCTCGAGCGGCTCTCGGCCGGCGAGCACCAATGGCAGCGCGACGCGCTCGACCGGCTCGAGACGATCGCCCGCGCCGAGCTGCGGGTGCGCGAGACGCGTCCACTCCAGCAGCTGCGGCCGGCGGCGTGACCCGGCGGCCGGCCGCGCCGCGCTGGGCGCTGAGCTTCGCCGATCTGTGCCTGCTGCTGCTCGGCTTCTTCGTCCTGCTCCAGGCACGCCACGGCGATCCCGAGGACGTCGCCGCCGGCCTGCGCGCGGCGCTCGGCGCGGATGCCGCGCAAGGCGTCGAGCGCTATGAGATCGAGGCGCGCAAGCTGTTCGAGCCCGGCGAGGCGCTGCTGCTGGCCGACGCACGATCCCGCCTGTCCGCGATCGGCGCCGAGGCCGCCGCGGCACACCGCCTGGTCCGGATCGAAAGCCGCGGCAGCGACGCCGACAGCCGCCGCTTCGACGGCTGGGAACTGTCGGCGGCGCGCACCGCCGCGGTCGCCCGCGCCGTCGCCGCCGGCGGCCTCGACCAACGCCGGATCGAGGTGGCGATCCCCTCGATCGCGATCGGCACCCCCGGGGGCCAGCGGATCGCGGTGATCGCGAGCAAAAATTAAACCCACCCCGTTCGGCCTGAGCCCGTCGAAGGCCTCCCCTTCTTTTGACCAGGAAAGAAGAAGCACTTCGACAAGCTCAGTGCGAACGGTTTGGGGGGGAGGTGAGTACTGGCACGCCTCTTGCTCCCACACGCCCGAACCATGTGGGCGAACGGCATGACGAAGACCCTTCTCGCGATGATCGCACTGGCGCTCGCGGCCCCGCTCCAGGCGGCGCCGTTCGAGGATATCGCGACGCTCGAGGCGCGCGTGATCGGCGCGCTCGACGCCGGCATCGGCGCGCCGGGGGGGCCAATCGCACCGATCGACCGGCGGCTCAAGCTCGCCGCCTGCCCGGCGCCCGCGACGATCGATCCCCCTGCGCTCGGCGCCGTAGCCCTGCGCTGCGCCGCGCTCGGCTGGCGCATCCGCGTGCCGCTGAACGGCGCCTCGGTCGCTGCGAACTCTCAGAAAAGCGCGGAAAAGTCGGTGCCGACGATCCGCCGCGGCGATCCGGTCCAGCTGATCGCCGACGCCGGTTCGTTCAGCGTATCGAGCGACGGGATCGCCGACGAGGACGGCGTGGCGGGGCAGCGCATCCGCATCAAAACCGATCGCGCGCGGCCGCCGATCGTCGGCGAAGTCGTCGATATCGGGCTTGTGCGGCTGGCCGGATTTAAGTGATGATCAAGTGCACCGTTAAATATTTGGTAGGCGGTGGGGCGCGGGCCGAAAGGCCATGGCGCGGAAGGACGATAGGATGATCAAGGGTGTTGGAAGCGCGGGAGCCGGACAGATCGATGCCGCGCGGACCCAGGCGGCGCAGCGCAATATCGCGTCCAAGCTGCAGGATGCCCCGAACGCGCCCGCCGGCGGCGCGCCGGTGAGCCCGGCGGCCCAGCTCGCCGCCGCGGGCGCGCCGGTCGATACCGACAAGGTCGCCGCGGTGCGCGCGGCGATTGCCGAAGGGCGTTACGTCATCGATCCGCAGGCGATCGCCGACAGGATGATCGCGCTCGACCTGCCGACCGCCGACTGATGTCGTCGCAGGCGCTCGACGCGCTGATCGCCGCCGAGCACGCGCTGATCGCCGCGCTCGACGCGGGCGACGCCGCCGCGATCGAGACGGCCACCGCCGACTACCGCATCGCGCTCGATCAGGTGCAGGCGATCGGCGGCTGGCGCCGGGACGACGCGATCAAGGCCCGCGCGCGCGAGGCGCTGGCGCTGGCCGACGCGGCGCGCGTCCGCGTCAACGTCCTGGCCGACCTCACCCGCCAGCGGCTGCGCCTGCTCGCCGCCGGGCGCGGCGCCGCCAAGGCGGGCGTCTACTCCCGGGACGGACGCATCGCGATCTAACTCGGATCCGCACCCCAGCCCGTTCGGGCTGAGCCTGTCGAAGCCCTTTCCTTCTTCAGCGCTGGAAAAGGAGAGCCCTTCGACAGGCTCAGGGCGAACGGTTGCGGCCATAGATTGGCACGGCCCTTGCGTAGAAGCCCCTGAGACACCGGGGGCCGTATGACTTCACCGACGACGATGGCAGCAGGCGGCACGCGCGCCCGCGTGCAGAATGCGATCACGACTGCATCCGCCTCGACCGGGGTCGATTTCTCCTATCTGTTCCACCAGGCGAAGATCGAGAGCGGCTTCAACCCCGAGGCCAAGGCGTCGACCTCGAGCGCGACCGGCCTCTATCAGTTCATCGAGCAGAGCTGGCTCGGCGTGGTCAGGAAGCACGGCGCCGACCATGGCCTCGGCTGGGCCGCCGACGCGATCGGCCAAAGCGGCGACGGCAGGCTCCAGGTCGCCGATCCGCAGATGCGCGAGGCGATCCTGGCGTTGCGCAAGGATCCCGAGGTCTCGGCGACGATGGCCGCCGAGTTCGCCGCCGACAACAAGGCAGCGCTAGAGCGCCGGCTCGGCCGCGACGTCGAGTCGGTCGACCTCTATCTCGCGCATTTCCTGGGGGCCGCAGGCGCGACCAAGTTCCTCAAGGGGCTCGACGCGGACCCTGACGGCAGCGCCGCCGCGGTATTGCCCGCCGCGGCGCGCGCGAATCGCGCCATCTTCTACGACAAGACCGGCAATCCGCGCAGCTTCGCCGAGATCCGCGCGCGCTTCGCCGGCAAGCTCGGCGGCGACGTCCCGGCCGAGACGATCGTCAATCCCAACTATGCGCCCGCGACGCGCCTGCCCAACGTCAAGCTGGCCGCGCTCGAAACGCGCGATCTCAACCTGGCGCAGCTGCGCCTGTCGCAGTCCAATCTGGTCTCGCCGCAGAACGCGCGGTTGGCCTACCTGCTCCTCGCGAACCTCGGAGCCTGATCGGCCATGGCGACAGCGGCATTGAAACGCACTCTTTGGCTCGATGCGGGGCGCGGCGCGATCCTGCCGCTCGCCACCCTCATGCTGGTCGCGCTGCTGGTGGTGCCGATTCCGGCGTTCCTGCTCGACGTCGGCTTCATCGCCAACATCATGATCAGCCTCGCGGTGCTGATGGTCGCCTTGAACGCGGCCAAGCCGCTGGATTTCTCCTCCTTTCCCACGGTGCTGCTGTTCGCGACGCTGCTGCGCCTCGCGCTCAACGTCGCCTCGACCCGCGTCGTGCTGGTCGACGGGCACAGCGGACCGGGGGCGGCCGGCCATGTGATCGAGGCGTTCGGCAGCTTCCTGATCGGCGGCGACTATGCCGTCGGCCTGTTCGTGTTCGCGATCCTGATGATCATCAACCTGGTCGTGATCACCAAGGGCGCGGGGCGCGTGTCGGAAGTCTCGGCGCGCTTCACCCTCGATGCCTTGCCCGGCAAGCAGATGGCGATCGACGCCGATCTCAACGCCGGGCTGCTGACCCCCGCCGAAGCCAAGGCGCGCCGCCAGGAAGTCGCGACCGAAGCCGATTTCTACGGCTCGATGGACGGTGCGTCGAAGTTCGTGAAGGGCGATGCGGTCGCCGGCGTGCTGATCCTCGTGGTCAACATCCTCGGCGGGCTCGTGCTCGGCGTGGTCAGCCACGGCTTGTCGATCTCCCAGGCCGCCTCGACCTATCTCCTGCTCGCGATCGGCGACGCGCTGGTCGCGCAGGTCCCCGCTCTGCTGCTGTCGATCGCCGCCGCCGCGATCGTCACCCGCGTCTCCTCGCCGTTCGACCTCTCCGGCCAGATCACCAGCCAGTTCGGCTCGGCCAGGGCCTGGACCCCGGTCGCCGGCATCCTCGCCATCCTCGGCCTGCTGCCCGGCATGCCGCATCTGGTCATCCTGCCGGCCGCAATGCTCGCCGGCTTCATCGCCTGGAAGCTCCGGGCCGGGCCGCTGGCGCTGGTCGAGGCGGAGGTGCAGCCCGACGCGCCCGCCGCCAATCCCAGTGCGATCGGCTGGGACGAAGTCAGCGACGGCGCCGCGCTCGGCCTCGAGCTCGGCTATGCGCTGATCGGCCTCGTCGACGAGCGCAAGGGTGCGCCGCTGATGGCGCGGATCACCGGCATCCGCCGCCAGCTCTCGAAGGAGCTCGGCTTCGTCGTCCCGCTGGTGCGCGTGCGCGACAATCTCGCGCTCGAGCCTAACGCCTATCGCATCACCGTCGCCGGGGTGGTGATGGGCGAGGACGAATGCTGGCCCGAGGACTTGCTCGCGCTCGACAGCGGCGACATCGAGGAGCCGATCGCCGGCCGCGCGGTCAGGGACCCGAGCTTCGGGCTCGACGCGGTGTGGATCGCGCCCGAGAAACGCGGCGACGCGGTCGTCGCGGGCTATACCGTGGTCGATCCCTCGACCGTGATCGCGACGCATCTCAACCAGACGATCGCCGCCGCCGCCGCCGATCTATTTGGCATGGACGAGGCGCAGAAACTGCTCGATTCGCTGAAAGACAGCGCGCCGCAGCTCGTCGCCAACCTCACCCCCGCGCCGCTGCCGCTGGCGAGCATCGCCGCCTTGTGCCGCGCGCTGCTCGTCGAGGGCGTGCCGCTCAAGGATTTCCGCCGCATCGCCGAAGCGATGGTCGACGGTGCGCGCGAGGAGAGCGATCCGACCGCGCTCGTCGAGGCGGTGCGCCTGCGGCTCGGCGCATTGATCGTCCAGACCACGGTCCCCGTGCGCATGCCGCTGCCGGTGGTGACGCTCGACGCCGGGCTCGAGACCCTGCTCGCGCAGGCGATCCGCGCCGGGCCCAACGCCGCGCATCCGTTCGAGCCGGCGCTCGCCGCGCGGATCGTCTCGGCGATCGGCGAGGCGTCGGCGCCGCTGGTCGGCGCGGCGCAGCGCTTCGCCATCGTCACCTCGCCGATCGCGCGCCGCGCCTTGTCGCGCCTGATGCGCCCGCATCTGGCCGAGGTGCCGGTGCTGTCGTTCCTCGAGATCCCCGACGGCAAGCCGGTCGAGGTCGTCGCCGTCGTCGGCGCGCCCGCTGCCCGTCAGCCCGAACCCGAGGCTGAAATGGCATGGTGAGCCCGTCTTCCGCCGCCGCGAGCGATCCCGGCGAATATTCCGCGACCTACCAGCGCCGCCCGGTCCTCCACGAGCCGGCGCAGCTCGCGCGCGCGCACATGCCGCTCGTCCGCAAGATCGCGTGGCACGTCCACGGCCGCGTCTCCTCGGCGATCGACATCGAGGATCTCGTCCAGATCGGCATGGTCGCGCTGGTCGAGGCGGCCAATGCGTTCGAGGATCGCGGCTTCGCCTTCTCGACCTATGCCTCGATGCGCATCCGCGGCGCGATGATCGATCACCTGCGCCGCCATGCGACCTTGTGCCGCTCGGCGATGGCGCGGCGCCGCGAGATGCTGGCCGCGCGTTCGCGGCTCGAGAACGCGCTCGGCCGCGCGCCCGACGAAAGCGAGATGGCGGCGGCGATGGAGCTGACCCCCGCCGCCTATCGCGCGCTCGTCGACAGCGTCCAGGCGGTCCACCAGGAATCGCTCGACGAGGTCTATTCGGATCAGTCGATGTGGTTCGCCGACGTCGAGGAGCGCGCCGACGAGGCGCTCGAGCGCGAGGCGCTGAAAGGCGCGCTCGCCGAACGCATCGGACAATTGCCCCAACGCGAGGCGCTCGTCCTCCAGCTCTATTTCGTCGAGGAGATGAACTTGGAAGAGATCGGCCAGACGATGGACATCGGCGCCGCGCGCGTCTGCCAGATCAAGAAGGCCGCGCTCGATCGGCTGCGCGGGATGCTCGCCGACTGGGGCTAAAAACATGTTTTCGAAATATAAGCACCGTTCGGGCTGAGCCTGTCGAAGCCCTTCCCTTCTTTCCGCACAGGAAGGCGAGCACTTCGACAGGCCCAGTGCGAACGGTTGATCATGATTGATCGCCTATCCGATCGCCCGCCACGCCTCCGCGATTTCTCCCAGCATCTGCGACGCCTGCATCACCCGGTTCGGATCGCCGTCGCGCAGGCCCGCCACGATCAGCCGCCGCGCCTCGCGGTAGATCGCCGCCAGCCCGCGCGCGATCTCGCCGCCGCGATCGAAATCGAGGCTGACCTCGAGCGCGTGGAGGATCGACAGCGCGCGCGCCTGCGCCTCGCCGCGCCGGCCGAGCTCGCCGCGCCGCAGCGCCGCGACGCTGGTGTCGATCGACTGCTGCAGTTCCTCGAACAGCACCTCGATCAGCCGGTGCGGCGTCGCGCCCTCGACCCGGCTGGCGATGTCGACGCTGCGATAGCGCGCGCCCGCCCCGCCGCCATAGCCTTGTGCCTTGAACATGATTTCGCCCTCGTCTCGTCGGCTGCGCCGATCAGTCGTCGCTCTTGGTCCACATCTTGATCTGCTGCTCGAGGTAGCTCTGCGTCGCCTTGAACGCCGTCACGCGGCGCTCCATGTCGGTGAACTGCTTGACCAGCTGATCGTGATAGGCGGCCGACCGCGTCTCGACGCCCACCTTGGCATCGCCGATCGCGGTCGCCTCCTTGCTCAGCCGGGTCGAGATCGCGGTCAGCGGGCCGGTCGAGGAACGCAGCGCGTCGCGGATCGCCTGGAGCGCGCCGCCGAGGCCGAGGTCGACGGTCACCGTCGCGCTCGCGACATTGCCGCTCGGCTGGATGACCAGGCCGACCGCCGGGCTGTTGAACGCCGCGATCAGGCTGACGTTCGACGGCAGCGCCGCCACGCCGCCGATCGTCCCCGACGCCGGATTGCCCGCGACGATGTTCGCCAGCGCATAGCTGCCCGGCTTGGCCTTGCCGACCGCGCTGGTGATCGCGATCAGCGGATTGTCGCTGCGCTGGCCCGGGTTGAACAAGGCTTCGACCGCGTCGGGATAAGCGGCCAGCTGCGTGCTCAGCACCCCGCTGTCGAGGCTCAGGCTCCCGTCGCGGTTGGTCCGGACGCCGATCTCAGCGAGCGTCGCCGGGCCGGTGCCGCCGCCGCTCAGCACGGTCGAGGTCAATTGCGACAGCCGCTGCTGCATCGCGCGCAGCCCGGCGTCGCCGCGCAGCGGACCGGCGGCGGCGCCGTTGGTGCCGGCCGCGGTCGCCTGGTCGAGCATCGTCTTAAGCTCGTTATAAGCCGCGACGAAATCGCCGACCGCCTGGGTGATCGCCGCGGTCGGGCGCGCCGCGCCGAGCGAGACGATCGTGCCGGCTTGCGCGCGCTTGAGATCGATCTGCACGCCGGAAATGAGATCGCCGAAGCTGTTGGCGCTGCGCGTCACGTCGACCCCGTCGAGCCGCAGCAGCGCGTCCTGCGCCGCCTGCGCGCGCGTCATTCCGCCGGCCTGGCCGGGATCGTAGACGAAGCGCCCCAGCCCCGCCGCCGCGCCGCTGCTCAGCGCGAGGGTGAACGCCCCCGCCGCGCCGCTCGCGCCCTTGATGACGAGCCGCGCGCCATTGCTGTCGGTCAGGACGCTGGCGGTCACCCCGGCATTGGCGGCGCTGATCGCGCTGGCCAGGCCGGCGAGGCTGTCGTTGCCCGCATCGATCGTGATCGTCCTGGCGACCCCGCCGGTCGTCAGCGTCAGCGAACCCTGGCCGACCGTGGCGCCCGACGAGGCGAGGCTGGCCGACACCAGCGACTGCGCCTGGGCCAGCTGGCGGACCTCGATCTGCGCCGTCAGGCCGCCGAGCCGCGCTCCGGGCAGCGCGCTCGCGCCGATCGCCGTGGCGTCGGACGAGGTCGGCTGGGTGAACAATGTGCCGCCCGCGACGAGGCTGGTCAGCGCCGCGGCGAAGCTGTCGATTCCGTTGGAGACGGTGGCGAGCGAAGAGACCTTGGCCTTGTTGGCCGTGTCGCGCGTCGCCAGCACGCTGTCCTTCTGCGCGCGCGAAGCGGCGGTCAGCTGATCGACCAGCGCGGTCGTGTCGATGCCCGATCCGCCGCCGAGCGCTGAGATGATAGAGGCCGCCATCAGTCCACTCCCCGATGCTTCGAGGAACGGCGCAGGCGGCGCTTTCTTTAGAACGGGAGGGGGAATGCGTCACCCCGGCGAAAGCCGGGGTCCATGGACGGCGTCCGCTCCCGACTTCGAACTTTCCGTATCCATGAATTCCGGCTCTCGCCGGGATGACGGTGGAGATGCTATCGCTCGATGACGATCTTCACGGTCTCCGCCTCGATCCGCGCCTGCGCGGCGATCGCGTCGGGGCGGTTGGCCGAAATCCGCCCGGCCAGCGCCTGCGCCGCGGCGATCGCGTCGCTGTCGCCGGGAGCGCGGTCCATCGCCGCCTCGAGCATCGTCTGGAGCTGGCCGACGTCGGTCAGCGCGGTGGCGATGCGCGCGCGGGTCTCGGCCAGCGCACCGTCGGGTGCGGCGTCGTCAGACTGCCCGCGATCGCGCGCGGACGGACGCCGCCGGCGCTGCTCGTCGCGCGTTCCTGACGCCGCACGCGCGATGCCGTCGGCGAAAGCGCCCTCGCCCCGCCGTCCGGTCGACCCGATGATACGCATGTCGCCGGCCACTACCGCCTCCACATGCTCCGCCGCCCTTAAGCAACGGCACAGGCCCGACTTCCTTCAATCAAGACTTTCCCACCGTTCGTGCTGAGCCTGTCGAAGCACTTTCTTCTCTGTACCGAAGAAGAAAGGCCCTTCGACAAGCTCAGGGCGAACGGAAACGGAAAACGCTAGATCTGCGCCGCGCCGCTCTCGTCGAACCGCGCCCCCGGCGGCACCTCGACCACGGGCGGCACGGCGGTGCGCCGCGCGACCTCGTCGACGTTGAACACGAACGCGAGCACGGTCGCGACCGCGATATAGAGATCCTCGCGGATCACCTGGCCCGCGCGCGTCGTGAAATAGATCGCGCGGGCGAGCTGCGGATAGCTGAGGATCGGCACGGCGCTCTCGCCGGCCAGCGCGCGGATCGCCTCGGCGGTCGCCCCGCGCCCGCGCGCGACGACCAGCGGCGCGGCGTCGATCCCGGGGCGATAGCGCAATGCGACGGCGAAGTGAGTCGGGTTGGTCAGCACCACCGTCGCCTCGGTGATCGCGGTGCGCGCCGACCCGCGCAGCACCTCGGCCTGCTTGCGGCGCAGCGCGCTCTTCATCTCGGGCGAGCCGTCGGTCTCCTTGGCCTCGTCCTTGACCTCCTGCTTGCTCATCCTCAGGCGCCCGCCGCGCTGGAGCAGCTGCGCGGGCACGTCGATCCCGGCGATCACCGCCAGCGCCAGCGCCATCACCAGCACCGCGATCACGAAGATATGGCCGAGCTGCGCCAGCGCCGGCCCGATCTCGCCGCGGCCGAGCGTGGTCAGGCTGCCCGCCTGGCCGATGATCAGCCACACCCCGATCCCGCCGAGCAGGATCACCTTGGCGAGCGACTTGCCGAGCTCGATCACGCCCTGGAGCCCGAATATACGGCGAAAGCCCGCGAGCGGATTGAGCTTGTCCGCCTTGAACCCGATCGCGCCCCAGCGGAACCCGAGCGAGCCGAGCAGCGCCGGCGTGCCGATCGCCGCGACCAGCGTCACCGCGAACAGCGACAGCAGGGGCACGGCGATCGCGCCGATCATCCCGAGCGCGGCTCCCGCCGGATCGAACGCGCGCACCGCTCCCCGATCGATCGCCAGCGCGCCCGCCAGCATCCGCTCGAGCGCGCCGAGCATCGTCGGCCCGGCCAGCGCGAGCCAGCCAGCGCCGGCCAGCACCACCAGCGCGGTGCCAAGCTCGCGCGACTGGAGGACATCGCCCTTCTCCGCGGCCTCGCGGCGGCGCTTGCTGGTCGGCGCCTCGGTCTTCTGGTCCCGCTCGGGCGCATCGGCCACCTAACAAATCCTCCCTGAGCGCAGCTCGGGGAGGGGGACCAGCCGAAGGCTGGTGGAGGGGCAATCCAACGTCGGAAGTTCCGCCCTGCGGGCGGCCCCTCCACCGCG
>CAXTMX010000063.1:0-16453 GCA_964245585.1 uncultured Sphingomonadaceae bacterium | reverse complement strand
CGCGCCCCGGCGCGCGGCTCGGCGTCGGCATGATCTTCCTGCCGCGCACCGATCTGGGCGCGCAGGAGACGTGCCGCACGATCGTCGAGAGCGAGATCATCGATTTCGGCTATGCGATCTACGGCTGGCGGCAGGTGCCGGTCGACGTGTCGGTGATCGGCGACAAGGCGATGCTGACGCGCCCCGAGATCGAGCAGATCATGATCGCCGGGCCGCAGGGCGAGGAAGTGTCGACCGCCGAGTTCGAGAAGAACCTCTACCTGATCCGCCGGCGGATCGAGCGCAAGGTGATCGAGGCGCAGATCCAGGGCTTCTACATCTGCTCGCTCAGCTGCCGCTCGCTGATCTACAAGGGGCTGTTCCTCGCCGAGGAACTGTCGATCTTCTATCCCGATCTGCAGGACGAGCGCTTCGTCTCGCGCTTCGCGATCTTCCACCAGCGCTATTCGACCAACACCTTCCCCCAATGGTGGCTGGCGCAGCCGTTCCGCACGCTCGCGCACAACGGCGAGATCAACACGATCCGCGGCAACAAGAATTGGATGAAGAGCCACGAGATCAAGATGGCAAGCCTCGCGTTCGGCGAGCATTCGGAGGAGATCAAGCCGCTGATCCCGGCCGGCGCGTCGGACACCGCCGCGCTCGACGCGGTGTTCGAGGCGATCTGCCGCGCCGGGCGCGACGCGCCGACGGCCAAGCTGATGCTCGTCCCCGAGGCATGGCAGGGCGCCGCCGAAATGCCCAAGGCGCACTGCGACATGTATGCCTATTTCGGCAGCGTGATGGAGCCGTGGGATGGCCCCGCCGCGCTGGCGATGACCGATGGCCGCTGGGTCGTCGCCGGGGTCGATCGCAACGCGCTGCGGCCGCTGCGCACGACGCTGACGGTGGACAATCTGCTGATCGTCGGCTCCGAGACCGGCATGGTCGTGGTCCCCGAGACGACGATCATCCGCAAGGGGCGGATCGGCCCGGGCCAGATGATCGCAGTCGATCTCGACGAGGGCAAGCTGTTCGACGATTTCGCGATCAAGGATCGCATCGCCGGCGAGCATCCGTTCGGCGAATGGGTCGCCGGGTTCCGCACGCTCGCCGACCTCGCGGCCTCGGACGAGCCGGCGACGCCGTCGTGGCCGCGCGCCGAGCTGATCCGCCGTCAGGTCGCGGCGGGCATGACGCTCGAGGACATGGAGCTGATCCTCGCGCCTTATGTCGAGGACGCCAAGGAAGCGATCGGATCGATGGGCGACGATACGCCGCTCGCGGTGATCTCGGACAAGCCGCGCCTCGTCAGCCATTTCTTCCGCCAGAACTTCAGCCAGGTGACCAATCCGCCGATCGACAGTCTGCGCGAGACGCGGGTGATGAGCCTCAAGACGCGCTTCGGCAATCTCGCCAACATCCTCGACACCGCGGCGCAGGCCGACGTGCTCGTGCTCGATTCGCCGGTGCTGACGTGCCGCGACTGGGAAACGCTCAAGGGCCATTTCGCCGATCAGGCGGCCGAGATCGACTGCACCTTCCCGACCGGCGGCGGGCCCGATGCGCTGCGCGCCGCGATCGCCGACATCCGCCGCAAAGCCGAGCAGGCGGTGCGCGAGGGGCGCAGCGAATTGTTCCTGAGCGACGAGAACGTCGGCGCGGACCGGGTGGCGATCGCGATGGTGCTCGCCGCCGCGGCGGTCCACACCCATCTCGTCCGCGCGGGGCTGCGCTCCTACGCGTCGATCAACGTGCGCTCGGCCGAATGCCTCGACACGCATTATTATGCGGTGCTGATCGGCGTCGGCGCGACGACGGTGAACGCCTATCTGGCCGAGGCGGCGATCGCCGATCGCCATGCGCGCGGGCTGTTCGGATCGCTGACCCTCGCCGATTGCCTCAAGCGGCACAGGAAGGCGATCGACGACGGGCTGCTCAAGATCATCTCGAAGATGGGGATCGCGGTGATCTCCTCCTATCGCGGCGGCTATAATTTCGAGGCGGTCGGCCTGAGCCGCGCGCTGGTCAACGATCTGTTCCCGGGCATGCCGGCGAAAATCTCGGGCGAGGGCTACAACTCGCTCCAGTTCAGCGCGATGATCCGCCACGACAAGGCGTTCGACAGCGCGGTCGCGGCGCTGCCGATCGGCGGCTTCTACCGCCAGCGCGCGGGCGGCGAGGCGCATGCCTATTCGGCGCAGCTGATGCATCTGCTGCAGACCGCTTGCGCGACCGACAGCTATTCGACCTATCTGCAATTCTCGCGCGGGGTGAAGGATCTGCCGCCGGTCTATCTGCGCGATCTGCTCGAGTTCAATTGGGCCAAGGAGGCGATCCCGATCGATTCGGTCTAGGCGATCACCGAGATCCGCAAGCGCTTCGTCACGCCCGGAATGTCGCTCGGTGCGCTCTCGCCCGAGGCGCACGAGACGCTGGCGATCGCGATGAACCGGATCGGCGCCAAGGCCGTGTCGGGCGAGGGCGGCGAGGATGCGAGCCGCTATCTGCCCTATGCCAACGGCGACAACGCCAATTCGGTGATCAAGCAGGTCGCCTCGGGCCGCTTCGGCGTCACCGCCGAATATCTCGGCGCGTGCGAAGAATTGGAGATCAAGGTCGCGCAGGGCGCCAAGCCGGGCGAGGGCGGGCAGCTGCCGGGCTTTAAGGTCACCGAGATGATCGCGCGTCTCAGGCATTCGACGCCGGGCGTGACGCTGATCTCGCCGCCGCCGCATCACGACATCTATTCGATCGAGGATCTGGCGCAGCTGATCTACGACCTCAAGCAGATCAATCCGGTCGCGCGGGTGTGCGTCAAGCTGGTCAGCTCGGCCGGGATCGGCACGGTCGCGGCGGGCGTCGCCAAGGCGCATGCCGACGTGATCCTGATCGCCGGCCATGTCGGCGGCACCGGTGCGTCCCCGCAGACCTCGATCAAATATGCCGGCACGCCGTGGGAGATGGGGCTGAGCGAAGTCAATCAGGTGCTGACGCTCAACGGCCTCAGGCACCGCGTCAAGCTGCGCACCGACGGCGGGCTCAAGACCGGGCGCGACATCGTCATCGCCGCGATCCTCGGCGCCGAGGAGTTCGGCGTCGGCACGCTGAGCCTGGTCGCAATGGGTTGCATCATGGTGCGCCAGTGCCATTCGAACACCTGCCCGGTCGGCGTGTGCACGCAGGACGAGAAGCTGCGCGACAAGTTCGTCGGCACGCCCGAGAAGGTGATCAACCTGATGACCTTCATCGCCGAGGAGGTGCGCGAGGTGCTCGCCCGGCTCGGCGTGCGCTCGCTCGACGAGGTCGTGGGACGGACCGAATTGCTGCGCCAGGTCAGCCGCGGCGCCGAGCATCTCGACGATCTCGACCTGAACCCAATCCTCGCCAAGGTCGACGCGCCCGACCATCATCGCCGCTTCAGCCTCAGCACCTTCCGCAACGAGGTGCCGCACAGCCTCGACGCGCAGATGATCGACGATGCCAAGGCGGTGTTCGAGCGCGGCGAGAAGATGCAGCTGACCTATACGGTGCGCAACACCCACCGCGCCGTCGGCACGCGGCTGTCGGCGGAGATCACGCGCAAGTTCGGCATGTCGACGCTGGCCGACGGACATGTCCATATCCGGCTGCGCGGCTCGGCCGGGCAATCCCTTGGAGCATTCGCGTGCAAGGGGATCACGCTCGAGGTGTTCGGGGACGCCAACGACTATGTCGGCAAGGGTCTGTCGGGCGCGACGATCGTGGTGCGTCCGACCGTGTCGAGCCCGCTCGAAACCAAGGAGAATGCGATCATCGGCAACACCGTGCTGTACGGCGCGACGTCGGGCCGGCTGTTCGCCGCGGGTCAGGCGGGCGAGCGCTTCGCGGTGCGCAATTCGGGCGCGTCGGTGGTCGTCGAGGGCTGCGGCGCCAACGGCTGCGAATATATGACGGGCGGGGCGGCCGTGATCCTCGGCCGGGTCGGCGAGAATTTCGGCGCGGGCATGACCGGCGGGATGGCGTTCGTGCTCGACGAACGCGGCGATTTCGCACGCCTCGCCAATCCCGACAGCATCGTCTGGCAGCGGCTCGCGTCGGCTTATTGGGAGGAGCAGCTGCGCGTGCTGGTCGAGCAGCATGCGAGCGCGACCGACAGCCGCTGGGCGCGCAGCATCCTGGGCGAGTGGGAGCGCTGGCGCGGCCAGTTCTGGCAGGTCTGTCCGAAGGAAATGCTGTCGCGCCTGGCCGCGCCGCTCGACGACGAAGCCGAGACGGTCGCCGCGGAATAGTCAGAGTGCGGCGGCCACGTCGGTCTTGCGGAAGCCGTCGCCTTTGAACAACAACGGGGCGTCGAGCGCTTTGGCGCATGCATAGGCCATGCAGTCGCCAAAATTGAGCGCCGCCGGATGCCGCCCCTTGCCAAAGCGCAGGAACGCCTGGTGCGCCGCCAGCGCCATCGTTTCGTCGAACGGCACGATCGAATGACTTTTCCCTCTCAGCAGTCGCTGCATCGCGGATTCCGCGTCCACCTTCCGACCGCTCAGCACGAACAAGGCTTCGAGGAATACCGGCGCGGGGATCGAGAGGTGGTGTCCCGGCGTCGCAATGCAATCGCTATACAGTTCGAAGCCTTCTTCTTGCAGCAGAATGGCGATGAACGCGGACGTGTCGACAACGAGGTTCACTCGGATTGAGTCGGGATGCCGTTTTCATCGTAGCCAAGAATATCGTCCTCGCTGCGGGACCAGTCTATCGGCGACCGGCGAACGATTTCCTGCGCCTCGCGAACGGCCTGGAGAAAGCGTTCCCGTTCGTCCGGGGTGGGGCCGCCACGCGCCAACTCGTTGCTCACCGCCAGCCGTATCGCTCCGGTAAAGCTCGTTTTGCGTGCGCGTGCCAGCCGTCGGACCAAGCGGTCGGTTTCTTCGTCCTTGATACTCAGCGCCATATTCCAGCTTTCTAGAATTGCAACATAATTATAGAATTACGCACGATCAAGCAACCTCTTCCTTCGCCGCGTGCGCGTGCCTAACAGGGGCCGATCATGTGGCAGCTCTTCCAATTCCCGCTCTGTCCCTTTTCGCGCAAGATCAGGCTTTTGCTCGGAGAAAAAGGGGTCGGCTACGAGATCGTGCGCGAATCGCCCTGGCTGCGGCGCGACGAGTTCCTCGATCTCAACCCGGCCGGGCAGACCCCGGTGATGGTCGACTCCGCAGCGGGGCTGACGCTGATCGATTCGGTCGCGATGTGCGAATATTTCGAGGAGACGATCGACAAGACCCCGCTGATCGCCGGCCATGCCGCCGCGCGCGCCGAGATCCGCCGGCTGGTCGCCTGGTTCGATGGGGCGTTTCACCGCGAGGTCGGCGCGCCGCTGCTCGACGAGCGGATGACCAAGCGCATCGTCCACCGCACCACGCCCGACGCGAAGGTGCTGCGCGAAGCGATGAAGCAGGCGGACAGCCATATCGACTATATCGATTATCTGCTCGATCATCGCCGCTGGCTCGGCGGCCCCGCGCTGAGCCTGGCCGATCTCGCCGCGGCGGCGCATCTATCGGTCGCCGATTATCTCGGCGGGATCGACTGGCGCGGGCATGATCAGACGCGCAACTGGTATTCGGGTCTGAAGTCGCGTCCCGCGTTCCGCCCGCTGCTGAGCGAGCGGATGGAGGTGGTCAGCCCGCCGGCGCATTACGACAAGCTGGATTTCTAGCGGCTACAGGAAGCCGCGCAGCTCGGCCAGAAAAGCGTCGAGCCGATCATGGTGGAGCCAGTGTCCGGCGCCTTCGAACAACGCGACGCGAGCGTTGGCGAAGTGCTCGGCGCGGCCGTCTTCGAGCGGCTTCGAGGCCCAGCTCTGGCGACCGTAAGCGAGCAGCACCGGACATTCGATCGCGGCCCACAACGCGTGGATCTGCGTTTCGCTGAGGTCGATCGGCGGGAACAGTCGGGCATAATTGTCGAATTTCCAGCTGTAACTGCCGTCCTCGTTACGCAGCATGCCGTGGATCGTCAGATGGCGCGCCTGCGCGGGCGACAGACGCGGGTTTGCGCTCTGCATCCGCGCCGCGGCCTGCTCGAGCGAGGGATAACGTCGCGCCGTGCGGGCGCTCATCGCGCGCTGCTTATCCTCCCATTCGCGCCAGCGCTCGCCGATCGGCCGCGCGGCGCGCTCCGCCAGCCGGCGCGGCGCCAAGCCGAGCCCCTCGATCGCGGCCAGCCGCCGAACCGCGCCGGGATGCAAAGCGGCGTAGCGCAAGGCGATGTTCCCCCCGAGCGAATGTGCGACGATCGTCACCGGCGCGGGCGCGAACTGCGCGATCAGCTGGCTGAGATCATAAAGGTAGGCGGGGAAGCCATAATTTCCGTCGGGCGACCAAGCGCTGTCGCCATGGCCGCGCAGATCGGGCGCGACGACGTGCCAGTCGCGGAGCAGCGCGCGCGCCGTCCAATCCCAGCTGCGACCATGATCGAGCCTGCCGTGGAGCAAGATCAGCAGGGGCGCGTCGGGATTGCCCCAATCGGCGTAATGCAGCCGCAGCCGCTGCGAGACGAAGAAATGCGAGGTTGGGCCGTCGCTGAGCGGTTCGGCCATTAGCGCGTCGCCGTCAGCAGATAGTCGAGCGTGGTGTCGGCGGAGAGGGTAAAGCCGCGGGTCGGCGAGAAAGCGAGGCCGGTGATGTCGGCCACCGCCAAACCGGCGCGCTCGACGATCGACTTCAGCTCGTCCGGTGCGACGAACTTCGACCAGTCGTGCGTGCCGCGCGGGATGCCGGCAAGCCCTTCGCCGATCGTGATCAGCGCGAGCCGCGATAGCGACGTGCGGTTCGGCGTCGACAGGATCATCAGCCCGCCGGGCGCCAGCGCGGCGGCGAGGCCGTGCACGAACGCGGCGGGATCGGCGACATGCTCGATCACCTCGAGCGACACGACCAGATCGAATGCGCCTTCTTCGCGCGGCACGGCGGAATTGGACGAGAGGGCTTCAATTCCGCCCGTACGATAATCGATCGCGAGGCCCTGGCTCTCGGCGTGAAGTCTGGCCGCGGCGATATTCTCGGGCGCGGCGTCGAGCCCGGTGACCGCCGCGCCGAGCCGCGCGAGCGGCTCGCTCAGCAGCCCCGCGCCGCAGCCGACGTCGAGCGCGCGCCGCCCTTCGAGCGGTCTGCGTCCCCGGGGATCGCCGCCCCAATGGCGGTCGATCCGCTCGCGGATATAGCGCAGCCGCACCGGATTGAGCCGGTGGAGCATAGCCGACGATCCTGCGGGGTCCCACCACTCCGCCGCCATCGCGCCGAAATGCGCGGCCTCTTGCGGATCGACGGTCGCTGAAGAGGGGGCGATGCTTGCGTTCATAATCACCCCCTCCTATCAGGACGCCGCTTTTCCACCCAACGCTTTTCCAAAGGTTTGCGGCGACTTCCATGGCGCGCATCGTGATGAAATTCGGCGGCACCTCGATGGCCGGGATCGAGCGGATCCGCAACGTCGCCGCCCGCGTCAAGCGCGAGGTCGACGCGGGTAACGAGGTCGCGGTGGTGGTCTCGGCGATGTCGGGCGAGACCGATCGGCTGGTCAATTTCTGCCGCGAGGCGAGCCCGCTCTACGATCCGCGCGAATATGACGTGGTCGTTGCCAGCGGAGAGCAGGTGACGAGCGGCCTGCTCGCGATCGTGCTCCAATCGCTCGGGGTCAAGGCGCGCAGCTGGCTCGGCTGGCAGCTGCCGATCCGCACGTCGGACGCGCATTCCTCGGCGCGGATCGGCGCGATCGACACCGACGTGCTCGGCCGCGCGATGGCCGGCGGCGAGGTCGCCGTGATCCCCGGCTTTCAGGGCGTCAGCGACGACGGGCGCGTGTCGACGCTCGGGCGCGGCGGATCGGACACCTCGGCGGTCGCGGTGGCGGCGGCGATGAAGGCGGACCGCTGCGACATCTATACCGACGTCGATGGCGTCTATACGACCGATCCGCGCATCGTGCCGCGCGCGCGCAAGCTTGCTCAGGTGACCTATGAGGAGATGCTCGAGCTCGCCTCGGTCGGCGCCAAGGTGCTCCAGACGCGCTCGGTCGGGCTGGCGATGAAGGAACAGGTGCGCGTCCAGGTGCTGTCGTCGTTCGACGACCGGCCGGGAACGATGATCGTCGGCGAGGATGAGATTGAGGGAAGCGCTATGGAACGTCAGCTGATCACCGGCATCGCCCACGACAAGAACGAGGCGAAGGTTACGCTCGTCGCGGTGCCCGACCGGCCCGGCGCGGTCGCGGCGATCTTCACCCCGCTGGCCGAGGTCAGCATCAACGTCGACATGATCGTGCAGAACGTCGCGCACGACACCGGATCGACCGACGTCACCTTCACCGTGCCCGCTTCCGAGCTCGCCCGCGCGCTCGATCTGCTCGAGAAGGCGCGCGGCACGATCGGCTATACCAAGCTGCTCCACGACACCGCGGTCGCCAAGGTCACGGTCGTCGGGGTCGGGATGCGCAGCCACGCCGGCGTCGCGGCGCAGATGTTCCAGGCGCTCGCCGAGCGCGGCATCAACATCCTCGCGATCACGACCAGCGAGATCAAGGTCAGCGTGCTGATCCACGAGGACTATACCGAGCTCGCGGTGCGCGTGCTGCACACCGCTTATGGTCTCGACGCGGAGGACGCCGCTTGAGCCTCTTCGCCGGGGAGGCGAAAACATGAGCGGTCGGGACCGCCTTTCCTGCCTCATGCAGCGCGGCGCCCAATTCCTCGGCGCCGAATGCGCGATCATGGCGGGGGCGATGTCGTGGGTGTCCGAGCGCAACCTCGTCGCGGCGATGTCGAACGCGGGCGGGTTCGGGGTGATCGCGTGCGGCGCGATGACGCCGGCGCTGCTCGACGCCGAGATCGCCGCGACCAAGGCGCTGACCGGGCGGCCGTTCGGGGTCAATCTGATCACGATGCATCCCGATCTGCTCGCGCTGATCGACATCTGCGCGCGCCACGGCGTCGGCCATATCGTGCTCGCCGGCGGGCTGCCGCCGGCCGGTTCGCTCGACCGGATCAAGGGATCGGGCGCCAAGCTGATCTGCTTCGCCCCGGCGCTGTCGCTGGCGAAGAAGCTGATCCGTTCCGGAGTGGATGCGCTGGTGGTCGAGGGGATGGAGGCGGGCGGCCATATCGGCCCGGTGTCGACCTCGGTGCTGGCGCAGGAGATCTTGCCCGAGGTCGCCGAGCAGGTGCCGGTGTTCGTCGCCGGCGGGATCGGCCGCGGCGAGGCGATCGCGGCCTATCTCGAGATGGGCGCGGCGGGCGTCCAGCTCGGCACGCGCTTCGTCTGCGCGCATGAATCGATCGCGCATCCGAACTTCAAGAAGGCGTTCATCCGCGCCGCGGCGCGCGATGCGGTGGCCAGCGTCCAGATCGACCCGCGGCTGCCGGTGATTCCGGTGCGCGCGCTCAAGAACCCGGGCGGCGAGCTGTTTACCGCCAAGCAGCGCGAGGTCGCCGCCGCGCTCGACGCGGGCCAGGTCGAGATGGGCGAGGCGCAGCTCCAGATCGAGCATTACTGGTCGGGGGCGCTGCGCTGCGCGGTGATCGAGGGCGATGTCGAGCACGGCTCGATGATGGCCGGCCAGTCGGTCGGGATGGTGACGAAGGAAGAGCCGCTGCGCGAAATCATCGCGGGGCTGATGGACGAGGCGGCCGCAGCGCTCGAGCGGCGCACGGGCTGATGAAGACCTCCCGCTACTTCGACGAGCAGGTGCTGCGTAAACGAAGCTATCTGACGATCGAAAATGTGCGGCGATGTTTGGGCCAACCCGATCCGGCGTGAAATCCAGCCCGACGGCCGGATGAGGATATGGGGCGAGGTGCGCTTGCCCGGCGATGCGGAAGCGCGCATGTTGCGCGTCGTGATGCTGGAGGACGGCGAAACGCTGCACAACGCCTTTCTCGATCGTGGCTTTCGGAAGGGGGAGCGGTGAAGCTGCATTATTATCCGGAGACCGACAGTCTCTATATCGAGCTGAAGGCGTCGCCCTCCGTCGAGACGCGCGAGATCGCCGACGGCGTCAACGCCGACTTCGATGACGAGGGCGCGGTCGTCGGCATCGACATCGACCGCGCGACCAGGCTCGATCTGGACACGTTGGAGACGGTGGCACTGCCGAGAGCGGCTTAGAACGATTCTGCTCGTCATCGTCCGCCATCCCGGACGCCATACCAGGCGAAGATTGATGGTGCCTCATCCTTCGATCTGGTAGCGCTCGACATCATGGCCGCCGCGTCGCTTCCCGTCTCCAGTCCCAGCTCCGCGGCGACCGCGGCGCGCGAGATACTGACGCGGCTGCACGACGTGATGGCGGCCAAGACCAACGCCCAGGGCAAGCTCAACCGCGTCGTCCAGATCATCGGCGAGGCGCTCGATAGCGAGGTCTGCTCGATCTATCTGCTGCGCGAGGGCGTGCTCGAGCTCTACGCCACGCGTGGCCTCAGGCAGGACGCGGTCCACGTCACCCGCCTCGCATTGGGCGAGGGCCTCGTCGGCACGATCGCGGCGGAAGTGCAGATGCTCAACCTCGACGAAGCGACGAGCCATCCCGATTTCGCCTACAAGCCCGAAACCGGCGAGGAATTGTACCATAGCTTCGCCGGCGTCCCGATCGTCCGGCGCGAGCTCGCGGTCGGCGTGCTCGCGGTGCAGCATGTCGATCCGCGGCGCTACGACGACGTCGAGATCGAGGCGCTGCAGACGGTGGCGATGGTGCTGGCAGAGCTGATCGCCGGCGCCGGGCTGATCGACGACCGCCAGGCCGGCGCGCGGGGCACGCGCGATGCCGGCGCGGTGCGGCTGACCGGACTCAAGCTGGTCGACGGGATGGCGCGCGGCGTCGCCGTGTTCCACCAGCCGCGCATCCTGGTCGAGCATACCGTCGCCGAGGATATCGAGGCCGAGCGCCACCGCGTCTATTCGGCGTTCGCCAAGATGCGCGAGCAGATCGACCGCATCACCAGCCAGGCCGAGTTCGGCACCGCCGGCGAGCATCACGACGTGCTCGAGACCTACAAGATGTTCGCCTATGACGAAGGCTGGAGCCGGCGGATCAACGAAGCGATCGACAGCGGGCTGACGGCGGAGGCGGCGATCCAGCGCGTCCAGCAGCGCACCCGCCAGCGGATGCGCGAGATCCGCGATCCTCTGCTCGCCGATCGCATGCACGATCTCGAGGACCTGTCGAACCGGCTGCTGCGGACCGTCTCGGGCCAGCTCGGCACCGCGGCGCAGCTCGGCCTGCGCCAGGATGCGATCCTGATCGCGCGCAATCTCGGGCCGGCCGAGCTGCTCGAATATGACAAGCGCCGCCTCAAGGGCGTGATCCTCGAGGAGGGATCGCTGACCGCGCACGTGATCATCGTCGCGCGGGCGATGGGCATTCCGGTGCTCGGGCGCGTCAGCGACGTGCGGCAGGCGGTGTCCGAAGGCGATCCGCTGCTGCTCGACGTCGGCGAGGGGACCGCGCTGGTCCGCCCGAGCGCGCCGATGGAGGAAGCGTTCGAGGTCAAGCTCGAGATCACGCAGAAGCGCCGCGCCGAATTCGCCGCGATGCGCGATCTGCCGCCCTTGAGCGGCGACGGCGTGCGCGTGACGCTGATGGTCAACGCCGGCCTGCGCGACGACATCGCCGCGCTCGACGTCACCGGCGCCGACGGCATCGGGCTGTTCCGCACCGAATTCCAATTCCTCGTCGCGGCGACCTTGCCGCAGCGCGAGCGGCAGCAGCGGCTGTACCAGGACGTGCTCGACATGGCCGGCGACCGGCCGGTGATCTTCCGCACGGTCGATATCGGCGGCGATAAGGCATTGCCCTACATGGATGTCGACGCCCGCGAGGAGAATCCGGCGATGGGGTGGCGCGCGCTGCGGCTCGCGCTCGATCGCGACGCCCTGATGAAGGCGCAGGCGCGCGCGCTGATCGAGGCGGCGGCGGGGCGCACGCTCAACGTGATGTTCCCGATGGTGTCCGAGCCGTGGGAGTTCGATCAGGCACGGGCGTTGTTCGAGGCGCAGCGCGCGTGGATCGCGGGGCGCAACCGGCGGCTGCCCAGCGCGATCCGCTACGGCGCGATGCTCGAGGTGCCGGCGCTGGCCGAGGTGCTCGACATCCTGCTGCCGAAGCTCGAATTCCTGTCGATCGGCACCAACGACCTGACCCAGTTCCTGTTCGCCGCCGATCGCGCGCATCCTAAGCTCGCCGAGCGCTATGACTGGCTGAGCCCGGCGATCCTGCGCTTCCTTCGCCGCGTGACGCGCGAGACGCAAGCGGCGGGCGTCCAGCTCGGCGTGTGCGGGGAGATGGGGGGCCGCACGCTCGAGGCGATGGCGCTGATCGGGCTCGGCGTCGAGCGGCTGTCGATCACGCCGGCCGCGGTCGGCCCGGTCAAGGCGATGATCCGCTCGCTCGACGTCGCGAGGCTGCGCGCGGCGATGGAGCAATGGCTGGCGACGCCGCCCGCGGACATGCGCGCCACCCTGCTCGGCTGGGCGCACCAGCAGGGTGTCGCGATCGCCTAGCAGGCGCCGCAGCACACAATATTTGACAATTGTTGGTTTACGAGGCGACAAGTCTGTCGCACCGTGATGCAGCCGCGGAAAGCCGGAGAGTTCGCATGCGCGAGGCCTATACCGGATGAGCGAAGTCGCCGAGGACGCAGGGACGTTTCCGCTGCGGGTCGGCGATCGCCTGCGCGCCGCGCGCGACGCCAAGGGCCTGAGCGTCGAGCAGGTCGCACGCGAAACACGCGTTCCGAGCCGTCATCTCGAGACGATCGAGAGCGGCGACCTCTCTCGTCTTCCCGCGGCGCCCTACAGCGCGGGCTTCATCAAGGCCTATGCCCGCGTCGTCGGGCTCGACGAGGCGGAGCTGTCGCGCGCGTTCCGCGACGAGCTCGCCGGGACGGATGTCGAACGGGTCGACATGACGCCGTTCGAGCCGGCCGATCCCTCGCGTATCGTGCCGCGCACGCTCGCCTGGGCCGCCGCCTTGATCGCGCTGCTGATCGTCGCGGGCTATGCCGTCTGGCGCAGCCAGGTCGGCGGCGACGCCGAGACGCGCGCGCAGCTCGCGGCCGGGACCATGCCGCCGTCCGAGGCCGCGCCGCAGCCGACGGTGCAGGCGCCAATGAGCTCGACACCGGTCGCGGCGCAGCCGGCCATGGGGTCGCCGAGCGGCCCGGTGGTGCTGACCGCGCTGCAGCCGGTGTGGCTGCGGGTCTACGAACGCGACGGCAACAAGACGCTCTACATGGGCCAGCTCGAGCAGGGGCAGCGTTACGAAGTGCCAGCGAGCGCAGCCGATCCGTTGATCCGCACCGGGCGGGCCGAGTTCCTGCGTGTCACCATCGGGTCCGCCGCCGCCCCGCCGCTCGGCCCGCCAGCCGCGATCCTCAGCGACGTCAGCCTCAAGCCGTCCGCGCTGCTCGGCCAGGAGGCCAGCCCGTCGCCACCGGTGCGGCGTGCTCGTAAGCGGCCGAGGCCGACAGAAAGCGATGCGCCGTCCTCGTCCGATCCGGTGATCCCCGCACTGCCGCCCTCGGGCAATGTGCCGCTGGCGCAGCCTTAATCGTGGCGGCATTCGCTGGAGCGCGTTAAGGCGGCGATCGATTCATTCGAGGAAAGGCCTCAATGCGCTTCGTCACCATCGTCCTGCTGCTCGCCAGCGTCGCAGCGCCCGCTGCCGCCCAGGATGCTCCGATCGACCAGCGGGTCGGCAAGCTCGAAAAGGAGATGCGCGCCGTCCAGCGCAAGGTCTTCCCGGGCGGCGCCGGCGCGACCGTCGAAGCCGATATCCAGCCCAGCGCACCGGCCGCGCCGCCCGCCGGCACGCCCGCTACCTCGTCGCTCAACGATCTCACCGCGCGCGTCGACTCGCTCGAACGGCAGCTCGCGAGCCTGACCGGCCAGGCCGAGCAGAACAGCTTCAAGCTGCGCCAGCTCGAGGATGCGCTGGCCAAACTGCGCGGCGATACCGACGCCCGGCTCGGCCTGCTCGAAGGAAGCGGCGCGCCGCTGTCCGCATCGGCTCCGACGCGCGCTCCGGCCGCTTCGCCGATCCGTTCGCCGGCGCCTCCTCCGCCCGCGCCGTCCGCCGCGCCGACGCCAGCGGCGACCGGCGATGCCGGCGAGGACGCCTATATGGCGGGTTTCCGGCTGTGGGAGGCGAAGCAATATGCCGAGGCGCAGGCCGCGCTGAAGGCGGTCGTCGCGAAATATCCGACCCACAAGCGCGCGAGCTATGCGCAGAACCTGCTTGGCCGCGCTTATCTCGACGAGGGCAAGCCGGCGCTCGCGGCCGAGGCGTTCTACACCAATTACAAGAAGATGCCGCGCGGCGAGCGGGCGCCGGACAGCCTGTACTTCCTTGGCACGGCGTTGACCCAGCTCAACAAGCCGGTCGAGGCGTGCAAGGTCTATGACGAGCTCGCCGACGTCTACGGCGAGAAGATCAGCCAGGCACTCAAGGACAAAGCGGCGCAGGGCCGCGTCGCAGCGAAATGCAAGTGACGCCCGGGCACTACATCCCGACCGATGGATCCCGGCTTCCGCCGGGATGACGGAAACGTGCGGCCGGCGGACGCGCTAGTCGGGCGTTTTGCGGATGACCTTGCGGCGCTGATCGCTACCCCGACGCCGGCGAGCCGACTCGGTGTCGCCGTCTCGGGCGGGCCCGACAGCGTCGCCTTGCTGCTGTTGGCGGAAGCGGCGTTTCCCCGCGCGATCGCCGCCGCGACGGTCGATCACGGCCTGCGTCCCGCGGCGGCCGGCGAGGCGCGTGGGGTAGGCGATCTGTGCGGCATGCTGGGCGTCCCCCATACTGTCCTTGCCGGCCGGGTTGAGCCGGCGGGCGAGGGGCTTCAGGCCGCCGCGCGCGCCGTGCGCTACCGCCTGCTCGGCGAATGGGCCGGACGCGAAGGACTAGCGGCGCTCGCCACCGCCCACCACGCCGACGATCAGGCCGAGACCTTCCTGATGCGCGCCGCGCGCGGATCGGGGGTCGCCGGGCTGGCGGGCGTGCGGCGATCCCGTCCCGCCGCCATCCCGCTCGTCCGGCCGCTGCTCGGCTGGCGCCACGCGGAGCTGGCCGCGGTCGTCGCGGCGGCCGGGCTGGTCGCGGCGGACGATCCGTCCAACGCCGACGAGCGGTTCGATCGCGTCCGCTTCCGCCGCCTCCTGGCCGCGACGCCCGCGCTCAATCCGATCGCGCTGGCCGCATCGGCGGGGCATCTCGCCGAGGCCGACGTCGCGCTCGACTGGATGGCGGCGCGGCTGTGGGACGAGCGGATCGTGCCGCGCGGCGATGCGGCGCTGGCGCTCGATCCGGCAGGCCTGCCGGATGAGCTGCTGCGCCGGCTGCTCGTGAAAGCGCTGCTGGCGCTCGATCCCGGCATCGCGCCGCGCGGCGCGGAGGTGATGCGGCTGGCGGCGCGGCTCGAGTCCGGACAGGCGGCGACGCTCGGCGCGGTCAAGGCCAGCCCCGGCGTGCGATGGCGGTTCGAGCGGGCTCCGCCGCATCGTGCGGTCCGCTGAACAGCGTTCCATTGCCATTAACCGGGGATCGCTTATCTATGCAGTGGTCGAAAGGCGGAGCGGAATGAACGAGGACAAGGAACCGCAGGGCAATCCCTGGATGAAGAGCATGCTGATCTGGGTCGGCATTTTGCTCGCGCTCGTCCTGATGGTGTCGATGTTCGATTCGGGCACGCGCCCGCGCGCCGGCGAGGCGATCGCTTATTCCGAGTTCCTGTCGCGGCTCGACGAAGGCAGCGTCAAGGACGTCGAGATCGCCGGCGACGTCGTCTCGGGCAAGCTGACCAACGACACCGCGTTCCGCACCTATGCGCCGCAGGATCCGCAATTGGTCGAGCGGCTCAGCGCGAAGGGCGTGCGCTTCCGCGCCAAGCCCGAGGAGCAGCCCAATATCTGGGTGTATCTGCTCTATCAGTCGCTCCCGTTCCTGCTGTTCATCGGCGTCGGCTTCTTCCTGTTCCGCCAGATGCAGAAGAACGCCGGGTCGGGCGCGATGGGCTTCGGCAAGTCGCGCGCCAAGATGCTGACCGAGAAGCAGGGCCGCGTGACGTTCGACGACGTCGCCGGCATCGACGAGGCGCGCGAGGAATTGCAGGAGATCGTCGATTTCCTCAAGGACCCGACCAAGTTCGCGCGTCTCGGCGGCAAGATTCCCAAGGGCGCGCTGCTGGTCGGCTCGCCCGGCACCGGCAAGACTTTGCTCGCGCGCGCCATTGCGGGTGAGGCGGGCGTGCCCTTCTTCACCATTTCGGGTTCGGACTTCGTCGAGATGTTCGTCGGCGTCGGCGCGAGCCGCGTGCGCGACATGTTCGTCGAGGCCAAGAAGAACGCGCCGTGCATCCTCTTCATCGACGAGATCGACGCGGTCGGCCGTCATCGCGGCGCGGGCCTCGGCAACGGCAACGACGAGCGCGAGCAGACGCTCAACC
>CAXTMX010000062.1:0-16844 GCA_964245585.1 uncultured Sphingomonadaceae bacterium | reverse complement strand
GGATCTGGAGCTCGACCGCAGGCTGCACAAGACCATCGCCGGGGTCGCCGCCGACATCGAGGGGCTCGCGTTCAACAAGGCGGTGGCCAAGATCTACGAGCTCGCCAGCGCGATCGAGAAGGCCGCGCCGTCGGCCTCGCGCGATGCCGCGGTGCGCGGGATCGTGCTGCTGACCGCGCCGATGGTGCCGCATCTCGCCGAGGAGGCGTGGGCGGCGCTGGGTGAGGAAGGGCTGATCGCCGATGCCGCCTGGCCGGCGGTCGATCCCGCCTTGCTCACCGACGATGCGGTGACGATCGCGGTCCAGGTCAACGGCAAGCTGCGCGACACGCTATCGGCAGCAAAAGGCGCGCCGCGCGAGGCGCTCGAAGCGCTGGCGTTGGCGAGCGCGAAGGTGCAGGCGAGTCTCGCCGGCTCGATTCCGCGAAAGGTGATCGTCGTGCCCGACCGACTCGTCAATATCGTCGCGTGAGACGGCTATCGCTCTCGTTGGCGTTCGCGCTCGCGCTGACCGGCTGCGGCCTGCGACCGCTCTATTCGGGCGGCAGCCAGGGCGCGGTGGTGCGCACGCTCGGCCAGGTCGAGATCGCCCAGATCGGCGGCAAGGCCGGCTGGCTGGTGCGGACCGCGCTCGAAGACCGGCTCGATTCGGGCCAAGCAAAGGGCGCGCCGCTCTACCGGCTCGAGATCGAGCTCGACGACAAGATCAGCAGCTATGGCGTGCGCGGCGACAATGCGGTGACGCGCGAGCAACGCGCGCTGCGCGCGCGCTATCGCCTGCTCGACGCGGGCAAGGACACCGTGCTGCTCGACGCGACGGCGGGATCGGACGCGGGAATCGACATCGTCAGCTCCGAATATGCCACGGTCGCGGCCGAACAGACGGCGCTCGAGCGGCTGTCCGAGGATATCGCCGACCAGATCGTGGCGCGGCTCGCGCTCTATGCGGCGCGCACCCGCCCGGCGGGCTGAGCCGCCGCGGTGAAGGCGAGCCGCGTCCAGATCGAGCGCGCGCTCGACCGGCCGGACGAAGCGATCCGCCTGATCCTGCTGCATGGCCCCGACGACTCGGGATCGCGTGCGCTGGCCGCGCGGATAGGCGAGGCGCTCGGCCCCGATGCCGAGGCGATCGACCTGGCGCCCGCGGCGCTCAAGGCCGACCCCGCCTTGCTCGCCGACGAGGCCGCGTCGCATTCGCTGTTCGGGGGCAAGCGCCACATCCGCGTCGTCGGGGCGGGCGATGAGACCGTTGCGGCGGTCGCGGCGCTGCTCGAGGCGCCCGCGGCGGGCAATCCGGTGGTGGCGATCGCCGGCGCGCTGCGCCGCGAGTCGAAATTGCTCAAGCTCGCCACGGCGTCGCCGGCAGCGCTCGCCTTCGCTTCCTATCTGCCCGAAGGTGCCGAGGCCGACCGGCTCGCCGCGGCGATGGCGCGCGACGCCGGGCTGCGCCTCCGCACCGACGTCGCGCAACGGCTGATCGCGGCGACCGGCGGCGACCGGGCGCTGCTCGCGCAGGAGATCGCCAAGCTCGCGAGCTTCGCTGACGCCGCGCCCGATCGGCCGCGCGATCTCGATCATGACGCGCTCGACGCGGTCGGCGCCGCGATGGGCGAGGGCGATCTGTCGCGGCTGGTCGACGCGGTAGTGTCGGGCGCGCCGGCCGACGCCGAGAGCGAGATCGCGCGGCTCGCCGCCGAGGGCATCGCGGGCATCCCGCTGCTGCGGCCGATCCTCAAGCGGCTGCTGCTGCTCGCCGAGCTGCGCGCCGAGGTCGAGCGCGGCAACGGCATCGAGGCGGTGATGGCCGCGTCGGGCAAGGGCATATTCTGGAAGGACAAGCAGCCGGTCAGCCGGCAGCTCGCGCTGTGGCGGCCGGACAAGCTCGGCGTCGCGATCGGGCGGATCGGCGAGGCGGAGCGCCAGATCAAGGCGCCGGGCGGGATCGGGCCGCTCGCGGCCGAGGTCGAATTGCTGACGATCGCGCGGCAGGCGGCGCGCGCGCGCTAGATCCGCTCGCCGCTGAGGCGCTGGCAGATCATGTCGAGCTGATCGAGCGTCGAATAATGGATCGAGACCGCGCCGGCGCCGCGATCGTGGGCGATCTTCACGCGCAGGCCGAGCATGTCGCCGAGCCGCCGCTCGAGCGCGGCGATATCGTCGTCGGCGGCGCGCGGCGCAAGCGACTTGCGCTCGATCTCGGCAGGGCGCGCGGCGCGCGCGAGCGCCTCGGTCGCGCGTACCGAGAGGCCGCGCCGCAGCACCTCGTGCGCGATCGCCGCCGCATCGGGCGCGGTGATCAACGCGCGCGCATGGCCCATCGTCAGCCGCCCGTCGGCGACCATCGCACGCACGTCCGGCGGCAGATCGAGCAGCCGCATCAGATTGGCGACATGGCTGCGCGATTTGTGGACGAGCTGGCCGACCTCGTCCTGGCTATGGCCGAAATCGGTCAGCAGCCGCTGATAGGCCTCGGCTTCCTCGATCGCGTTGAGCTCGGCGCGCTGGATGTTCTCGATCAGCGCGACCTCGAGCGTCTCCTCGTCGCCGAAATCCCGAACGATTACAGGAACTTCATGGAGCTGCGCGCGCTGCGCCGCACGCCACCGCCGCTCGCCGGCGACGATCTGATAGCCGTCGCCGAGCGGGCGCACGACGATCGGCTGGATCAGCCCGCGCGCGGCGATCGAGTCGGCCAGCTCGGTCAATGCCGCATCGTCGAAGTGACGGCGCGGCTGGCCGGGGTGCGGCGCGATCGACGACACTGCGACGAGCTGCACGCCGGTGGCAGCACCGGAAGGCGCAATCGGCTGCTCGCGCTCGGCCTCGCTGAACAAAGCGGAGAGCCCGCGGCCGAGTCCGGCGGGGCGACGTTTGGGCTGGGTGTCGCTCATGGTCATGCCGCCTCCGCGCGCGCCGGCAGCCGTTCGATCAGTTCGCGGGCGAGCGCGATGTAGGCTTCCGAGCCGGGGCAGCGATAATCGTAGATCAGCGCCGGCAGCCCATGGCTCGGCGCCTCGGACAGACGCACGTTGCGCGGAATGACCGTTTCGAACACCAGCTTGCCGAGCACCGCGCGGACATCCTGCGCAACCTGCTCGGACAGGCGGTTGCGGCGGTCGTACATCGTCAGCGCGACCCCGAGCACCGCCAGATCGGCATCGAAGCCGGTGCGCACGCGCTCGAGCGTGTTGAGCAACTGGCTCAGCCCCTCGAGCGCAAAGAACTCGCATTGCAGCGGGATGAGCAGCGAGCGCGACGCGACCAGCGCATTGATCGTGAGCAATCCGAGCGACGGCGGGCAGTCGATCAGCGCGATGTCCCAGCGAGCCGACGTCTCCGCCAAGGCGCGGTCCAGCCGATGCGCGCGATGTTCGACATCGACCAGCTCGATCTCCGCCGCCGACAGATCGGGCACCGCGGCGAGCAGATCGAGGCGCGGCACGCGCGTCGCAATCGCCGCTTCATCGACCGGGCAACCGCCGAGCAGCACGTCGTAGGTCGAGCGCGCGCGCGCCGGGCGGGGGACGCCGAGCCCGGTCGAGGCATTGCCCTGCGGATCAAGATCGATCAGCAGCACGCGCCATCCGGTCGCGGCGAGCGCGGTGGCGAGATTGATCGCCGTGGTCGTCTTGCCCACGCCGCCTTTCTGATTCGCCACGGCAATCCGGATCATCGGCGGGCCTTTCGACGGACATGCTCCGCGACCACGATTGCGGCTTGCGGATCGGTAACGCTCGGCACGGTTCGAAACGCACCCTGCCATGTCTCCTGCGCCGCCGCCAGTTCGCTTTCGACGCTCCGCCCCTTTGGAAGGACCCAGCGCGTGCCGGGGCCGGCAAGGTGATGGGCGGCGGCGAGCAAGTCGCCGAGCGAGGCGACGGCTCGCGCGACGATCGTGCCGAACGGGGGTGCGACCAGCATCTCTACACGGCACCGTCGCACCTCGACCGTCAGGCGGAGGTCCGAGGCCGTCGAGGCGAGGAAATCCGCGCGTTTCCGACGCGGTTCGACGAGGATGAGCGGTCGCCGGGTAAGGATGGCGATGACCAGGCCTGGAAAGCCGGCCCCCGAGCCGACGTCTAGGATCGGCCCGTCACCGAGGAGCGGAACGAGTTGCGCGGAGTCGACGATGTGTCGGCCCCAAAGAGCTTCAAGCGTGGACGAGGACACCAGATTTTGTGTCATCGAGCCTCGGTCGACCGCGGTACATAGTCGCTCGAGGGCAAGCATTGTTTCACGTGGAACATCGAACTGGTCCACCAGCCATTGGCGCGCGTCGCCCTCGTTCATGCAGCGATTCTGCGCCCGTGTACCAGGATCGCCGACAAAGCCGCTGGCGTGATCCCGCGAATTCGCGCTGCGGCGGCAAGCGTGTTCGGGCGGGCGCGTTCCAACCGCTCGATCATTTCGGCGGAAAGTCCACCGATCGCTCGATAGGAAAGCCCGCTAGGCAATGCGACATCTTCGCTGGCCAGCCGCGCCGCTTCGCGCTGCTGCCGCTCGACATAGGGTGCGTAGCGAACGTCCTCGATCACTTCCTCGACAATTTCGATCGGCATCGATCGGCCCTCAGGCGCGACAAGCTCCCCGCGTCGCGCCCGCTCGGCGAGCGATCCCCCGGGACGCGCTTCAGCGAATAAGGCGTGCGCGGCGGCGCGCTGCTCGTTCCGCAACATCACGGCGCGCCGGCGTTCGATCGACAGACAGCCGGCGCTCATCGCCAGAGGGGTAAGACGGACTTCGGCGTTATCGGCGCGTAGGTGCAGGCGGTGCTCCGCGCGCGCGGTGAGCATGCGATAAGGCTCGGTGACACCCTGGGTGACCAGATCGTCGATCAGTACGCCGATATAGGAGGCCGTCCGTTCGAACAGCGTCGGCGCGCGGCCGAGCGCGCGTGCGGCAGCGTTGAGCCCCGCGACGAGGCCCTGCGCGGCGGCTTCCTCATAACCGGTCGTCCCGTTGATCTGGCCGGCCAGGAACAGGCCGGGGAGCCCGCGTAGTTCGAGGCTGTGGTCGAGCGCCCGCGGATCGACGTGGTCATATTCGACCGCATAACCGGGTTGGACGATATCGCTCCGCTCGAGCCCGGCAATCGAGCGGATGAAGCGCCGTTGGCAGTCTTCAGGCAACGAGGTCGAGATGCCGTTCGGATAGACCAGATGCGTATCGAGCCCTTCGGGTTCGAGGAATATCTGATGCTGGGCGCGATCGGCGAAACGCACCACCTTGTCTTCGATCGACGGGCAATAGCGCGGCCCGCGGCCCTCGATCGCGCCCGAGAACAACGGCGAACGATCAAAGCCCTCGCGGATGATCGCATGCGTATCAGCATTCGTGCGGGTGATCGCGCAGAACAGCGCCGGTGCGCGACGCGTGCCCATCGCGGACATGGTCCAGGTCCCGCCGTCGCTCGGCTGGGCTTCCAATCGTGCCCAGTCGATGGTTCGCCCGTCGAGGCGCGGCGGCGTGCCCGTCTTGAGCCGGGCCGTCGGCGCGATCTCGCGCAGCTGCCGGCCAAGCGCGCACGCCGCCGGCTCGCCGACGCGACCGCCGTCTCGCTGGTCGACACCGAGATGGAGGCGGGCGTTGAGAAAAGTCCCGCTGGCGATAACGACCGCGCGAGCATCCAGCTCGATTCCGTCACTGAGAGACAATCCCTCGATTCGGTCTCCGCTCGTGATCAAGGACGCAGCCTCGCCCGCGATCAGCGTGATATCCGCATCGGCGATCATGGCATCGATCGCCGCTTTATACCGGCGACGATCGGCCTGCACCCGTGGGCCTTGAACCGCGCGCCCCTTGCTTGCGTTGAGCATCCGATAATGGATCGCCGCTTGGTCGGCAGCCCGCGCGATCAATCCGTCGCAGGCATCCACCTCGCGCACGAGGTGCCCCTTGCCGAGCCCGCCGATCGCGGGATTGCAGGACATCGCCCCGATCGTCGCGGGGGCGTGCGTCACCAAAACGACCCTGGCGCCACAGCGCGATGCCGCAGCCGCAGCTTCGCAACCCGCGTGCCCCCCTCCCACGACGACGACATCGAAGCGTTCCATCGGACTTTGCTACGGCCGGCCTCCGGGCCTGTCAAAATGTTCCACGTGGAACATCACTTGCCGATGCAGAAGGCGCCAAATAACGCATCAAGCATATCCTCGGTACCGGCACGCCCCCTCAGCCGATCGAGCGCGTAGCAGGCATGACGCATATGCTCAGCGACCAGCAGCAGGTCGCTGCTGTTGGTCGCCTCGGCCAGTTCGCGGTGGCAATGGGAAAGCTCTTCGCGCTGGCGGAGGTTCAGCGCAATCGCGTCGCCAAGAGGAAGCACGCGCTGCGCGGCCGCGATCAGCGTGGACCGCAGCTCTGCCATACCAACGCCGGTGTGTGCGGAAATCGCGACATCGGCATCCGCGGGGGTGCGCGCGCGGCTTTTGCGGTCCGCCTGCGCATGAACGACGATCGCATCCGGTCGCGGTCGTGCCGAGGCGGGACCGAGCCAGAGGACGACGTCGGCTCGGATGATCGCGGCCTGCGCGCGGTCGATGCCAAGTCGCTCGGTCGCCCCGCCGGACTCGCGCAGCCCCGCCGTGTCGCTCAGCAGCAACGGCATTCCGGCGAGAACGACCGGCGCCTCGATCACGTCGCGGGTCGTGCCCGCGCGAGGAGCAGTGATCGCTGCTTCGCGCCCTGCCAGGGCGTTGAGCAACGTCGACTTGCCGGCATTGGGCGGACCAGCGAGGACGACGCGGACGCCATCGCGCAATCGCTCGGCCGGCGGCGCTGCCAGATCGACCGCGATTGCGCTCGCCAAGACGGCGATCGCGGGAGCGATCGCCGCATCCTCGGCGACATCTCCCTCGTCGGAAAAATCGAGCAGCGCTTCGACCCGGGCGGCTATCGCAAGCAAGCGCTCGCGCCATTGCTCGACGCGACGACTGAGCCCGCCCTCGGCGAGCAGCATCGCATGGCGCCGCTGGGTCTCGGTTTCGGCCGCAAGCAGATCAGCAAGGCCCTCCGCCTCGGCCAGGTCGATTCTTCCGGTGAGGAATGCGCGGCGCGTGAACTCGCCCGGGTCGGCCGGGCGCAAGCCATCGCGCGCGGCGAGGGCGTCGAGCAGCGCGGCGACCACCGCGCGGCCGCCATGGAGATGGAATTCGGCGAGATCTTCACCGGTCGCGCTTTGCCCCGCCGGAAACCACAGCAGCAGCGCCCGATCGAGCAGAGCACCGTCGGCGGCGCGCAGCGTGCGCAATGTCGCGCGGCGCGGCGGCGGAAGCCGCCCCGCCAGCGCGGTCAGCGCCGCTGCGGCCCGCGGCCCGCTGACCCGGACGACCGCGATCGCCGCCGGAGGCGCGCCGCTTGACAGCGCGAAGATCGTGTCGTCGCGGCGCATCGCATCACTTCGCCTTGCCGCCCAGGCTCTTGGCGCCCATCGTCTCGAACAGCTGGCGCCACAGGTTCATGCTCGCCTCGCCCATCGGCGCCCAATTGCGCATCCAGCTCTCGATCGTGTCGGGGGTCAGACCCTGCTCCATCGTCGCCTTGATCTTGTCGAGATACACCTGATGGACCTCGGTGAGATCGGGCAGGCCCATGAAGCGGCGAGCTTCTTCAGGCGTACAATCGACATTGACGCTGATATTCATGGCAGATCCCTTCGTGACTGAACGCGGCGCCGACGGTAGAAGCTCAACGCGGCGCGGTCCAATACTCCGGCGGCGCCGAGCGCAGCATGTCCACGTCGGCCGCATTTCCGCGTGGAATCTTCGCTCAAATTCACAGATCGGGCACCGGGATCGTCTCACGATGATTGTCGATCCGGGCGATGCTGCGTGCCTCGCCTGCCGACGTAGGATCGGCAAGGCTGCGCGAGTCATCCCTCTTTCCCTGCGAGGGACGCTAAGTCATTGAAAAAAATGGTGCTGCCGAAGGGGATCGAACCCTTGACCTCAGCCTTACCAAGGATGCGCTCTACCACTGAGCTACGGCAGCAATGCGCCGGGCGGTCCCGCCGGTGCGCGGCGGCTATGCGGATTGCGTCACGCGGCGTCAACCCGCGCTTGCCCGCTCGGGGCTGCGGCTCCTATCGTTGCGCCATGACCGAACGCGACCGCCGCCTCGCCGAAGCGCTGCGCGCCAATCTGCGCCGGCGCAAGGATCAGCAGCGCGCCGCCGCCGCCGAACCCCCGCTCAGCCCTTCGCCGGAGCCTTCAGCGCCGCCTCGATCGCCGCCGCCAGCTTCGGATCGCTAGGATCGGTACGCGATCCGAACGCGGCGATCAGCCGGCCGTCGCGGCCGATCAGATATTTGTGGAAGTTCCATTGCGGCGCGTTGCGCGGGCCGAGCCGCGCCGCCGCCCAGCGATAGATCGGAATGGCGTTGTCGCCGACCACGTCGGCCTTTTCCGCCAGCGGGAACTTGATGCCGAACTTCGATTTGCAGAAGCCGGCGATCTCGCTGTTCGAGCCATATTCCTGGCCCTTGAAGTTGCCCGAGGGCACGCCGAGCACGGTGAAGCCGCGCGGCGCGTAGCCGGCGTGGAGCTTCTGCAGCCCCTCATATTGCGGGGTGAAGCCGCAGAAGCTCGCGGTGTTGACGAGCAGCACGACCTCGCCCTTGAATTTGGCCAGCGGCAGCGGCGCGCCGTCGATCGCGACGAGATTGAAGTCCCATGCGGTGCGGCGCGCGGCCTCCGCTGCGGGCATCGCCACGATCTTGGGCGGCGCGAATTGGGCATAAGCCGTGTAACAGAAGGCGCCGGCGAGCAGCAGCCCGGCGAGCGTGCGTTTGAGCATCGGCTGGTTCATCATCGTCTCCTCACAGCGGCGCGGTCACCCGCCCGAGCCATCCTGCCACCGGCGAGCGCGCCGGCAGCTGCGGGCCGATCGCCTCGCGGACCTTCGCATGGTAGGCGTCGACCCAGGCGCGTTCGTCCGCGGTCAACATCTGCGCGTCGATCAGCCCTTTGTCGAGCGGGGCGAAGGTCAGCGTCTCGAAGCCGAGCATCGGCTGCTCCGCGCCGCGCACCTCCTTGCCGACCACGAGCACCAGATTTTCGATGCGGATGCCGTAGGCGCCCGCCTTGTAATAGCCGGGTTCGTTCGAAATGATCATGCCCGCGCGCAGCGGCTCGTCGCCGCCGGGCTGGCCGCCGCCGACCGGCGCGATGCGCTGCGGCCCTTCGTGCACCGCGAGATAGGCGCCGACGCCGTGCCCGGTGCCATGGGCGTAATCGAGCCCCGCCGCCCACAGATATTGGCGCGCCAGCGTGTCGAGCTGCTGGCCGCGCGTGCCCGCGGGGAAGATCGCGCGAGCGAGCGCGATATGGCCCTTGAGCACGCGCGTGTAGCGGTCGCGGATCTCGGCCGGCGGCGTGCGCTTGCCGCCGCCGATGAACATGGTGCGGGTCACGTCGGTGGTGCCGTCCTGATACTGGCCGCCCGAATCGACCAGATAGATCGAGCCCGGCTCGATCGCGCGATCGGTCGCCGCGTTGACGCGGTAGTGGACGATCGCGCCGTTGGGGCCGGCGCCCGAGATCGTGTCGAAGCTCAGGTCGCGCAGCTGGCCGCTCTCCTCGCGCAACGCGCGCAGCTTGGCGGCGGCGGAAAGCTCGGTCTGCCCGCCCTTGCTCGCCTCGGCGTAGAGCCAGTGGATGAAGCGCGTCAGCGCCGCGCCGTCGCGCGCCTGCGCCGCCTTGTGGCCGGCGATCTCGGCTTCGTTCTTGATCGCCTTGGGCAGCACCACCGGATCGCGCAGGCCGAGAACCTTCGCCTTGGCCTTGCCCAGCGCGGCGAAGATCGCGGCGACCGCGCGCTCGGGATCGGCCGCGACGGTGCGGCCGGCGAGCTGGCTCAGCGCGATCGCGAAGTCGCGGCGATCGTGGACGCGCACCGCATTGCCGAGGTGCTGCGCGACATCCTCGCCGATCTTGCCCGGCGCGACGAACAGATCGGCGGTCGCGTCGGCGTGGACCAGCGCGAACGCCAGCGCGACCGGCGTGCGATCGACGTCGGCACCGCGCACGTTGAGCGTCCAGGCGATCGAATCGAGCGCAGAGAGGACGACGGTGTCGGCGTGATGCGCCGCGAGCCAGTCGGCGATGTCCTGGCGCTTCTCGGCCGACGACTTGCCGGCGAGCGCATCGGGCTGGACGACCAGCCGCGCCGGCGACGGCGCGGGGCGATCGCGCCACACCGCATCGATCGGATTGGCCTCGACCGCGACCAGCTCGGCGCCTTTGGCGGCAAGCGCGCTCTTCGCCGCGGCAACCCAGTCGCGCGTGTGCAGCCACGGATCGTAGCCGATCCGCGCCTCGCCCGGGGCATGCTCGGCGAGCCAGGCGGCGATGCTCGCGTGCGGCAGCGACTGGTAGCTCCACTGATCGCCGTCGACCTGCTCGCGCACCTGCAGCGTGTAGCGTCCGTCGACGAAGATCGCGGCCTCGGCCGGCAATACCACCGCCGCGCCGGCCGAGCCCTCGAACCCGGTCAGCCAGGCGAGGCGCTGGGCGTAGCCGCCGACATATTCGCTCATATGCTCGTCGGTCAGCGGCACGACGAAGCCATCGAGCCGGCGGCGCGCGAGCTCGTCGCGCAGCGCGTTCAGCCGGTCGCGGTGGGTGGACATGGCAAGCCTTGTGATCGTCGGGTCATGGCCTAGGATAGACCCCGCCCGTCACCGCCAGCAAGGGACTGCATGCGATGCGCCTTGTCTTCCTCCTCCTGCTCAGCCTGCTCGTCGATCCGGCGGCGGCGTTTGCCTGGAATGCGCCCATGATCGATCCCGCCAAGCTTCCCGCGCCGCCGCTGGCGGAGCAGCGTGCCCACAGCTATTCCCGCCACGGCGTGACGGTCGAGGATCCGTGGTTCTGGCTCAAGGACCAGGGCTATCCCACGGTCGACGATGCCGACGTGCTCGCCTACCTCAAGGCCGAGAACGCCTACTACGAAGCGGCGATGAAGCCGGCCGAGCCGCTGGTCGAGACGATCTTCGCGGAGATGAAGGGCCGCATCAAACAGGACGATGCCGGCGTGCCGCAAAAGGACGGCGACTGGCTCTATTGGTGGGCGTTCCAGCCCGGCGGGCAATATCGCGTCTGGTATCG
The DNA here is from genome assembly GCA_964245585.1 of uncultured Sphingomonadaceae bacterium. GTDB lineage: Bacteria > Pseudomonadota > Alphaproteobacteria > Sphingomonadales > Sphingomonadaceae > Solisphingomonas. Next base: position 5,739 of record CAXTMX010000062.1, on the reverse strand, counting down.
CAAACCTGTCAAGGGGGGGGCCGACCAGGTCATCCTCGACGAGCCGGCCGAGGCGGCGGGCAAGGACTATTTCCGCTTGCAGGCGCTCGAGGTCAGTCCCGACGGCAAGCTGGCGGCCTGGTCGTCGGACGCCAACGGCGCCGAGCGCTTCACCCTGCGCATCCGCGATCTCGCGACGGGGAAGGATATCGAGACGGTCAGCGCGGTGACCAACGGCGGGGTGGTATGGGCGGCCGATTCACGCAGCCTCGTCTACACCGAGGTCAACGACAATTGGCGGACCTATCGCGCGCGGCTGCACCGCCTCGGCAGCGATCCGCAAGGCGACACGACGCTCTATCAGGAGCCCGACGAGGGCTTCTCGGTCGGCATCGGCCGCACCCAGGATCGCGCATGGATCGTGCTCGCGACCGGCGACAACCAGACCAGCGAGGTGCGTCTGGTCCCCACCGCCGACCCGGCCGCGGCGCCGCTGCTGATCGCGCCGCGCAAGGTCGAGCGGCAATATTCGGTCGACAGCGCCCACGGCAAGCTGTGGATCCTGACCAACGACGATCACGTCAATTTCCGCCTGGCCGAGGCCGATCCGGCGACACCCGGCGTGTGGCGGACCGTGATCGCGGGATCGGACCGCGTCTATCTGCGCGGGGTGACCTCGTTCGCCCGGCATCTGGTGATCAGCGAGCGCGTCGACGGGCTCGATCAGGTCCGGCTGCGCGGCTACGATGGCCAGGAGAGCCGCGTGCCGTTCGCGGAGGCGAGCTACAGCGCCGGGCTCGCCGCCAATCCGGAATATGATCCGCCGGCGTATCGCCTCGTCTATTCGTCGATGGTCACGCCGGGCACGGTCTATGATTACAGCCCGGCGACCGGCGCGCTGACCACGCTCAAGGTGCAGGAGGTGCCGTCGGGCTATGACGCGAGCCGCTATGCCACCGAGCGGCTGATGGTGGCCGCGCGCGACGGCAAGGCGATCCCGGTGTCGGTGGTGTACAAGAAGGGCTTCGAGAAGGACGGGCAGGGCAGGCTGTTCCTCTACGCCTATGGTGCGTACGGCCATGCGATCCCGCCGAGCTTCTCGACCGCGCGGCTGAGCCTGCTCGATCGCGGCTTCGCTTATGCGATCGCGCACATCCGCGGCGGCGACGATCTCGGCTACGACTGGTATCTCCAGGGCAAGGCCAAGCAGCGCTGGAACACGTTCCACGATTTCTCGGACGCGGCGAAGGGGCTGATCGCGGCGAAGTTCACCACGGCGGGCCGGATCGCGATCCAGGGCGGCTCGGCCGGCGGCGAGCTGATGGGGGTGGTCGCCAACACCGATCCGGGGCTGTGGGGCGCGGTCGTCGCCGACGTGCCGTTCGTCGACGTGCTCAACACGATGCAGGACGAGAGCCTGCCGCTGACCCCCGGCGAATGGCCCGAATGGGGCAATCCGATCACCGACAAGGCGGCGTTCGAACTGCTGCGCTCGTACAGCCCGTATGACAATGTCACGCCCCAAGCCTATCCGCCGATGCTGATCACCGGCGGGCTCAACGATCCGCGCGTGACCTATTGGGAGCCGGCCAAATGGGCCGCGAAATTGCGCGCGACCAAGACCGACCGGAACCCGCTGCTGCTCAAGATCAACATGGGCGCGGGCCATGGCGGCAAATCGGGGCGGTTCACCGCGCTGCGCGAGGCGGCCGAGGAATATGCGTTCGTCATCGCGGTGCTGGGGGAGGCTGTTCCAGCGCGGCCAGGATCGCCCTGAGCGCCGCCGGCGCCACGGCGAAGCCGGTGTGGCGGCAGGCGACCTCGATCTGCACGTCCGATTCGTGCGGCAGCCCACGTGACGCCGCGGGCGCGACGATGCCGTCCTTGCGCGACCATAAGGCGAAGGTCGGCACCGGCGGCTTGGCAAGCAGCCGTGCGACCGGCGGGTTGTCGACCGGGTGGCCGGCGATGCGTTCGTACAGCCGCCAGGCGTTGTTGGCGCGAGGATTTCCCGAGAAGGGGCTGCCGAGCGTGATCACGCGCTCGACCAGCTCGGGCCGGCGCTTGGCCAGCTCGCGCGCATAGAGCCCGCCGAGGCTCCAGCCGATCACCGCCGCCGGCCCGCTCGCGGCGATCGCCTCGAGCTGCGCCTCGAGCCGGTCGATCAGCGCGACGCTGACCCCGCGATTGCGGCCGAGCCCCCAGCCCGCGGGGCGATAGCCGGCGCGCGCGAGCATGCGGCGCAGCGTCCAGGTGCGCGCGTCGCCGATCATGAAACCGGGGATGACGAGCACCGGCCGGCCGTCGCCGCGATGTCCGCGCGCGATGCCGCGCCAGGCGCCGCGGCCGCGCACCAGCTCGCCGATCATGGCTGTTTCCGCGAGCAGGCGGGCGAGCGAGGGGGCGGCGGCGTCGGTCATCTTTTCCTGTCTTTAAAACCCGTTCGGGCTGAGCCGGTCGAAGCCCTTGCCTGCTCTCACCAGACAAGAAAGAGAGCATTTCGACAAGCTCAGTGCGAACGGCTCACTGGTTGAATCGATCAACGGAAATCGCGCGTCTTCTGGCGCAGCATGTCGTCGGGGTGGCGGCTGTCGGGGGCGCCGGGGTGCGCGCCGCCGTCGCCGCGCCCGGTGCGATGCGGAAAATCGCGCTGGCCGACGGTGCGCAGCAGGTCGGTCGCGTCGTCGATCCGCTCGGAGATGACGTGGATCACCATGCCTTCGCGCTGGACGCGGCCCTTCACCACCAGCATCGCCGAGGAAAGGATCGTGCGGCGATAGGTCTCGAACATGCGCGACCAGACGACGATATTGGCGACGCCGGTCTCGTCCTCGAGCGTGATGAAGATGACGTTGCCCTCGCCCGGCCGCTGGCGGATCAGGATGATCCCGGCGATCTCGACGCGCGCGCCGTCCTTCATCGTATCGAGATCGCGGCACGAGGCGATGCGGCGGCGGGTCAGCTCGGCGCGCAGGAAGCTCAAGGGATGCGCGCGCAGCGACAGCTGGAGCGCGCGATAATCCTCGATCACCTCGCGTCCCGCGGTCATCGGCTGGAGCACGACCGCGGGCTCGCGCCCCTCGACCGCGGCGAACAAAGGCAGCGGCGCGGCGGCGAGCCCGCGCACCTGCCACAGCGCCTGGCGCCGATCGATCCCGAAACAGGCGAACGCATCGGCCTCGGCGAGCCGCTCGAGCGCGGCGACCGGCACGCCCGCGCGGCGCCAGACGTCCTCGATCGAGGCGTAGGGAGCGTCGCCGCGCGCCGCGACGATCGCCGCCCCGTGGAGGTTGGGCAGGCCCCGGATCATCCGCAGGCCGAGGCGGAGAGGGAGCAAATCCTCCCCGGCACGGGGAGGATCGCATCCCACCGGCTCTCGTTGACGCACGCCGGCAATATCTCGACCCCATGCTCGATCGCGTCGCGCACGATCTGCGCGGGGGCGTAGAAGCCCATCGGCTGGGCGTTGAGCAGCGCCGCGCAGAAGATGTCGGGATGATGGCACTTCATCCATGACGAGGCATAAGCGATCTTGGCGAAGCTCGCGGCGTGGCTTTCGGGGAAGCCATAGCTGCCGAAGCCCTCGATCTGCTTGAAGGTGCGCGTGGCGAACGCCTCGGTATAGCCGTTGGCGACCATGCCGTTGACGAGCTTGTCGTGGAAATGGCTGACCCCGCCGGTGAACTTGAACGTCGCCATCGAGCGGCGCAGCGCGTCCGCCTCGGCCGGCGTAAAGCCCGCGCCGACGATCGCCACCTTCATCGCCTGCTCCTGGAACAAGGGCACGCCGAGCGTCTTCTTCAGCACCGCCTCGAGCTCGGGCTTGGGATATTCGGGCTGCTCCTTGCCCTCGCGGCGCCTGAGATAGGGATGGACCATGTCGCCCTGGATCGGACCGGGGCGGACGATCGCGACCTCGATCACCAGATCGTAGAATTCCGTGGGCTTCATCCGCGGCAGCATGTTCATCTGGGCGCGGCTCTCGATCTGGAACACGCCGAGCGTGTCGGCGCGCTGGATCATCGCGAAGGTCTCGGGATCGTCGTCCTGCAGATTCTCGAGCCCGATCCGCAGGCCCTTGTGCTCCTCGAGCAGATCGAACGCGCGGCGCATGCAGCCGAGCATGCCGAGACCCAGCACGTCGACCTTCATGAAGCCCAATTCCTCGATGTCGCCCTTCTCCCACTCGATCACCTGGCGCTTCTCCATCGCCGCGGGCTCGACGGGGACGAGGCTGTCGAGCCGGTCGCGCGTGAGGACAAAGCCGCCGGGATGCTGCGAGAGGTGGCGCGGCGTGCCGATCAATTGGCGCGCGAGATCGAGCGTCAGCGCGAGGCGCGGATTGGCGGTGTCGAGGTTGAGCTGGCCCGCATGGCGTGCGCTCACCCCGTCGGTCGACCAGCCCCATACCTGGCCGGCGAGTGCTGCGGTCATGTCCTCGGGCAGGCCGAGCGCCTTGCCGACCTCGCGCACGCTGCCCCGGGAGCGATAGCGGCTGACCACCGCGGTCAGCGCGGCATGGTCGTGCCCGTAGGTCTCGTAGATCCACTGGATCACGTCCTCGCGCCGCTCATGCTCGAAATCGACGTCGATGTCGGGCGGCTCCTTGCGCTCGCCCGAGATGAACCGCTCGAACAGCAATTCATGCTTGATCGGATCGATCGAGGTGATGTTGAGCGCGTAGCAGATCATCGAATTGGCGGCCGAGCCGCGCCCCTGGCAGAGAATCTCCTGGCTGCGCGCGAACTGGACGATCGAGTTCACGGTGAGGAAATAAGGCGCGTAACCGAGCTGGCCGACGAGCTTGAGCTCGTGCTTCGCGAGCTTCGCATAGGCGTCGGGGATGCCCTCGGGGAATTTGACGGCGAGCGCGTTCCACGTCAGCCGCTCGAGTGCCGCTTGAGGGCTGCGGCCCGACATCACCAGTTCGTCGGGATATTGATATTCGAGCTCGCGCAGACTGAACGTGCAGCGCTCGACGATGCCTTGCGTGGCGGCGACCGCCTCGGGCCACAAGGCGAAGCGGCGCGCCATCTCGCCCGGCCCCTTGAGGTGGCGATCGGCATGGCGCTCGCGGCGGAAGCCGAGATCGTCGATCGTGCACTTCTCGCGGATCGCGGTGACGACGTCCTGCAGCATCCGCCGGTCGGGCGAATGATAGAGGATGTCGCCGGTGGCGAGCGGCGTGACCTTATGCTGCCGGCCGAGCGTGTCGAGCAGATGCAGGCGCAGCGCGTCGCCGGGGCGACGGCGGTGGGTCAGCGCGACATGCGCCCGATCGCCGAAGATGTCGCGCATCAGCGCCATCGCGCGCGCGTCGGGCAGATCGGGGACGAGCGCGGCGACGAGGCCGTCGCTATGCGCCGCGACATCCTCCCAATGGAGGAAGCATTGGCCCTTCTCGCCTTTCTTGCGCTCGGCGCGCGACTTGCCGAGCGTCAGCAGCCGGGTCAGCCGCGACCAGCCGGCGCGGTCCTCGGGCCAGATCAAAAGAGATGCGCCGCACACCAGATCGAGCCGGCATCCGGCGACGAGCCGCGTCCCCGTCGCCTCCGCCGCGATCAGCGCGCGGACCAGCCCGCCGACCGAATTGCGATCGACGATGCCGAGCGCGGGCAGGCCCACCAGCGCGGCGGCGGCAAACAGCTCGTCGCACGACGAGGCGCCGCGCAGGAAGCTGAAGTGGGTCGTGACCTGGAGCTCGGAATACACCTAATCCTCCCCGGCACGGGGAGGGGGACCGCCGCCGAAGGCGGTGGT
>CAXTMX010000061.1:16075-16881 GCA_964245585.1 uncultured Sphingomonadaceae bacterium | reverse complement strand
CATGAACGGCACCGGCGCGCTGTGCGGCTCTGCGACGATCAGGCGCTCGGTCAGCTTGCAGATTTCGGTCAGCAGCGGCTCGTGCGCGCCGTCGCGCACGATCAGGCGGCGCGCCGCGGTGCAGCGCTGGCCGGCCGCGGCATAAGCCGATTGCACGATCAGCACCGCCGCCGAATGAATGTCGGGCGTATCCCAGGCGATCACCGGGTTGTTGCCGCCCATCCCGAGCGCGAGGATCTTGTTGGGCGTTTCGGCGAACTGGCGGTGCAGCGCCATGCCGGTTCGCGCGGACCCGGTGCACAGCAGCCCGTCGATCCCGGGCGACGCGGCGAGCGCCTGGCCGGTCTTGGGCCCCCCGGCAAGGAAGCGCAGGACCGGGGCGGGGACGCCGGCGGCATGGAAGCAATCGACGAGGAACTTGCCCGTCGCCGGCGTCTTCTCGGACGGCTTGAACACCACCGCATTGCCCGCGATCAGCGCGGGGACGATATGGCCATTGGGGATCTGCGCCGGCAAGTTGAACGGCCCGAGCACGGCGAGCACCCCGTGCGGCTTGTGGCGCAGCGCATTGCGCGCGCCCATCGCGCCCTCGAGCCGGCGCTGCGCGGTGCGCTCCGAATAAGCTGCGACCGAGATTTCGACCTTGTCGATCACGCGCTCGATCTCGCCGCGCGCCTCCCACAGCGGCTTGCCGGTCTCGCGCGCGATCAGGTCGGCGAAGGCGTCGGCGCGCGCGCGCACCGTGTTGACCATCCGGCGCAGCACCTCGATCCGATGCGCCTCGGCAGGCAGGATGTCGGCAATCG